>JBFOMC010000345.1:0-2166 GCA_040830565.1 Flavobacteriaceae bacterium
ACAGGCTAAGTTCCTCTCTGAAAGATGATGGGAATGGCAACTACGTCATGGCTGATGTATTGAAATCTGCTGATATCACGGTCGAGTTAGCGCGTGATACATATGATGTGTACGAGGACGGTTCGGAAATCCTAGTAGACACTGAAACGGACAGCATGACAATGCCTGGCGGTAGCTACCGAGATGGTTCAGTCAATATATATGGTACTAAAATAGAAGCATTTTATGATGAATATGCAGTAGCAATTGAAGATGCATTTGGTGGTGGTTATTGGGTATGGTATCCCTATGCAGAAGAAGAAATCGAGGATGGCGACTTTTACGCATATATAAGTATGGATAGGGTTAAGGTAGACACGATTCAGGATGGTTTCGATTTACTAACCTCGAAGGGCATTAATGTAATTGAGCAGATTGGAAGCTTCTATGATGACCATCGGTTTTACAGTTATACAATGACTGCGCCTTAGGTCGATTGTTCGAAGTGGAATGCCAAGTGATAAAAAAGGTAGGATTAACCCAAGGCATCGCGATAATCCGTGAAGCTAGTCCACTGCCCATTTAATAAACAGCCCTTTCATACACGTAGTAAGGGCTAGTTTTTATATTGGAGAAAATTTTGTATTCGATACCCTCCTTTTAATAGATAGAGTTAATAAAAAATGCTAGAAAAAATAACCTTAGATATAGTTGTATTTAATCTTCTTGCCATATCGTTTGTCGTTTCGTGTTTCTCGGTGCGCTCAATCATCATTAGAAAAACGGCACTTGTTGTTCTTTACGAAGACTTACCAGAAAAGATACCAAGATGGGTGGGTGTGACTTTCGTTTTAACTATGATGTTGACAGTTGTCTTTTATCATTTAAGTTCTACTGATTTTTATAATGATATGAATTCGTTGATCTTTATGTTAGGGAGTACCTTTGCGTATTACTTTCTTAGACTTTTGCTAAATGCTGAAGAAATTGAAAAGAAGAATGGTTGTATTATCAAAAGTATGTGGGCACTGATGCTTCTAGCTATGCCGCTTCTTTCTTTCACTGTAATATCTGGTCTCACGCTTTGTGGGTGCTTCCCACCTGAGATGTGTAACTGCTAACCCAAAAACAAAAAGAGGACTAAGTGAGTCCTCTTTTTCTGAGCATCAGTACCACAATACATAGGGATTAAACCTTCTTTAGTCTGGGGTTTTCATGCCCTTTCTATTAAGTATGCGTCAATTATCTCGCCACGAGCATCCGTGAGAGCCAAGCTTATCTTGCTTACCTCGCTTAGATGCAGCATCTCTTTGTGGTCAAGTGAGATGAAGGATAAGATCGGGTTCTTATGCTCATCTACGAGAAGCAGGCTATCTTTATCAGTCGCCCATTTTGATATCGATAGCAGATGCTCACTCAAATTTGCCTTGTTAGTGACAAGCCCGACCTTGCTACCGTTTTCGAGAAACATAAAATCGCTGATTTTTTTGGGTTCATTCATATTACTTTTCCAAGCTGAGATCGTTCTTTACAATGTTATCGATGTATTTTTGATTTATGCCTCGACTCCGTGCAAATACGGGGCTTTCGATGATATCTTCGCCTGGCGTAGTAATGACCGAAGGTTGAAGATCTCTAGAATACTCATCATCAGGATGAATATGATGATACTCCCCTTTTGTATTTAGCAGATCTGGAATATTTTGGGCGTCTGAGTCAAAAGCTATCATGGTAGAGGAAAGTGCAAGAACCGCAGTTACGGTCTGTATAATCTCAGTGACTTTACCATGTGCTTTTGCCTTCGTATTGTATGACTTGAAGGTCTGCTCAAACTCATCTGGTGACAGTTTTTTCATTTTTCTATTTATTATTTCTATTATTATTGTTTAATTATATCAGAGTGGGCTTATTAATAATAGATAGAGAGGAAGCTAGAGGTTGAGAAGTAACTCAGGTAGTAAAAATTAGTCTTATGAAGAAATAATCTCGCGGAAAACAAAAAACCCAGGCTAAGCCTGGGTTTGGTATTTGGGGGAGATTTCTACTATTAGCTTCCAAGTGTCGCCTTACTCCCTTGGCGTTAGCAGCTTTGCTTCGGTTTGCCGTCTCATGCTGACAATAGTGGACTAGATGAATGACAGTGAGTTGCTTTTGGGGAAAGTACAAACAATCATGACACCTAGTAGT
>JBFOMC010000346.1:0-2185 GCA_040830565.1 Flavobacteriaceae bacterium
AGATAATGCAGCCTCCACGTATTCAACACCATCGTGCCATATTCTTTGCTGAAGATGTTTTTTAAATGACGCTAGTTCGTAGAAAGGTGCATGAGTATCAATCATTTTCAATAAACGGGCACAGGTTAGAACGTTAGATGTATCTAAGTACATTTGAACGAAAGACATAATGCTATCATTAGTATCCAAAATATCCATTTGTTTCTAATTATTATTATTTTTGGATAATTTTAATACAACTTTGGGTGCGTTACAATGTGTAGATAGTCAATAATTTGATTAAGGTCTATGTTTTTCCAATAGCTGAGAAATATGACTAGTTAGCTTGTTGTAGTAGTCTTTTTGATACTTTTTACCTTTAAATAGCTCTACAACACTCGAATAGTGCTTGCTTGCAATGATAGCAACCCCGTTTTTATCAAATACATATCCATGTTTATTCTGCGTGATTATGAAGTGAAAAAGGCGATAGTAATCAATAAACTCACTCTGACCATCCATTGTAGATTCTTCTTTGTTTGCCTGTATTGCAAACTGTATGCTGGTGCTAAAGTATAAGTCGAAAAGCACAAGTAGTTTCGTCTTACTTAGTCCTGTAAAAGTATTGATGATGTTAGTTAGAACCAAGTAATCTTCAAATGTCTGCTGTGGTTTTCTAAGGATATCGATAATCGTACTTTTCTGATAGACATCTTCAGCAATCAAGTCCTTTACACTAACGATGTTACTTCTCTCCAATCTTGTAAATACTGATCTGCTGTTGCTGTATTTTGAGATTTGCCCTAAGTGCTTTTGAACTTTTCTGTGTCCAGATTGATCTTGAATGCATTCAAGAATTTTTAAGTTCAGGTTAAAAGAGCGTTCTAACTTTCTAATATCGCTTTTAAACATGGACTTTTGCTCGTCACTAAGCTTCGCTATTTCCGTCAAAGAATTTAGTATTAATTTGCGATCAAACAAAAAAACTGTGGATGTTCGCTTGGCTGCGCCGATTACTTTAGATGCATGCTCTATTGACATCATTCTGAAAACCTTTTCATCTGTATCATACTTCTCTATCAAACCTTTGCTAACTAGATAGTCTCTAAGGCTCTCAATCGTCACGCTTGAGCAATCTTTATAGTACGGAGAACCATCTTGATTGACTCTAAGTGAGTCGAACGTACATGTTTTTGCTACAATCGGTTCCTGACTGCTGTTTCCAGGATAGAATACATGTAGAAAAAAATTCTTCTTTACTAAACTAGCCTTTATGGATTCATAACTAACAGCAAAAACATTCTTCTCTTTAGAGTTTCCATGCATTAAGTCTCCGAACGTAATTGAGTTAACACCAAGGGACTGCGTATAGACCAGCCAAAGTAGCCGAATATTGTTATCGCGGTAAAACATCTCCCGCTCTTCAATTAAACTTGGATTAATCCAAGATCTAAGGATCTCTACTGCCCACTTATCTCCTTGCTTGGTCTGAAAGCAGACGTGTGGGGAGCGCCATCGAGAATCATCTGTTTTATCGGTGATTACCTGGTCGATCTTAACGCTGTTCTTTTTGATATTACTACTTTGCTTAATGCTCTCAGAAATACAAAGCTTTAGTGCCTTGGTGGTTTTACTCTCCACGCGTGGCTTATCTTCAAAAATGGGATCTGACTTACCCATATAGAATGGACATGCTGTCTGGGCTAGGTCGTCAATGATCGGCTGAGAACCATCTGCGCTTGGTTTATGCTTGATGTAAATTTTGTTCTTCCGCCTAGAGACAACAACGGGTGTTTTGCACAGATGACACTTCAAAAGATCGCTATCATCTTGCTCTTCTAGAGAAACCTCCTTTCTTAGAGCATAGAGATATGATTCCTTACCTTTTGTGCAGTATTCGATCAACACTTCGGCAGGGATTGGTTTTTCAACACCTGCGACGTCAATTAGCCAGTTCATAATCACTCCTATTTTGGTGCATTATACATAGAAGATAGCTAAAAGTAAATTGACTCTGTTTTTTCTTGATTTATCGATTTGGTATGGTAGGCTAAGACTGTTTAGACAGATAACAACAAAAAAAATAAGATAAATATCAAAAAGTCAGAGTGACACGGTTCCTATTGTTGATTTTATCATTATAATTCAAGTAATGATTATTTTGTTATTTAGAGTTATTAAATGTCAAAAATACAGGTTCTACTCG
>JBFOMC010000347.1:0-13872 GCA_040830565.1 Flavobacteriaceae bacterium
CGTAATTGCGAATTGCATCATGTATGCGTAAAATGGTAAACTCATTACCCCCATAACCACTTAAATAAGCCTTATCTATAACTTTGCTCCATTTTTCATAGTTGTAGGGCTGCAAAGGAAGAGTATCTCTTTTGAATTTAGTGTTCTCCTGATAGTCATAGATCCTAACTTTAGTGTTTGCCTGGTCTGGTGTATTAAAACCCTCATCAAAAACTTCCAGAATGGCCTCGTTTAGATTAATATACTGGTCTTCCTCCATTTGATAATCTCTGTAATATCCAATGGTTGAAAAGGGTTTTTGGGGATAATTCTCCGGAATGTTTCTAATAGCTCTCCTAACAATCTGCCTCGCAGTTAACGGTCTTTTTTTCTTTGCGCTTACCACAGCTTCAGAGAGCTCAAGCACCCCTGGAACTAACCTAATAATATTGATATGTTCCGGAGATAACTTACCGAGAGACATTTCCCTTTTTTCATAACCCATACAGGAGATAATTATAGCGTCTCCTAATTGTTCAAACTTTTTCGGGATCCTAAATCCCCCATCCTGGTTAGAAATAACTCCCATAGCCCTACTCTTTAGTCGTATGGTGGCAAAGGGAATAGGTTCCTGGGTCTGTGCATCTAGCAGTTTCCCTCTTATGAATTCTGACTCTTGTCCAAAGAGGAAGAAAGTGTTGAACAAGAGAAAAAGAAAAGCACATCTTTTGAAATGGGAATTTTGTCTTTTCAAGGGTCTCAAATTTTTCATTTAGGTTCTCATCAATTAACTATGGTAACTTTTCCTGAAGGGGGGTATTCATCCAATACCTGTCCAAACGGTTTCGCAAATAAACGGGTTGTAAGGGACTAAATATGGGCGCATTTTTTCTCATAAAAACCGTTTCTTTTGTATCCGCATAAGGAAAGTCCTGCACTTCTTGAACAAAAAATTCCCGGTACTGCTCCAAATGCTCACTTTGCCTTTCATCCAATACATTTCCTAGAGAATCTTTAATACCATTAAAGGCATACTGAAAATGTGAAATTTGCATACTCTCTGTTTCAGTAAACAATTCCTTCATTTCTGTCCTTAAGGATTTTACGGACTTATCCGGGTATATCCAAAATCTTAAACTGTCTTCAACGAAATGAAACTTTTCAATTGGCAAATGCTTTCCCTTATAGTTAAAAACAAAATCTTTTGGCTTGAGTTTTTCAAGCTTATGGGGCTTCCTATTCAGGGTAACCTTAAAGCAGGTATCATTTAAATCGATCGCAAACTTGGCGGTAGAAAAAATCGGGGGGCGCCTCAGAATAAACTTATTGCGGAAGGAAATATAGTTAAGGTACATTTTCTGATCCTCTCCCGGCAAATACTCTGTTGTTACCTGATAAACAAGTCCGGCATCACTATCCTCCTCTTTGAAATGTGCTCCATTTGATGAAGCTCTATCTGAACCAGAAGGGGTCATTAAACGATAAATAAACAAGGAATAATCCAATTTATGTATCGCATAATTCTCTTTACCAATATAGATCTTACCCTTACCTAAATAACCATTTTTCCGGTATCTGATCCCAATCTCATAAACCGCTTGGGTGTTACAAACGGTAGTACGGATTAAATGAAACTTATGATTTGTAACAAAATCCGTTTCCATTTTGTCTATAAATGAGAAAGACTCTTCCTTATAATTTCGGATGGCATCATGGATGATTAAGGTAAATAATTCGTTTCCACCGGAATTAAACATGGTCGCACTTGGGATCACCTTATCACCCGTCTTGTAGTCATAAGGTTTGGCCATAAAAGGATCTACAGTAAAGTCCTCATTCTTTTGCCGAGAATACAATAAAAAGTCGGCCCTGAAATTATTTGCTTCCATAAAGCCCCCATCCCTTATTTCTACAATTGCTTCATTCAGATTTACATACTCCCCTTTCTTCTCCTGATAATCCCTGTAATATCCTACTAGGGAAAATTTATTTTTAGGATAATTCCTTGGAATATTTTCAATGGCGTATTGAACGATCTGGGCCGCAGAGGGCTTTTTCTTTTTTCTATCAGATTTGAGCACCACGTCATCAAGTTGGAAAATACCGGGAGACAATCGAACAAGGTTAATATTGGAGGAGGAAAGGTTTAGTAGTGGAATTTCTCTTTTGAGGTAACCCATACTGGAAATGAGAATAGTATCACCTTCAATTCGGTATTCCATAGGAAAGCGAAATCCTCCATCCTCATTTGTAATTACCCCTAGAGATTTACCCTTTATTCTCAAAGTTGCAAAGGGAATAGGTTCCTGGGTCTGGGCATCTAGCAGTTTCCCTCTTAAGAATTCGCTTTCCTGGCAGAAAAGCAACGAAGAGGCAAACAGTACTGCTACTATGGTGATAAAACCCTTCATGAATAGGTTGGCAAGTAAGTTTTAACTGATGGTAACGTACACAAATACTGCATAAATCCCCACAAGAATCATACCATCTCTCCATCCCAGACGGAGTCCTTTTGGAAGGAAAACCAATGGGAGAATTAGGAAGGAGATCCCTAGCATCCAAAAAATGTCTGAGCTAAGCAAACCTTTGTCCATAACGCCGATGGGAGTGATCATGGAGGTAATTCCTAGCACGGCCAGAAGATTGAAAATATTGGAACCTATTAGATTCCCCACAGATATGGCCTTCTCTCTTTTGATCATAGCAATAACAGATGCTGCGAGCTCCGGAATACTGGTACCGACAGACACCACCGTAATGCCAATAACCCTTTCGCTAATTCCATAAGCTGTGGCCATCCCAACCGCACCTTTGACCAATAGTTCAGAACCTCCCCAGAGCGCTGCTCCGCCCAAGCCCAGGAACAAAACCGCCTTATACAAAGGCAAAGGCACTAAATCTTCCTTGGGATCTTCCTCCACGGCCGTCTTTTGATACCTAAGCAGGTATACTAAGAAGAAGAACAAAAAGGCGAACATAATGCCACCTTCGTAGCGTTGGAGCTTCTCGTCAAAAAAAATAAAGCCGAAAAAAATCAGTGAGGCCAGCATCATCACTGGCCAGTCTGTGGTATAAAAGCTTCGCCTAACATTTATACTTCCCAAAAGGATTGTTATACCCAACACCAGACCAAGATTGGCAATATTTGATCCAATGACATTCCCAAGCGCCAGATCCGGAAAACCTTCAAGGGCCGCATTAACACTCACTATAAGTTCAGGAGCAGAAGTAGCAAAAGAAACGACGGTCATCCCAATCACAATCTTGGATATGTTTAAGCGAAGTGAAAGTGCAACTGCCGATTTTAAAAGCCAATTTCCACCGATGATGAGAATGGCTAATCCTAGCAGTGTAAGGAAGAAATCTTGCATTAAAGGGAATTTGAACAAATATAGAAGAAGATTTCTGTTTAAAGCAGCCTGAAGCCCAAGATAAAACTCAAACAACTATAAAAATAGTTAAATAACTATAAAAATAGTTGCTTAACTAGATAAATAGTAATATGTTTGATCAAATTTCATTGAAGTATGCAAAAATTAACGAATAAAGAAGAGGAGGTAATGAAGGTCCTCTGGAAACTTCAAAAAGCCTTTGTTAAGGAAATTTTGGAAGAGTTTAAGGGAGATAAACCACATTATAATACCATGTCTACCATTGTACGCAATCTTGAAGAAAAGAATTACGTGGCTCATGAGGCTTTTGGCAACACCCATAGGTATTATCCCTTGATCACTAAGGAAGCCTACAGAAAACAATTTGTAAGTGCTACCATTGCCGACTTCTATGACAATTCTTATAAAAATTTGGTGTCCATGTTTGCCAAGGAAGAAAAGATCTCTGTGAAAGAATTGAAGGAAATTATATCACTAATTGAAAAGAATAAATAGATGGAAGCTTTTTTGGAATACCTGTTAAAGGCCTCCGGGATACTGGTTATTTTTTACCTTATTTATCATCTGTTGCTTAAGAAGGAGACCTTTTTTGAAATAAATCGACACTTCTTGCTATCCGGTTTGTTGATTGCTTTGGTTTTGCCATTAGTAAGCATTACGAAATATATTGATCCTGTTCCTTTGGCATATGGAAGCAATGTGCCTTTGGCTGAAGGCTATTCAACAATCAACCAGGTAGCATCTTTTAATTGGATAACCATCTTGTCCTATACCTATATTGCAGGCCTGGTCTTTTTTGGAGTGAAATTTGCCATCCAACTCTTGTCTTTGAGAACAATGATCAAGGACCATCCATTGCGAAAAGAAGGCGGATTTGTTTTTGTTGAAACTACTAAGGAAATAGCGCCTTTTTCATTTTTCAATTATATTTTCTACAACCCTTCAATGTATGATGCATCCGAACTGGAAAGCATATTGCAGCATGAAAAGGCCCACAGTTTACAATGGCACTCACTTGATGTAGTGTTAGCCCACCTAATCACCGTATTGTTATGGATGAATCCCCTGGGTTGGCTCTACAAAAACAATATTAAGCAGAACCTGGAATTCCTGGCTGACGCCAGTGCCGCCAAAGACGTCAGTTCTATAAAAGCTTATCAGTATACCCTATTACGGGTATCTGGTGTTCCTTATTGCCAACCTATTACCAATTCATTTTACAATTCATTAATCAAAAAACGAATAGTCATGTTACACAAATCAAAATCACGTAAAAGGAATCTGTTTAAATATGTGCTGGTGCTTCCCCTTTTATTGGCATTTGTACTAGTATTCAATGTAGAGACTGTGGCGAGCCCTTTACCTATTACGGAGCAGTACTCCTTTACGGACAATTTTGGAGTTTATGAGGATGGGGTCTATCTAATCACCAAAGAAACTACAGATGAGGAGATTGAGGCTCTGGTCAAGGAGATCAAAAATGACGGCGGCATACTTTCCATTAAAAAGGTAAAGAGAAACAGTGAAGGACTGATAACCTCCATTAAGCTCACTCTCAAAGCCGGAAAAAGTATGGTAGAAGGAGCATATTCTAATGAGGATGGTATTCCTCCGGTTCATTTTGGAAAAAACGAAGGAGGAGTATTTATTACAGGAGGCGATAATTCCAGACATGAAGCTAATTCCTTCCATTTCGACACTGACCACGACACCGACCATGACGGGGACTATGATATTCATGTTGAGCGATCTGGCCATGGTGAGGCCCATGGAAATGTTTGGGTGAGTTCTAAGGATGGCGATGTACAACGTATTGAGATAGAAGAAGTAAATGGTAAAAAGGTTATTCGGGTTGACGGTAAGGAGGTTACTGAAGAAGAGCTGAAGGAACTAGAGAAGAAAAATGGGTTTACACATAAAAGTGCATTTATCAAATCATCCGGTTCCGGAGGCAGGGATGATGTCAGGATTTTTATCAGCGATGACGATGACGGCAAGGACATAAAGGTGGTCAGCAAAGAAGGGGATGGGTTTTTCTTTATTGATACGGATGGGGATAAAGATCCGCTTTACCTTATAGATGGAAAAGAGGCCTCTAAAGATGAAGTCATGGAGCTTTCCCCCAAGCAAATAGAAAGCATGAACGTGTACAAGGACAAAAAGGCCATTGAAAAGTATGGGAAAAAGGCAAAAGATGGGGTAATAGAAATTCGGACCAAAAAAGATGATTAGGGCTATATTTGGCAATTAAAACATCTCCGAATTGTAATAAATAACCAATCGTAAAAACGGTTGGTTTTTTTGTGAGAAAAAGACGGAAATGTTAAAAAAAGGCTTTTTTGGCTAAATTTCTCCCTTGCAAAACGAAAATGGGTCAAAAAAGGCCCTACAAATATTATAATCTGAAACAATTAGGGTCTTTAGGCATTAAAAATTAATACTACCGGCAAGGAGCAATGTTTTAAATTATAACATATCTCGTCTTTTTACTTACAATATTGTATTCACTTCTATTAATTTCCTTACTTTTTCTTGGAAGATTGAATCCCTTTAATATATCTTATTTGGATAATCGATTATTTAATACTGTTTACTAACCCCCACGAAGCTTTTTTAAGATTCGCGGGTTAACCTTAAAACCATCAACTATGATTACACTTGCTAAGTTTATTTTGACCCTGATATTATCACTGATCATGATAATAATGTAAGTAGAATCATATAGGCCTATATTAAACTGATAACGGCTGCCTTATGGCGGCCGTTATCAATCTACAAAAACGTATATTTGAGAAAACAAGCGTATGAAGAAAGGGATTTTTAAGCTTTTAGCAGCCTTTAATAAGCTGGTGCTTCCCTCCTATTCAAAAAAGGGTTTAGACCTTTCTAAGGCCTCCAAATTGCAGCTAGCCATCATAGGTTGGCGTTATTATGTGACCACCCAGGCGCTCGGAAATTAATAGAAATTTCTCCTATCCCTTCTGCCTTTCTTTAAGCTTATTTAGACCTTCTTAAGTTGCCATAAACTGAAAAAAGAAATATATTTGCCCTCCTTTTAGGCATGCAGCTTCTTTGCTGCCCCAAACGGAACATAATGGCCACGTGGCGCAACTGAATAGCGCATCTGATTACGGCTCAGAAGGTTGCAGGTTTGAATCCTGCCGTGGTCACTACAAGCAGAAAGTCCATTACGCAAGTAATGGATTTTTTCATTTATGGAGGAACTGAAACGAAGTTTCAAGATTCTGAAGTAAATGAAAAAACATGGCAAAGCCATGGACTTTCTATTTGCAACATTGAACGCAAAGGATCACCGAACAAAGAGAGGTAATCCTGACAGGCAGGATGCCATCGCAGCACTTAGGTTGTCCATGCTGACATCCATCCCTTTCCGCTGTCGCGGGTGCCTCCACCAAAAGTCCACTGGACTTTTGATTTTGCTTTGCAAAATTCTGTTACGACAACCTGCCGTGGTCACTACAAGCAGAAAGTCCATTACGCAAGTAATGGATTTTTTCATTTATGGAGGAACTGAAACGAAGTTTCAAGATTCTGTAGTAAATAAAAAAACATGGTAAAGCCGTGGACTTTCTATTTGCAAAGATAATCTTCTCCATAAACCACTTTTTAACTGGCAGGAGTCCTTGGAGTTCTTCTGTACTTTTTCAACATTGATTGAAATCCAAAGAGCCGCATGCATTCCAATTATCCCAAATTTCCAACCACTTGTACATTGATTCTTGCTATTTATCGACTGATTGCTTTTTTTAAAGCACTAAATATTTTTTGTGCTGGAATTGATTAAATTTAAAGGGCTCCCAATAAAAAATCGCCTTATGTTAAAAAAGTCAAGGTTTTTGATTCTTTGCCTATGTTTACTGGCTTACATCAATGGATCGGGACAAACGACCAAAGAAATTGATAGCCTAAAATCCTTGCTGCGAAATACTGAAAACGATAGCGAGAAAATTTTCATTTATAACAAAATAAGTGAGACGCTTATTTTAGAGCATGTCGAAATCGAACTTGGTCAAAACTATGCTGATAGTGCTCATCAACTCGCCTCAATAATCAATGACAAGAAAGGCATAACTCAAGCCAATTATAATCATGCCCTGATAAATAAGAGTAAAGGAGACTATGATCTGGCGCTAAAGGGGTTCCAAGGCTTTGTCGATTTTTATAAAAAAAGAGGAGATTCCCTTCAAGTAGCTGAAGGGCTTTACAATATAGGGGTAATACACAATTATTTGGGTGAGTACCACAAGAATTTGAATATACAGTTCAGAATACTGAGGATTTATGAAAAAGCAGGCGATCGGATAAGGACAGCTCATTCATACTACAGTATTGGCAATGTCAACCGCAACATGAAGAATTATGATGAGGCAATAGAATTTTACAGGCAATCAACTAGAATTTATGAAGAACTGAAGCAAACAAAAAGATATGCGATGGGCTGGTTTGCCATTGCAAATGTTCATTTCTCTAAAAAAGAGTACAAGTCTGCAATCACTCTTTATGAAAAGGCTTTAGCAATAACACAGAAAGGTGAATATAACTACGAGACAGCATTTATCTTGTCAAATTTGGGAGCTACCTATGAAGAAATGAATGAAAATGACAAAGCGTTGAGCATGCACTTGCAGGCCCTTAAACTATGGGAGACATTTCCTGCTAAACTTCGTGAAGCCTATGCGTTAGACAATGTTGGTTATATGCTTTATAAAATGAAGAGATACCAGGAAGCCGACAGCTACTTTTCTAATGCCCTTTCAATCGCTGAGGAATTGGGCTCAAAACCTCTGTTAATGGAAGTCTATCAAGATATTTCGGATTTACATTTAGCTCAAAATAATTTTGAGAAAGCCTTCAACTTTAACATTTTGCACAATCAAATGAAGGACAGTATCTACAATGAAGACAATGCAAAACAAATCAATGAATTACAGACCAAATACCAAACCGCCGAAAAAGAAAAGGAAATCGCCCTACTGACCAAAGAAAGGGAAGTTCAGGAAAATGAAGCTCGCCGTAAAGCGACCCAGACCAATGCTATTATAGGGGGATTGGCATTTATATTGCTTTTGGCAGGATTACTTTTTTATATCTTCCGCCAAAGGGTCAAAAACCAAAAACTGGTCTCCAAAAAAAATGCCGAGATAATCGAAGTCAATTACAAGCAGCAGTTAAGCGAATTGGAAATGAAAGCCTTGCGGGCGCAGATGAATCCCCATTTTGTATTCAACTGCCTCAACTCCATCAACAGAATGATCCTGGGGGGAGACATAAAAGATGCTTCAAGCTATCTTACAAAATTCTCGCGCCTGATCCGTAAAGTACTGGAGAATTCTGAGAAAAGCACGGTCTCCGTTTCTGACGAGCTTACTATGCTTAAGGCTTACATACAGTTGGAAAGCCTGCGATTTAAGGGTAAGATTTCCTATAAGACCGAAATAGACAAGAATATTAACCTCGATACCACTTTTATTCCGTCCATGGTATTGCAACCCTTGGTAGAAAATGCCATTTGGCATGGTTTGATGCATAAGGAAACCGGGGGTACCATCATGCTTTCTATAGCAAAGGCCGACAATGTGCTCAAATGTAGCGTAGAAGATGATGGTGTGGGCCGTGAAAAAAATGTAGCTTTAAGGAGTAACTCCTTTATGAAGGAAAAATCTATGGGCCTTCAATTGACCAGCGAACGCCTCAAGGTTATGGGCAAACTGGGCCTTAAAAGGTTCATGGAGGTCATTGACCTGAAAGACGATAACAATAATGCCGTCGGCACACGGGTGGACCTGTTGATTCCCATTGCCTAAAATGAAATTAGCATCAAAACCACATCACATGAAACAGATAAGAGCAATTATTATTGATGATGAAGAGGATGGTCGTGAAGCCCTTCACATGGCTACAAAATACTGTCCGGAAATCGAGGTGGCTGATATTTGTGGATCCGCCCTTGCTGGATTGAATGCCATTGAGGAAAAAAAACCTGATCTAGTCTTTTTAGACATCCAAATGCCGCATATGTCTGGTTTTGAAATGCTACAACAACTCGAAAGCATTGATTTTCAGGTCATCTTCGTTACCGCTTTCGACCAATATGCAATCAAAGCGATTAAGTTCAGTGCGCTGGACTATCTGTTAAAACCAGTTGACATAGATGAGCTGCAGGCGGCGGTAAAAAAGATATTCGTTGCCGACACTAATGACCCTATCGATTACCAGTTACAGGCCCTTTATAAAAATGTCTCACAGAACAAGGGTATGCTCAGAAAGTTTGCCGTTCCTACCTTGGAAGGCCTACTTTTTCTGAATGTGGAGGAAATCATTTACTGCGAGGCCGAACGCAACTACACCACCCTTTACTTAAGAAACCAGCGCAAACAGGTTGTATCAAAGTCCCTCGGTGATTTTGAAGAACTGCTGAGCGGATCTGGCTTCTATCGTATACACCATTCCTTTTTGGTCAATATGGACCATATTCAGGAATATGTGAAAGGTGATGGCGGCTACGTAAAATTAACGGATGGCCACCATGCCGATGTCTCCCGCCGAAAAAAAGAGCAGTTCCTGAAGCAACTTCAGCTTTTCTAAAGATTTCCAAGTAACATTTATAAATTGCTACTCCCCTTAGATAGGTCCTAGAGGAGGACTTCTCACCACTTGTACATCAATTTCCACCACTTATTCATTGCCAATATCGAATGCATGTCATCATAACTACTTTGGTCCCGAATCCTGTTAAAAACATTGATATGGGAACCAAAGAAAAATCATTGAGGTATTTGATGCTAGTGTTTTTAGGCATGGCGCTATTGACAAGTTCATGCGACAAAGACGATGACGAAGAAGAGTATGAAGATATCAGGGATATACCTGATGGAGTCGCTGACCACATGCTTGAAGGTGGTAAGACCGTTCTATGCATCTAGGTCATCTGAATTTGAGCCATAAGCTTTTCCAACCCTCAACCTTCAAAACTACAATCCACTCAAAACCAAAATAGATCCCCTAAGCACATGAATACTAGTAATAACCGTAAAAACAAGTGTAATGAAAAGAGGAATCTATTTAACCGCCGTATTTTTTGGTATCGGCCTAATTTTATTGTCATCATGTAAAAAGGATGATGACCCGGTAACGGCGAATCCCGACGCAGATACCACCTTGCCCCCTGATTATGTTGCCCTAAAAGCCCTCTACGATGTCAACAATGGCAATACCCTGAATTGGGATCTAGATGATATCTCAATGACCAATTGGGATGGAGTAACACTACAGAACGACAGGGTAATTCAGCTCAATGTAACAGCGAAAAATTTGGGTACGATTACCTCGACGGTTGGAGACCTCGATATGTTAACCTCCCTTACCATTGCGGAAAACCCAGTAACCTCTGTACCCTCACAATTAGGCAACTTGACCAACCTGACCGAACTCTTCCTGAACGATAACGAACTGACGACCATCCCCAGCCAAGTGGGTAATCTCATTAGATTGACTGAAATAGATTTGAGCGGAAATTCATTAAAAACACTTCCTCCCGAAATTGGCAACCTGACCTCAGTTACCGACTTACGGGTTAATGACAATGTATTAGAAATGCTCCCTAAGGAAATTATGGATCTTGCAAAACTAACTTATCTGGACATTTCAGAAAATGTGCTGATCACATTACCAACACCTACTGATATCAACACTAGTGGTTGGCAAGAACTCATTGAAATATACGCCCACAATAATTCGTTCACGAGCCTACCCCCTTTAGGTGACAGCAAAAAATTGGAAACCGTTGATTGGAGCAACAACAAATTGAGTTTTGTACCACCTGCCTTTAATGATGAAAGACAACATGAGACGCTCAAAAAACTGTATCTAAATGACAACGAACTCGAAATCGTTCCTAGTGAGTTAGGCGGGTTGGTCAACTTGACACTCCTAGACCTGACTAATAATAAATTGATTGGTCTTCCTACACAGGTCTGTGACCTTGAAACCGATTTTGGCACAGAGTTACGAAAAGATTCCGGTGTAGATTGTGTCAGCTTTTCGGACGACTACCAGGCTTTGGTAATCTTCTATAATGCCAACCCCAACAACACCCTTGGTTGGGACTTGAACGATTTTACAATGCAAAATTGGGAAAGTATAGAACTTTCACCAGATAGCCGTGTTACAGAATTGAAAGTAAGCAACAAGAACCTGGACAGTATCCCTTCATCCATTGGCACCTTGACGGCCTTAATGACACTAGATTTACAAGATAACAGCATCACTACGATTCCTAATGAAATAGGTGAACTCAAGACTGTTTACCTAATGGACCTTACAGGAAATATGTTAGAGCAAATACCAGAAGGCATAAGAGGTATGATAGGACTGAGGGAATTGTATCTGAGTGAGAACAAATTTTCAGCATATCCTCCGGCATTGAATGGGATGACTCTTTTCACTTTAGAAATGGGGTTCAATCTACTTCTGGAAATTCCTGACGAAATAACAACCCTTGAAAGTCTTCAAGAACTCTACTTGCACAGTAATCAGCTAAAAACGTTACCCCAAGAAATCGGTAATCTTGAATCATTGAGAGTCATTGATCTAAAACAAAACCCCATCGAAAATATCCCTGATGAAGTTTGCGCCCTGATAAGCTCAGGAACGGTCATTGAACTAGACGACCCCTCGGTATGTAGCGGCGGAACGCCGCCTGTAAGCGAATACGAGGCATTAAAAGAATTGGCCGAAACGAACGGCAATAAAATGGGGTGGGACTTGACCGATACTAGCATGTTAAGCTGGGACGGGGTCACCGTAACCGGTGGTCATGTCACCGCACTTGAACTCCGTGGTAAGAACATTAGGACCATTCCAGCTACCATTGGAAGTGTCAGTGAATTAGTATCCCTCGATTTGGATACCAATGGTCTGGTTACCCTTCCAACAGAGTTCGGCGATTTAAACGAACTTAAGGTACTTATATTAAGGCAAAATGCCTTTGCCCAGGTGCCTTCAAGTATTGGCAGTTTAGAAAGTTTGGAGGTGTTGAATTTAGATTCGAACAATCTGGACCAACTTGACGGGGTGACCAATCTTACTAATTTAAAAGAATTGAATGCAAATGGGAATGGGTTATTCTTTGGTTCAGGGGGCATAACTAGCCTGCCCGATGATATAGGCAATCTTCAGAATTTAGAGTATTTAGACGTTCGCGTTAACTCCTTGAACACCCTCCCCGCAACTTTTGGCAATTTGAACAAATTAGCAATACTTAGACTTGATGACAATGACATTACAGATTTGGTGGGTAGCGGAGCAGATCTTGGCGGACTCACTAGCTTGGAAGAACTCAGCTTGCGTAACAACCAAATCAATGTCTTGCCAGATGCCTTGGCCGGCCTTGTACAGCTGAAGATCTTAAACCTGACTGATAATTCAATAACGGACCTTCCGGCCAATATCGGTAATCTGACCAATCTTGAAGAACTAGATTTGCCCAATAATGGTCTGATAACCCTACCGACTTCAATTGGTGATTTAGAGAACCTTGCAAGACTGAATTTGAGCAGTAATGCCCTAAAAGACCTTCCTGATATGTTCGACGGCCTTAGGAGTCTAAAGTATTTGTATGTAACAAACAACGAGTTGACCAGTGTACCCTCAACCCTTGGTGACTTGCCACAGATTGAGGAACTGAACCTCAATGACAATGCAATTACGACCATTGCCCCTGCTACAATTGGTAATTTGACGACTTTGGTCAAGCTTTACCTAAGCAATAACCAGATTGCGGAAATACCAATCGATTTTGAAAATCTTGAAAACCTCCTGGAGTTGGATATCAGAAACAATGTGTTTACCGAAATACCCCAAGAAGTCTGTGACCTTATGGCTCGGTTAATTGCAGAAGCAGTATCCCCATTCTTTGTGGTTTTTCAAAAAGATGCCACAGTCTGCGATTGATCACCAATGAAAGATTCGATTAGATAATAAATAAAACGAAATAAAAATGAAGACTACGAAAAACAAAGCAAGATTTTTAACCCTGCTAATGGCTAGCCTAATGTTCTCTTTTGCTGCGTCCGAAACCCAGGCACAGAAAAAAAAGAACAAGGTAAAACGCCATGTAAAGCAGAATCATACCCGAAAGGCCAAAAGCCGTGCCCATGTGCGGCGGGCAGCGCATTATAAATACCGAAATCTGCCAAGGCGCGGCAAGGTAGTACGCAAAGTAGGCGGCACACGCATCGGTTTTCGCGGAACCAACTTTCGGTTTTACAAAGGGGTATGGTACCGTCCGTACGGCAAACGGTTTATTGTGGCCAGGGCACCCTTAGGCATTCGCGTTCGGGTACTACCGGTAGGCTTTAGACGGATCGTAATTGGCCCCCGGCCCTTTTTCTACCACTATGGTACCTTTTATGTCAAAGTGAAAAACTCTGAGGAATACGAGGTAGTAGCCGCGCCCATCGGCGCGGAGATCGACGCCCTA
>JBFOMC010000348.1:0-2839 GCA_040830565.1 Flavobacteriaceae bacterium
CGTAGCGGGGACTTCTTTCTGTTCTGTATCAAAGGCTTTGCCTAGATATGCCAGGGAATAACCTTCGGTAATATCTATAAAGTCCTTGCTGAATGACGAGATGATCTTTAATTCACCATCAGGAGTTTTTAGGAAGAGGGGAATAATATCTTCATCTGACTTTGTTATCTCCATAAGGCCTTCGTAATGTTCATTATCTCTTAATGGGATTTCATGTATTGCAGGATAATTCCTCGCAGCCTCGGTAATTTTAATAAAGTCATCGGTATAAGAAAAAAGGCCTTCTTTAGGTTGATCCCCGGGGTCATTGACCTCATCGGTACTTATTAGACGGAACGAACCATTTTCTCCGAACTGCCTCTCAAATTTATCAATAGCATACTGGTTGATCTCAGCATTGCCCGTCATCGCCATAAGATAACCGACATCATTGAGTTCAATATTGTCCTCCAAAGCATCAGAATAAATGTTGGCCGTAATGGCTTCGAGCCCTATTTTTTGTGCCTTTTCCACATTAGTCCGGTTGTTGTCGATCAACACCACATGGCGGTTGTTCTCTCTAAGATAGTTTCCGATAAGCCTGGAAAATTTAGAAGCCCCAATAATGAGAATGCCTTCAGATTTGGTCAGGAAAACGCCAAGCAGGCGCGCAATGTAGCGAGCAGTGGTCGCATTTAACAGCACTGTTCCCAAAACCACCATAAAGACCAGGGGAGTAATATACTCGGCCCCCGGTTCCCCCCTAAGCAATAGCTTAGAACCAAACAGGGAAGCAATACCGGCTGCGACTATTCCGCGCGGCCCAACCCAGCCTATAAACAGTTTTTCCTCCGTCTTGAGTTTAGAGCCTGATGTACTGAGGAACACTCCCAACGGCCTTACGACAAAAACGATGACAGCAAACAGAATAGCCGTATTCCAGTTGTAGATCAATTCGAGATCACTGATATTCATATTGGCTGCCAACAGAATAAAGAGAATGGAGATCAGTAGTACACTTAGAGACTCCTTAAAGTACAAGAGCTCCTTAATGTTTGGGAGGTTCATGTTGCCCATTACCATCCCCATGATCACTACGGCTAACAGCCCGGATTCGTGGGCGAATATGTCAGATTCTACGAACACCAGCAGCACCACCGAAAGCGATACGACATTCAGCAGATAGTGAGGGATAAAGTTCTTTTTGATGGCAAAGGCCAGGGCATGAGCGAAGGTAAAACCAAAGGTAAAGCCAAAGAGTAGTATTTTTCCGAATTCGATCAGGGCAGTCTGTGTATAGGCCTGGCCCTCCCCTACGCTAATAAACTCAAAGACCAATACCGCCACCAGGGCTCCGATGGGGTCTATGAGTATGCCTTCCCATTTTAGCACTGCTGAAACGTCTTTTTTTAAGGGAATATTCCTTAAAATAGGGGTAATCACCGTTGGTCCGGTAACAATGATCAATGCCGAAAATAAGAAAGACATTTGCCAGCTCAGATCAAAGATGAAATGAGCGGCAAAACCCGCTGCAAAAAAAGTGACCAGGGTCCCTACGGTTATGAGTTTGGTAATTACCGGACCTACATTCTTAATTTCAGATCTTCTTAAGGTAAGTCCGCCCTCAAAGAGGATAATGCTAATGGCCAGAGACACAAAATAATAAAGCCCCTCTCCCGGGAAAAGTCCGTTTTCGCCATTCCATATAGGCTCTATTAGCTTAGACCCATCGGTGGTAAAAAGCGTCGAAATAGGCCCCACGAGAAGGCCTATAAGAATTAAGGGAAGAATTGCGGGCAATTTAAAGCGCCATGCCACCCATTGGGCCAATATTCCTAAAATAATTATTCCCGCTAGCTCAAGCATGAAAATTCAGGTATTAGGGTTGGTTAATTTTTCAAAAATAGGGAATTCGTTTTTTTATGAATACTTTATTTTTCATATGCCACTAACTCTTTTGAAACCTATCAGTCTTGACAAACGTGAATGCTTGCCAGGATTTAGGAAAATCAATGCCTTGAATACATTCAAGCAATATGCCTTTGAGCGGAAGTATAAAGAAATTCCCTATTGATTTGTTAAAATGATATGGTTTAATCCCCTAACCTATTAGTTTTGCGTATTTCGTAAAAACCTCTGCATGAAACTATACCCTATTGAGACCGGTAATTTCAAATTAGACGGAGGTGCTATGTTTGGGGTAGTTCCCAAATCACTATGGTCCAGAACCAACCCGGCAGACAGCAATAATATGATCGATATTGCTGCAAGAAGTCTTTTGATAGAAGATGGGGACAGACTGATACTTATTGATACAGGTCTAGGAAATAAGCAATCTGAAAAATTCTTCGGCTATTATTACCGCTGGGGAGAGCATACCTTAGAGGGGTCACTAAAGCAATTCGGTTTTCATCCTGATGATGTTACCGATGTTTTTATGACCCATTTACATTTTGATCATTGTGGAGGAAGTGTTCAATGGAATGCAGATAGAACGGGTTATGAGCCTGCATTCAAAAACGCTAATTATTGGACCAACAAAGCGCATTGGCAATGGGCAACAGAACCCAATCCCAGGGAAAAAGCATCTTTTTTAGAAGAAAACCTATTACCCATGGAGCAAAGTGGACAATTAAAGTTTATAGCACAACATACTACCCCTTATCAAAAAGATTCGGAATTAGGTTTTGGAATCTTATACGTGGACGGGCATACAGAAAAGCAAATGATACCCCATATTTCGTATCAACAAAAAACTCTGGTCTTTATGGCCGACCTGTTACCCACTGCCGGTCATATCCCTTTAGCTTTTGTAATGGGCTATGACACCCGCCCCTTAATCACCCTCTCCGAAAAAGAC
>JBFOMC010000349.1:0-9025 GCA_040830565.1 Flavobacteriaceae bacterium
AATGAATAATGAATAATGAATAATGAATAATGAATAATGAATAATGAATAATTAGTTTATTCGCTGCACCGTACTTGCAGCCTCAAGCGCTAACTTAAACCGGGGAGGGGATGGTAATCCCCAAACTAAGAATTCACACTTTAATTTAAAATCAAGGATCAAATTATTGCAACACTGGAAGTTCAAGTGTCAAGTTCAAACTCAAACTCAAAATCTAAAAATAGGGATTGTTAATTGCTAGTTGTTCATTGATAATTGACTTTGCCTACTTCCTACTTAATCAATGTGCTTCTAGCCAATTTTCACCCATACCTAGTTCCACGTCCAACGGAACGGCTAATTCGTATGCCCTTTCCATTTCTGATCGGATAATTGGCTTGATGGTCTCCAATTCATCCTTATGAGCATCAAAGACCAATTCATCATGCACCTGAAGCAGCATCTTGGAGGTAAACTTCTCCTCTTTAAAGCGTTTGTGAATATTGATCATCGCCAGCTTTATTACATCTGCTGCACTACCCTGAATAGGAGCATTGACGGCGTTGCGCTCTGCTGCCCCCCTTACCACGGCATTACGACTATTGATATCCTTTAAATAACGCCTTCGACCAAGGATTGTTTCTACATAGCCATTCTCGCGAGCAAAATCTACCTGCTCGCTCATATAGTTACGCAACTTTGGATAAGTTTTGTAATAGGTTTCAATGAGTTCCTTAGCCTCCGTCCTGGAAAGATCTGTCTGATTGCTGAGTCCAAAAGCTGAAACTCCATAAATAATACCAAAGTTCACGGTTTTTGCATTACCACGTTGTTCACGTGTTACCTCTTCAATAGGGACATTAAACACTTTCGCGGCAGTTGATGCATGAATATCTTCTCCTTGCTTAAAGGCTGCAATCATAGTTTCTTCCTCACTTAAGGCCGCGATAATACGAAGTTCAATTTGAGAGTAATCAGCAGCTAGTAATACATGGTTTTTGTCGCGAGGTATAAAGGCCTTTCTCACTTGCCGTCCTCTTTCAGTTCTAATTGGGATATTTTGCAGGTTCGGATTGTTAGAACTTAAACGCCCCGTTGCGGCAACCGCCTGGCTATAGACTGTATGTATTCTGTTCGTTTTGGGATTAAGCTCAGTGGGTAAGGCGTCCACATAGGTACTCTGTAACTTTTTGTATTGTCTCCATTCAAGAATATCAGCTACGATCTGATGGTCTTTTGCCAAATAAGAAAGTACATCCTCGGCCGTGGAATACTGCCCCGTTTTAGTTTTCTTTGGTTTGTCTACAAGCTTAAGTTTGTCAAAGAGAATGGGCCCTAGCTGTTTGGGGGATGCCAGGTTAAAACGCTCTCCTGCTTGTTCATAAATACCGTTTTCCAGACGATCGATATCCTTGGTTAGTTCCGCCGAGAGCTCCTTTAAATAGTCGGCATTTAAATTAATTCCCTCAATTTCCATGTCGGTAAGGACCGAAACCAAAGGCATCTCCACCTTATTAAAAAGGTCTGTCACATTACCCTGTTTCATTTCCTTTTCAAAATGGGCTGCCAGTTGGAGTGTTATATCGGCATCTTCCACCGCATACTCGGTTTGCTGGTCAATGGGAACCGTTCGCATAGAACCCTGATTTTTCCCCTTTTTACCAATCAAGGTTTCAATGGAGACAGGCTGATAGTTGAGGTAGGTCTCAGAAAGTACGTCCATATTATGTCTCATATCAGGGTTAATGAGATAATGCGCTATCATCGTATCAAAGAGAGGACCCTCTACAGGCATATCATAGCCAGAGAGTACTTTAATATCATACTTCAAATTCTGACCCACCTTTTCAATGACTTCATTGGCAAAGAAAGGTCTAAATTCTTCTAATAATCTCTTAGCTTCCTCCTGATCTTCCGGAAAGGACACATAATACCCCTTTCCTGCTTCCCAGGAAAACGCAATGCCAACCAACTCGGCTTCAAGGGACTTAATGCTAGTGGTTTCTGTGTCAAAACACACCCTGGATTGTAGTAAGAGTTTTTCAAGAAGGAGTTTCCGTGAGAGAGGAGTGTTCACTGCTTGATAGAAGTGTGGTGTGTTGGCAATGGTTCTATACCCTGTAATTTCCGACTTTTCAGTTGCTCCCGCTCCTGTGCCGGGTTGTGCAAATAAATCGAATTGTTCCCCGGATAATGCGGCCTGTTTTTTCACCACCGGAGTGGCCTCCTCTGATGAAGTTTCCGGGGAGGCGAAGGTTTTTAGAAAGTTTTCTGTTAGCCTTCTAAATTCCAACTCCTGAAAAATTTCCTTTACTTTTTCTACATCAGGGCTGTTGAGCTCAAAATCCTTTTCATCAAACTCAACCGGAACATCGAGCATGATACGCGCCAATTTTTTAGAGAGTAATCCGAGCTCTGCATTAGCCTCTACTTTTTCCTTCATTTTTCCCTTTAGCTCATGGGTATTTGCCAATAAGCCTTCCATACTTCCATAGGCCGCCAGGAATTTCTTTGCCGTCTTTTCGCCCACTCCGGGGAGTCCCGGAATATTGTCAACGGAATCTCCCATCATCCCAAGAAAGTCGATCACCTGCTCTGGATTGTCTACTTCAAATTTGGCCTGTACTTCAGGAATACCCCAGGTCTCATAACCTCCGCCAAAAACGGGTCGATACATAAAAATGTTCTCACTAACCAACTGCGCAAAATCCTTGTCGGGGGTCACCATATAGGTTTTATACCCCTGCTGTTCTGCTTTTTTTGAGAGCGTTCCAATGATATCATCCGCCTCATATCCTTCTTTGACCATAATTGGAATGTGCATGGCCTGAAGGATCTTTTCTATATATGGTATCGCTATTTTAATAGCCTCAGGGGTTTCATCGCGGTTAGCCTTGTATTCCTCAAACATTTCAACTCTGTCTACACTGCCTCCCTTATCAAAACAGACCGCCAGATGGTCCGGGCGCTCTCTCTTTATGACGTCTAAAAGAGAATTGGTAAAGCCCAAAATAGCCGAGGTATCCATTCCCTTAGAGTTGATTCTCGGGTTTTTAATAAAGGCATAATAGCCTCTGAAAATAAGCGCATAGGCATCTAATAGAAAAAGTCGTTTTTGATCAGCCATTGTTAATTGTTAGGACTACTAAGTTAGAAATTCAGACCGAATAAATTGCTTTGTTGCCCTACACCTTTTTATCCGAATTGTCCATAGGTCTTCTCAATAATGCATCCCCATGGTTTCTGGTTATATTAAGTTGTGATATAACTATCAGAGGGGTTATTTACATGTCCCTTCTCGTTATAGGTTCTGTAGGTAAACCCCGGTTGAATACAATATCCGCCGGTTTCTCCCTTTTTGTTTACTGCTATAAACCCTATTTGAAAATCGAGCTTGTCCTTGTTTTTTGCGATAATTCTCCTTACCCCCTCTTCACAAGCTTCCTGTGGAGATTTGCCCTGACGCATTAGCTCAACGATCAAAAAGCTGCCCACTGTTCTTACCACTTCTTCGCCAACCCCTGTAGCAGTGGCTCCGCCAACTTCATTGTCTACAAACAATCCTGCTCCTATGATTGGCGAATCTCCAACACGCCCTGCTATTTTATAGGCCATGCCACTAGTTGTACAGGCCCCGGCAATGTCTCCATTTTTATCTATGGCGAGCATCCCGATGGTATCGTGATTTTCGATATTGATAATCGGTTGGTATTTCGAAGTCTTTTTCCATTCTAACCATTCTGATCTCGACTTCTCTGTTAATAAATCCTCCTTCTTAAAACCTTGTTCATAAGCAAATTTTTCTGCCCCCTTTCCCGCCAACATCACATGAGGGGTTTCCTCCATCACCTTTCGGGCAACCGAAATGGGGTGCGCAATATTTTCCATACACAGCACAGCACCACAATTGCTATCCTTATCCATGATACAAGCATCCAGGGTAACCCGGCCATCCCTGTCTGGGCGACCACCTTTACCAACAGTTTGGTTGTTCACATCAGCTTCCTCTATCATTACACCTTGTTCTACCGCGTCTAGGGCATTTCCTCCACGATCTAAAACCTCCCAGGATTTGGCTGTGGCATTTGGGACATTCCAGGTGGCAATTGTAATGGGAATGGTGGGCTCATCAGCACTTACAATGGGCTTTTCTTCTTTGCAAGAAGCTAAAAGGGGAGTGGAAAGTAAGCCAGCAGTGGCAGCACTCGAACTTTTGAGAAAATTTCTTCGTTTCATCACCAGGGGATGTTTATTTTTATGCCGCTAAATATAGTCATTATGATTGTAGAAATTTGCGCCAATTCTCTTCAATCTGCCATAAATGCTGAGAAGGCAGGAGCAGATAGGCTTGAGCTCTGTTCGGAGCTTGGAGTTGGTGGCATAACACCATCATATGGCCTGCTAAAGAGTATTAAACGAGTGATAACTATCCCCGTTCATGTTCTAATCAGACCCCGCAGCGGAGATTTTACTTATTCCGAATACGACTTCGAAATCATGAAGGAAGACATTCAAAAATGTGCAGAGATGGGTTTTGAGGGAATCGTTTCTGGAGTGTTATTAGAAGATCTAACACTAGATCAGCAAAGAACTGAAGAGTTGGTCGCGCTTTCTGAGGAGATGACCTTTACTTTTCACCGCGCATTTGATTGGGTTAAAGATCCAAGACTCACTTTTAGACAACTACAGGATATGGGTGTGGATTACGTCCTGAGTTCCGGACAACAAAATACGGCCATTGAGGGCCTCCAGATTTTAAAGGAATTGCTTCAACTGGCCAAGTCTTGCAAACCCATGCCCGGGGGAGGAATAAATGCTACCAACGCACAAACATTTTTGGAATCAAATTTTGATGCCATACATCTGTCTGGCACACAATTTCACAGGACCCTGTCTGCGGTACCAAAGGTGAGCATGAATAGTGCGGCTTTTCTAAAGGAGGATCAGCTGGCCATTAGCAGTATTGAGCGTGTTGAAAAAGTAATTAAAATCGTTAAATAAAATAGAAAAGAGCCCTCCGCTGGCTCCTTAATCAGATATATTTGCAAAAAAAGCTGCTATGCTGCGCTGGATCATATTTATTCTTATTTATTGTGTCATGGGGTTCTACACCCTTCAGGCCCTAAAGACCGCTACCCGATACCCCTGGGTATACTATGCATTTATGCTCGTTTCTCTGCTTGTTTTGGGTAATTTTATTTATCAGTTTACCTGGGGAGAACAAGCTGGTAGGGTACTTAGTAGGCCAAAAAGTTATGCTTTTGGCTTCCTTTTGGCGATACTTACATTTAAGATCATCACCATACTTTTCTTGTTTTCTGAGGATATTTTCAGGTTCATTTCAGCCACTTTTCATAAATTATCTGGCAATACCCCGGAGTTTAGCCTCCCCACGCGCAGAAGGTTTCTCAGCCTGTTAGCTCTGGGAATAGCTGCAGTACCATTTGGTGCACTGCTCTACGGAATGTATAAAGGCAAGTATAATTTCAAAGTGTTAAAGTATAGTTTGGAATTTGACGATCTCCCAGAAGGTTTTGACGGTTATACCATTACCCAAATCTCGGATATTCATAGCGGGAGTTTTGATAGTAGGGAAAAGATAGCTTATGGAGTAGACCTTATTAATCAGCAGCAAAGTGATGTCATCTGTTTCACTGGCGATATGGTAAACAACAAAGCCTCGGAAATGCAACCTTGGGCGGAGTTGTTTTCTACGCTCGAAGCCCCAGATGGGAAATTTTCAATATTAGGGAACCACGATTATGGGGATTATGTACCATGGGAATCAAAGGAGGCAAAGGCTAAGAATTTAGAAGACTTAAAAAACCTTCAGAAAGATATGGGTTTTGACCTACTACTGAATGAACACAGATACCTTAGAAGGAGAGAAGATAAATTAGCTCTGATTGGCGTTGAAAATTGGGGTAAAGGATTTAAAACCGTCGGGGATCTTAAAAAGGCAGTTTCCGGACTTTCCAAAGATGATTTCAGAATTCTTTTAAGTCATGACCCCACACATTGGCAGGAAGAAGTAATACATAACCAGGATCATTACCATCTAACCCTTAGTGGACATACTCATGGGATGCAGTTTGGAATCGAGATCCCTGGGATTATTAGGTGGAGCCCTGTAAAATGGCGCTATAAATATTGGGCTGGAGTCTACGAGGAACTCGGACAGTTCATAAATGTGAACCGGGGCTTTGGCTTTATTGGATACCCCGGGAGAGTTGGCATTTGGCCCGAGATTACAGTAATCACTCTTAAAAAGAAATCCTTAACGTGAATTTAACTCAGACTAAGTAGACAAAATCGCTCTCTGCCCCTGGATTATAACATTTTTTCTTACATTTGACCCATAACCCAATGATTTACATATGTCTAAATTTGGCGAACTTATAGATCTGAAAATTCCGGTGTTGCTCGACTTCTATGCGGAATGGAACGAACAATCTACTGCCATGCACCCTGTATTAAGAGATGTGGCCGCAGCGCTCGGGGATAAGGGCAAGGTTATTAAGATTGATGTTGATAAGAACAAAGAGCTTTCCCAGGCATTAAGAGTAAAAGGCCTTCCTACACTAATGATCTACAAAAAAGGTGAAATGGTATGGAGACAGAGTGGAGAGCAGGATGCCAATACCCTTATTGGAATACTCAACGAGTATCTTTAGAGTTTTCAGAATTTTAGGAGACTTATCCGGCTTTTGAGGTGAGCACTATAGTGCTGTAGGCTAGTATGACCGCCTGCTTACTTAAGCTATTTTTCCTAACACCTTGGTTCTAAAATATTTTCCTTTTTTATTCCCCTTGAGGCACAGCCACACTGTCTGCTTTTTCTTCCTCGTCAATATTTTCTACCCCAACTGAATCTGTAATAGGGATACTATCTACTAGATCTGGATTTGGCTCTGTCGGAGACGGCACTTCTTCTAATAATTCATTTCTGTAGAAATGACTGAATCGATCTATATATTCATTAAAGATCAGGGTTTCTTTCTCCGCCATTTCCCTATCGTCATTTTCGATCAGAATATCGATATTGCGTCTGTAGGCCTCCATGTCCGAAATAATATCTTCAATTTTATCGTACTGCTCATCCCTTGGAATACCTGAGTAATAATCTAATCTATCCTGATAAATATTCTTGAGTTTCTCAAAAAGCTCGCGAGCTTTCTTGGTTTCACCAACTTTGAAATATCCGTCAACAAAGGGTTCAACAAAAGTGTAGAAGGCAAAATATTCTACCGGCATATTGTTCATGGCCAGATTTAGAATATCCTTGGCTTTGTCTATTTTATTTTCATTGATCAAAGTTTCTACAAGACGCGCAAGATTACTTCTCATAGAAAGGCCTTGAGTTCTTGTCTGAGGATCGTGGTAAATTTCTGAGCTACCAGAATTTCCCCAATCCCAACTCATAGCTATATCGTACATCAGATCCCCGTCGATTCTGCCCATTTCAAAGGTGCTTCGGTTTTCGGTTTTGATAGGAATTAGTTTGTATGCCATCCCATCTAGCTGCAAATATTCTTTCATCCAGATATACTCTGCCTTATCAAAACTACCTCCCGAAAAATAAATTGGACGCTTCCAATCATTATTAGCCATAATATCAAGCATCAATATCCTGTTTTTGGGAAGAGCACTTTGAGGTAGGTCTATATCGATATAATCTACAATAAGCGCACTGTCTTTTTCCTTCACCAAACCGCTTTTTAAGACATTTTCCTTATTCACGGGAATTCGGATCTTGTTTGTTGGATAATAAACGAGGTCTAAAGTACTTTCAGAGTATTCGCTGAGGTCCGCGCCTCTTTGTTCAAGAAAATACCTCAATTTAGTTTGCGGCTTATCACTCCCTACCCAATTCATAAAGTCCTTTATGTCCCATCTTTTCTCTGAAATACCAGGAAGAGGTTGAAAATAGATGACATCTCTATTTCCATAACGGTAAAGATCATGGGTGAGTTGAGAAGGAATAGGATCACTCTCATAGGCTTTTCGCTTCATTTGATCAACATACCAATCCGTGGCAAAAAGGCTGGTACATATAACCCGAACATCCGTTCTGAAACCTTCTATTTCCTGGGCATACCATAGGGGGAAAGTATCATTGTCTCCAATGGTAAATAGCATGGCTCCGGCATCTTTTTGGCAAGAATCAAGATATGCCATCGCGCTGGCCCTTGCAGTATACCTGTTAGACCTGTCATGGTCATCCCAGTTTTGAAAAGCCATTACCCCTGGTACAGCCAATAGGCACACCCCGAGAACTAAGGGGGCCAACACCTTTGGCTTAAGCCATTTCTTAAATTCATCAAAGAGGCCATAGACTCCCAACCCTATCCAGATAGCAAAAATGTAAAAGGAACCAACAAGCGAATAGTCACGTTCTCTGGGCTGGAAGATGTACGGATTGGTGTAAAACTGAATAGCTATACCCGTAAACATAAAGAACACAAAGAGTACCCAAAACTGTTTGGGGTCTTTGGAGATCTGAAAAATCAATCCTACAATACCTAGCAGCAAGGGCAGGAAGAAATAGGTGTTCCTTCCTTTGTTTGCCAACATGTCATCGGGTAAGTTTTCCTGACTGCCGAGCCTGATGCTGTCTATAAATCCAATGCCACTTATCCATTCTCCGTTGCCATTGTATTTTCCTTGTATGTCGTCTTGCTTTCCAACGAAATTCCACATAAAATAGCGCCAGTACATATAACCAAACTGAAATTGGAGCATATACTTTATGTTTTGCCATACGGTAGGCGGCTGTACCTCAATATAGTCGCTAAATTGTTTTAAGAAACTAATGTATTGTTGTTCGTCTATCTCGCCGTTCGCAAAACCTGTTTTAAGTTGCGCTACCGCTTTGCGTAGTTCTTCATTGGAAGACTTCATCTTAAAATCAGGGGGACCAAAATATTTGATGTAATTCTCGGCATGTTGGTCACTCCAAAGTCTTGGAAGGACTCCTCTATGATCCGGATTAGGTCCCTGCATAGCTTCCTCGTATTTGTTTACGATAATATACTTGCCCAAGGCT
>JBFOMC010000350.1:0-4162 GCA_040830565.1 Flavobacteriaceae bacterium
CCAAAAACTAATTGGGATAATTACTTCCAATGACCTTTGAAATGCTGCACCAGAACTCCCCCGGGCCTTTGGTTTCGACAAAGAACTTCCGCTTCGTTGACACCATACACCTGAAAGATGAGGCACCGACCCTGGTTATATTCGCCGGAGTCCACGGTAATGAACCTGCAGGTGTCCTTGCGGTAGAAAAGGTATTTACCCAGTTAAGAAAAAATGAAAAAACACTTCTTGGCAATTTTATTGGGATAAGAGGCAATTTGCCCGGACTTCAACAAGGTGAAAGATTTCTGGAGCAGGACCTAAATAGACTATGGACTAGTATTAATATCAAAAGCATCCAACTCAAAAAGGAACAATTGCGCTCTGTTGAGGAAAAAGAACTGCTTATTTTATATCGGGAAATAACCAAGATGCTTTCTCGTTACACTGGTCCGATCTACTTCATCGATATTCACACCACTTCTAGCAAAACCATCCCATTTATTACGATTAATGATGCTTTGATCAACAGGAAATTTTCCAGGCGGTTTCCATTGCCGGTCATTCTGGGAATAGAAGAGTATTTAGAAGGCCCTTTATTGAGTTATATTAACGAACAGGGTTATGTTTCTCTAGGCTTTGAATGCGGACAGCACCAGGATGCCGAGGCCGTAGACAATGCCGAATCCTTTATATGGTTAGCGCTTTCTATCGCAGGCATCCTTCCCAAGTCGATCTGGTCTAATCATACAGAACATTATAAAAAATTGCATTTGGCTGCTAACGGCAACACCAAATTCTATGAAGTGATCAAGAGATTTGGGTTAAAGTCACAGGATCGTTTTACGATGTTCGAGGGTTTTGAAAGTTTTGAGAACATAAAAAAAGGAACCTCTTTGGCCGAGTATAACGGGCAAGAAGTTTTAGCTTCTAAGAACGGCATTCTATTTATGCCCCTATATCAAACTCAGGGAGAAGAAGGCTTTTTTTTAATTCGAATTATTCCTTTCTGGGCTCTAAGATTTTCAGAGTTTTTAAGAGGAGTAAACTGGGACCATTTTCTAGGGCTACTTCCGGGGGTTTCCATTAACCGGAAAAAACAACTAATTGTAAACGCTAAAATTGCGCGCTTTCTGCGAAGACCGTTGTTCCATCTATTGGGCTATAGGGCTAAGCCATCAAAAGGCAGCCTGACTTTCATGAGTAATAGGGAACGCAGTTCTAAAAAAGACCTCTATAAAGATTGCTCATGGATGTAAAAGAAATTCTTTAATCCAGGCAGAGTTTAATTTATAGCTATTCCTTAGGCATAGTATTCTCGGCCTGCCAGAAATTGTTTTGTGGATTAATATCCGCCATTAGTTGAGAGGGGTCTATAACGACAGCTTTGATATCTCCAATAGGCCTGTCTATGCTAAATTCGAAACTGGGAAATGCCCATGGCCAATCGTCAACTACGGTTCTTTTTAAGTTAGGGTAGGGATTGTCCTTCATTCCGCGCATCATTCTTAGTGGTGCATAGAAAAGCTCCTGGCTTCCGTCTTCAAAAACAACAAGTATATCCATTGGCATTGGCATTAAACCTATCCGCTCTAAGACCACATTGGTCTTGTTATCACCATTTGCCTTGACTTCTTTGATACCATAATCAATAGTGTTTGTGGTCTTGGTCCAATCTGTGAGGTACCAATCTAACTGCATTCCGGAAACTTTCTCTGCAGAACGCTTGATATCATTTGGAGTAGGGTGCTTAAACTTAAAATCCTCGTAATATTTTCTCAGTGTTTCCATAAGCTTGTCCTGACCAATTACATATCCAAGCTGAGATAGGAATACAGCGCCTTTGCTATAGGCAGAAGTTCCATAGGCTCCGTTGATATCATACCTATCCGCATGTGTGGTCTGAGGTTGTTCCCTTCCAGATTGTACTAATCCGAAGTAGCTATTATAACTTCCCTGAAAGGGATTATCCTTTTTAGGAGTCATTATTTCATTTTTGCAAAGTGCGGAGATAAAAGAAGTGAACCCCTCATCCATCCAGGAGTGTTTGGATTCATTTGTGGCGAGAATATGCTGGAACCAGGAGTGTGCCATTTCGTGTACCATAACACTAACTAAACTTCCAAACTTCCTGCCTCCGGTAATTAAGGTGCTCATGGCATATTCCATGCCGCCATCACCTCCGTGAATCACAGAGTATTGCTCGTAAGGATATGCACCTATGTTTTTGCTAAAAAACTGCATGGTCTCCGCAGTTTTCGGTTGTAATTTCTTCCAGTTCTCAATGATTTCCGGATCATTTTTATAGAGGAAATGTAGCATGGGACCATCTTCTACCTGTAAGGTGTCATGAATATATTCAGGATCTGCGGCCCACATAAAATCGTGTACCATAGGCGCTTTAAAATGCCAGGTAAGCGTTTTGCCTTTAGGTCTTTTAACCACTGTTCCGGGGGCCTCATACCCATGTCCAATTTCATTTGGATTTTGAAGGTAACCACTACCACCCACCACATAATCCTTGTCAATGGTCAGTTTTACATCAAAGTCGACCCAAACCACATGAAATTCTCTTGCTATGTATGGATCGGCATGCCAGCCCTCAAAATCGTATTCAGCCAGCTTAGGATACCATTGACTCATAGAGAGCGCAATACCTTCGGCGCTATTTCTTCCAGATCTTCTGATTTGAACCGGGACCTGGCCTTCAAATACCATTTCAAAAGTAGTTTTTCCTCCCGGAGGAATAGGTTTGGCAAGGAGCACCTCCAGAACGGTACCCACCAACTCAAAAGAAACATCCTGGCCGTCCTGTTTTAAGGATGAAGCTCTTAAATAACCTATTTCACTTGGAGATAGACTGGCAATTCTGCTCTTCCCATTAACATACATTCTGCCATCGGGGTCTTTTATGTGCTGCAGCCTGATATCCATTTCACTTCCGGGTTGAAAGGCATTGAAATACATATGATAAAATACCTTGTCGAGCATATCTGGAGAATTGTTCGTATAGATCAGTTTTTGGGTTCCTCCATACTGAAAGCTCTCTACATCCATGTCTACTTCCATGGTATAATCCACGTGCTGCTGCCAATAGCTGTTATTGCCCTGGCCTTTTAGGCTAAAACAACTCGTCATTAATACCAGTACTCCAAGGAGGATTTTTCTATTTGTATTCATACAATTAAAGATTAATAGTGCCTTTCGCCACTTTACCCGCTAAGATAAGTGCATTATAGGCATTCACCATTTTACCAGATTTGGAGGCCTCATTAAACGGTCTTGCTTTGGCGGTATCGCCGGAAAGAATTACCGAGGTTTTTGTTTTCTGTCCTGAAACCATAAGGATTTTCTTTACCTGGGCAGCGCTTAGTTTCGGGTATTGAGATCGTATCAAGGCCGCAATACCTGTCACCGCGGGCGCTGCCATAGAAGTACCATCTTGGTATTCATATTTGTTGCCGGGCATTGTTGAGTAAATGGCACTTCCGGGAGCAAAGACATCTACATTTTTTGTGCCATAGTTTGAATAACTCGCTACCATTTCTGATCCATACTTGGGTTCCAAAGCCCCAACTTCTATTACGTTGTCCGTAATCTCAGAAGTTGTATGGTTCCCGTGATCATTTGGAAACCCTGGATTTTTAGGATCATCCATATTCTTGCCGTCGTTACCTGAACCATGAATAAAAAGCACATCGTTCTCTGCGGCGTACTTCAGGGCGTCATACACCCACTGAGCATTGGGAGAATATCCTTTTCCAAAGCTAGCATTGATAATTTTAGCTCCGTTATCTACCGCATATCTAATGCCTAAAGCAATGTCTTTGTCGTATTCATCTCCATTAGGTACGGCCCTAATACTCATGATTTTTACATTATTGGCTACTCCTCTAATACCCCTTCCATTGTTTCGTTCCGCTGCAATGATACCGGCAACGTGTGTACCGTGACTTTCGTCTTCCACCCTATTCTTGGGGTTGCCGTTTCCATAATTAGTATCTGAAATATCATAAGGATTATCGCCCACCACTTTTCTTCCGTCATGATTCACATTCAAGTGGTAGTTTAATTGTTCTGTAAAGTAGGTTATACCCTCTTTAAGTATGTCCAAAACCTTTGGAATAGTGTCTTCGAAGGTATACATCTGCATGAGTACCCCAATGTGCTGTTGTAAGCTGGG
>JBFOMC010000351.1:0-11761 GCA_040830565.1 Flavobacteriaceae bacterium
CGATGCCTTTATTCTTTACTTATACGCTATCCTAGTCCAGTATATCGGGCAGGCTATAGGTTATATTTATGAGGACACCTGGACGCAGCGAGGGCTTATGAGCCTAATCTTTCTTCCTGCCATGTTCTATAGTTTACTAATGCACAGCTTATTCAACGGGCGTACCGTTGGGAAACTGCTTCTTAAAATGAGGGTGGTAAAAGTGGATGGATCTCCTGTGCATTGGAGTAATTACCTGGTAAGGTGGATGTTGCGTCTGGTGGACATTTGGATTTTTTTAGGGTCGATAGGTTTACTTACCATCCTCTTTTCTGAAAAAAGGCAGCGCCTGGGCGATGCAGCGGCAGGAACCGTGGTGATAAGCACTAAAAATAAAACGAAGGTATCTCACACAATTTTAGAGGAAGTGGCTGATACATATGTGCCCAAGTTTACCAATGTTACTATGCTTACAGATAAGGATGTCAGATTGATCAAGGATACCTATAGAATTGCCAAAAATAGTCAGGACTATAAGACTATGAAGGCTTTGCGCGACAAAGTGGAGAGTATTTTGGCTTCCAATTCGGATTTGTACGATGCCCAATATTTAGATACAGTATTAAAAGATTACAATTTTTACACTCAAAAGCTTTAGACTGTGTTCTATTTTACCATAGACATTTTGGGAACCATTGCTTTTGCCATTTCCGGGGTTCTGGTAGCCATGGAAAAGAAACTCGATGTTTTTGGCGTATTTATTATCGCATTTGTCACTGCCGTTGGAGGAGGTACTTTAAGAGACCTACTCATCGGAAATACCCCAGTGGTATGGATGCGAGATACGGTTTATGTTATCACCATTTTGATTACGGTGGTCCTCGCAATACTGTTTAGAAATCAACTTAAATATCTGAGAACTTCACTGTTTTTATTTGATACTATTGGGATAGGGCTCTATACCCTGGTAGGTATTGAAAAAGGATTGCATGCCGGAATGTTGCCTATAATGTGTATTGCCCTAGGCACTATGACAGCAAGTTTTGGCGGGGTGATCCGCGATATTTTATGTAATGAGATCCCGGTCATTTTTAGAAAAGAGATCTATGCCACGGCTTGTATAATGGGGGGAGCCGGATACTTTTTATTTAGAAAGTTGCCCTTTCCGGATGAGTATGCCTATCTCGCAGCAATTCTGTTGATTATCGGAATTAGGCTTGTGGCTGTCCGCTTTAAGATCGCCTTACCTACCATTTACAGACGGGAGAATTAAGAATTAAAAATTAAAAGTGGAAAATGGAAAGTTATAAATTATTAATTCCTCAATTCTTCGATTCTTCAATTCTATCCCCTTTCATGGGGATTACCATCCCCTCCCCAATTCAAGATAACCTTTGAGACTGCAATTTCCTTGCACCTTTTGGGAAAAAGCAGTAAATAATTAAAAGTAGGTAGTGAAAGGTACCTCCGAAATTCTGGCTTTGCTTCAGAAATTAAAAAGATGGAAATAGAACTGAAGACTTAATGGCAACCACCAAAGACTAATTGTCAAAGACTTTTTTTAAACACTTATTACCTTTTGAGTTTGAACTTGATACTTGAGCTTGAACTTTTTTCAATAAAAAGTTGATTAGAATTCTAATATCAAGTATCTATTACCTAACTCCTAATCCACCACTTCCGCCTTTTCAATATAGACATTCTCTGAGGGCCAATCGCCATCGTCTACAGGAACATTGTTAATCTTATCTACCACGTCCATTCCACTAATGACCTTTCCGAAAGGGGTGTAGTTGCCATCAAGGTGGTATGAACCTGGTTTGGTAACTACGATAAAGAATTCATAAGGAGAGGCAAGCATATGTGGATTGTCAATTTCGCTGCTGGGCATAGAGATGGTACCTCTGTGGTGCTTATAGCCTTTTCTGGTATCAGGAGGAAGCAAGTATCTCCCAATCTTTCTCCTTTTTCTTGCAGTTTCCTTGTTGTCCGCATTTCCCCCTTGTATGATGAAATTCTTTACCACCCGGTGGAACATGGTATTGTCAAAATATCCCGCTTTGGTCAGGTAGATAAAATTGGCCTTGTGATAGGGTACATTATCGTACAGCTGAACCGTAAAGCTACCAAGATTGGTAGTCATCTTTACTTTGTTTTCCTTTAATCCCTTTTGGTATTCAAAAAAGAAGTCGATGGCATTATCCTCTGTCAGTTCAAATGCCTCCGCGGTCTCCTCCTCAGTTTCTTGAACCTGGAGGGTGTCCAGCACAGGTTCTTCCGCTTTAACACTAGCGGGTTTTTCCTTAGGTGCGTCCTTACATGCAACTAAAAAAAATAATGGTATTATTGTAAAAAAGGCGATTCTTTTAATTGACATGGAGTACGATTATTTTTCACAACAGGTAGCAAAAATAAAAAATCTGCCGCTTCCCGGAGTTACTTCCCATTACAAAATGGCCCCCGAGATAAGAATAAAGGAACTGAAGGCCGGATTATCTGCTAAGATAACGCCTAAGAAGGCCGGGGTCATGGCACTTTTTTACCCAAATGATGCAGGGATCGCCCATGTCCTATTAATTCTTAGAAAATCTTACGAAGGTGTGCATTCTGACCAGATCGGATTTCCCGGCGGGAAGGCGGAAAAAGGGGATGAGAATATCTTAGCCACGGCTTTGCGGGAAACTTACGAGGAGGTTGGAGTGCACCCAAATAAGGTGCAGGTGATCAAATCATTGACCAAGGTGTTTATTCCGCCAAGTAATTTTGAAGTTCAACCGTATATTGGATTATATGATGCTTCTGAACCTTTTATCCCCGAAGAGGCAGAAGTGGAGGCCCTTGTGGAGGTGCCGGTGAGAGATTTTCTGGACGATAGAAATTTGAGGTCCCAGCGTTTATCTACCTCGTACGCCAGCAATATAGAAGTACCGGCATTTAAACTTAATGGGCATACGGTCTGGGGAGCTACGGCTATGATGCTAAATGAGATTAAGGAAATATTTAACGAAACTCTATGAGGCATATTTAGTATTTTAGTAGCCTATGTCAATATTTAAAAGGAACCCTTTTGGGCATATATTATTTCTAAAAACCTGGCTAATACGTATTATGGGGCTCATAACCCATCAGCGTTACAAAGGGTTTAATACACTCGAAATAGAGGGTTCTGAGGTAATAAGACAACTTCCCGAGAAGAACGTACTCTTTGTCAGCAATCACCAAACCTATTTTGCAGATGTTGTAGCCATGTTCCATGTCTTCAATGCAAGTCTTAAGGGCAGAGATGATTCTATCAAAAATATTGGCTACTTATGGAACCCCAAATTAAATGTATACTATGTTGCCGCTGCGGAAACCATGAAGAAAAGCCTGTTGACCAAGGTGCTCGCTTATGCCGGTTCTATTAGTATAGAGCGGACGTGGAGGTCTGAAGGAAAGGATGTGAACAGACAGGTAAAAATGAGTGATATTTCCAATATAGGTCTGGCGCTCAATGATGGTTGGGTCATTACATTTCCTCAAGGGACTACTACCCCCTGGAAACCTCTAAGAAAAGGAACAGCGCATATTATAAAAAAGTACAGACCGATAGTGGTTCCTGTGGTCATAGATGGCTTCAGGCGCTCTTTTGACAAAAAAGGACTCCGGGTGAAGAAAAAGGGGATTTTACAATCGATGGTTATCAAAGACCCTTTGGAGATAGATTATGAAAATGAATCTGTGGAGTCTATAATCGAAAAACTGGAATATGCCATTGAGCAACATCCATCCTTTTTAAAAGTGATCCCAAAAGAAGAACTTCTTGCTTTTGAAGCGGAGAATCAGGAACGTCGTTGGCGTAAGAAAAGTTAAACTTCCAATTTTTTTAACTCCCAATAATTTTCTCTAAGACGTTTTAGAAGTATCCCGTATATAATTCTGTAAAACAGCCAAATAAAGACCAATATTACCCCTATAATAGCCAGGCAAATTGCACCGAAAGTAACCCAAAACAAGGCCTCGTTGCCACTTTTGGCTGCAGCACTGAGAATCTTTTCACTTTCCTCTCCATATTTAAGCGAACCATAAAGTAACATCAGAAAAGAAATGGTAAAGATCCCGATATTGAACCAAACATATTGTGTTACGGTACGTTTTACTCTCAAGATAGATTTCATAAGCTTGGAGGCAGAGTCGGTTACCGTGATCTGTCTGTAGTTCTGGTAAAAAATGTAGATGAAGTAGATGAGTACAAAGTAATAAATGACGTTAAGAACGGTAGAAAATTCATAAATGTGCCATTCCTTTTCTAGTTGAAAACTCTCCTGACTGTAGGAAATAATATTTAAGGTAGCCCAGAGCACAAATTCTATAATGCTGATATAAAAGATCCATTTTACTATTGAAGAGGATTTCTTCCAGATCATTTTATAAATCTCATCAAAAGACAGTTTAGGAAGATGGGCTTCCTTTTTCTGCCAGTCTTTTTTAAGTAATTCAAGTTCGTCCATCATAACCTCATGGATTAAGTATTTTCCTAAGTTTATTTTTTATACGGTTCATTTTCACTCTTGCATTCACTTCGGTAATACCAAGTGTTTCAGCGATTTCCGTATAATCTTTGTCTTCCAGATACAGAAAGACCAGTGCTTTATCAATATCCCCTAATTGCCTTACAGCTTTGTACATCAACTTTAATTGCCGCTCCTGAGTTTCGTCATATTCGTCGGCTTTTATTTTAAATATTACCGAATCATAATCCTGTGTTTTAATTCTCTTTTTTGATTTTCTATAAAGGGTAATGGCAGTGTTAAGAGCAACTCTGTACATCCAGGTGCTGAATTTTGAGTCTCCTCTGAATTTAGGGTAGGCTTTCCACAGTTGTATGGTAATTTCTTGAAAAAGATCATTGTGAGCATGCCTGTCATTGGTATATAAGCTGCAAATTTTGTGAACAATGTTCTGATTGTTCTCAAGCTCCGTCACAAATTTATGTTCCAGTTCTTTGTTCACGTTTGGGTTGGTTGTTATACTAGGTTAGTAGACTATATGGCGGGTTTGTTACACAGGCATTAAAACTTTAAGGATTACTTCACTGGAAGAAGGAAATAAGCGCAACCATTAAAAGAAAAAAAGTTACGATGTCTGATCTACGCGATCAGGACTTCTTTATTTTCTATAATCCAAAGCCGGAGCCCTATCCCCGAGTAGGGGGATATAAGTAAAATCTACTCCTCTGCGTTCCAAAAATTCCTTTTTGGCGTTTTCCAGAACGGTCTTGTTATCAAATAATTCTATAGCGGTCAAGGTGAGGGTTTTGGCGGCTACCATCATGCCCTTTTTACCAATAGTAGTTCCTCCGGCGGCTACGGCCTGCCAACTATGTGCAGGTGTACCCGGAACCCAGGTTGCAGCGCTCATACCCACAGTAGGTACGGCAAAACTCACATCCCCAACATCAGTTGATCCATATGCCTTAGGGTTTTCAGTATAAGGTTGAACGTATTTGGCGATATCCTGATTAGCGTTATCATATCCAAGGCTTTGTGCAATTTTATTAGCAAACACCAACTCTTCGGGCGTATAAGTAATACCACCTACCTTAGAAAGATTGCTATGAACAAGCTTTTGAAGGGTCGAATTCGGTAAGAGTTCATGAGTACCTCCTATCATTTCATAATCCATGGTAGTTCCTGTGCCAAGGGCCGCGCCTTCAGCAGCTTTTACGATGCGATCAAAAATATCAATAACTACGTCCCGCTTGTTATGCCTTGCGTAGTAATACACTTCTGCGAAATCCGGGACAACGTTCGGAGCTTTACCACCTTGAGTAATTACATAGTGTATTCTGGCCTTTTCTGGAATATGTTCGCGCATCATATTTACCATGGCATTCATGGCTTCTACGCCGTCCAGGGAAGAGCGACCTTTTTCCGGAGAACCCGCCGCGTGGGCCGAGACTCCGTAGAAACGAAACTTGGCCGACTTGTTAGCCAGGGCAGCTCCTTCACTGGCCGCATTTTGCGCTCCTGGATGCCAATGAAGCGCTGCGTCTACATCATCAAACAATCCGGCTCTAACCATATATACTTTACCGGAACCACCCTCTTCCGCAGGACAGCCATAAAAACGTACAGTTCCTTTTACATTGTTAGCTTTCATCCAGTCTTTAACCGCAATGGCGGCTGCAGTTGAGGCCGTTCCAAATAGGTGATGCCCGCAGGCATGTCCGGCCGCTTTACCGGCAGAGCTTTTTTCCGGCACAGCTTTTTGGGATAATCCCGGGAGGGCATCGTACTCTCCAAGGATAGCGATTACCGGACTCCCGCTCCCGTATTCTGCTGTAAAAGCGGTAGGAATTTCCGCTACGCCGGCAGTTACCTTAAAGCCCTCATCGGCAAGGGTCTTTTGCAACAATGCAGAGCTCAGTTCTTCAAGATATCCCATTTCTGCCAGCTCCCAGATGTTTTGGGCAATGACACCATAAGCTTCGGCCTTGCTATCCAGGTTTTTAATGATATCACTTACTTTCTTTTGAGCTGTGACCTGAGAAAGTATAAAAAAAATGCAGAGAAATGGTATTAGGTTTTTCATAGGAGATAGAATTAGTCAGATCGTAAATAGGCCAATGAAAATAACGCAAACTATTCACAGATACAAATGGTGCTACCGTAATTTTTCGTAGTACTTAACTCCTTCCAGCGCTCCGTGAATAATGAGAAGTTGCGCCAGGCCATAGGTAAGCATAATCACGAGGTCTGAATGCATTATCGGCGTGTAAAACTTGTTAATCGCCAATAGGCTATCACTAACCATAAACAATAATGCGCCGCTGAGAACCAGGAAATAACTAGGCCCGACCACGGCCTTTTTCCTGAGAGCAGTGGCCAGAACCATAAAAAGTAAGACTACCATGTAGGCTACCACATAGGGTAGCAGTTCATTTAAATTAGGTCTGATGAGATTAAGAATAAATCCTGCATACAACAATAAGGGAAGGGAGACCCAAAGCGCATTTCCCGACCTTAAATTGCGAAGCCTGAAAAAGCGACTGATATACATCAAATGGGCAAGAAGAAAAGCCAATAAACCGCCTATAAAATGCCATTGTAACTGATCGCCGAACAACAAAAGCACATCACCAATTAAGGAAAACAAAAGGGCCAGGGTCAGATATTCCCTTTGAAAAGGAAATCTCCCAGAGTTTTTAAGCAGGTAGATCAACAGGGTTATGATAATTGCGGGTTTGGTAACAAACCTAAGCTCGGACGAAAACCCACCTCCAATCACTACCAGATCTGCAAGTAAGACTAGTAGGAATACGAGGATGTATATTCTGGTTTTCATAGGCTAAAATAATTGATACACGCTTGCCTGGTACGGCGCTAAAGTAAAATGGTTATGCTTCTCTACGGGCTCCATTTCTGATTTATCATTACTAATGATCAGCTTGGCTTTGCTATAGGCTAGAGGGATTTTTAGTTCGGTTTTTTTTGTAGAGAAGCTCAGCAAAATGAGATATCGCGAATCTTTCAATGTTCTGGTATAAGCATATACCTGCTCATTTTCTTCTAACAGTAAAGTATAATGGCCATAGATTAATCCGGGATGTGCTTTTCTAATTTGCACCATCCTTCTAAAGTAGTTTAGTACGGAGTCATTATCTCTTTCCTGGGAAGCCACAGAAATCCCCTGGGTATGGTTTCGGTTCACTTTTAACCAGGGTTCTCCGGTGCTAAATCCCGCATTAGAGGAACTGTCCCATTGCATGGGTGTTCTGGCGTTGTCTCTCCCCGCCTTTTTTTCATTTTCTATCAAGGGTTTTAGATCTTCTCCATGTTTAATAGCTGCTTCAAATCTGTTTAAGGAGTTGATATCCCGATAATTCTCAATGTCGTCAAAACCAATATTTGTCATACCAATTTCATCGCCATAATAGAAAAACGGTGTTCCTCTCATGGTTAGCAAAAAGGTTTGTAGCATTGTCGACGCCTTGTGCCAATAGACTTCAGAGTCGTTGCCCCATCTGCTGGCGGCTCGGGGAAAGTCATGATTGTTCAGAAAAAGACTTCCCCAGCCTTTATCCTTAAATACAGCATCCCATTTGGAAAAAATGGCTTTGAACTCAGTTAGCTTCCAAGGATCTTTTCGCATATAAAAAGGGTCCTTTTCTTGTCTGTCTAGAGACATTAAATCGAAATGAAAGAACATATCGAGTTCTTTTCTGTCTTCATCAACAAACTGTAGGGCTTGCTCTAATAGTACCCCAGGCGCTTCTCCCACGGTCATACAATCAAATTTGCACAAAACTTCCCTATTCATTTCCTGAAGATAATCGTGCAGTTTAGGCCCATCTGCATAATACGTTACAAAATTACCTTTATATTTTTTAGGTAACTCCGGATATGTAGGATCTTTAGAGAGAAAGGAAATCACATCCATTCTAAAGCCATCAACCCCTTTGTTAAACCAGAATCTCATCATCTCATAGATCTCTTCTCTTAGTTTTGGGTTTTCCCATTTGAGATCGGGTTGCTTTACCGAAAAATAATGCAGGTAATAGGCTTTTGTTTCAGAGTCATATTTCCAGGCATTACCGTCTACATCAAAATAGCTCCAGCGTTTTGGAGGAATACCCTTTTCTTCGGGCCACCAATGATAGTAGTCTCTATAGGGATTGTTTCTGGATTTTCTGGATTCCTTAAACCATTGATGCTCATCACTGCTGTGATTTACTACCAAATCCATTATAAGTCGGATTCCTCGAGCTTTTAAGCCTGCCAGGAGTATATCAAAATCGGCCATTGTACCAAAATCTGACATAATGGCCCTATAGTCACTAATATCATAACCATTATCATCATTAGGTGAGGTATAGATGGGGTTGAGCCATACAATATCGATGCCCAGACTTTTGATATAATCTAAGCGCTGAATGATTCCTTGTAAATCGCCAATACCATCACCATTGGAATCTTGAAAACTTCGGGGATAGATCTGATATACCACCCCTTCTTTCCACCATTTCCTGTCTCTGTTCATGTGAACAACTTAGCTTGTTTTATGCCTAAATATATTGTTTTAGAATTGAGTCGATAAGGGAAAAATGAAATAAAAACTACTATAACGATTGCGATAGGATCTTTTGGTGGGATTTTGATTTCAAGCCGATCCGAAGTAGTAGATTGAATGCTGTTAAAGTTCTGACAAATAGGTTCTAAAGGTAGTTGACTTCCCACGGATTGCTTATTTTTAAATGAAGCTTGGATCTATGAGACGATTATTATGTGTTGTACTACTATTTCTGTGTTTTACTCCCGTCTTTGGACAGGAGGTCATCGAATCTGTAAACGCTGATTTAAAAAATGAGTTTATTGCCATAGAAGGTGCAATATATCCGGAAGAAGTAAATGGAGAACAACACAGAATGGCAATTATTGAATTTAGTATTTCCGAAACTTTCAAAACAGAACTGCAGATGTTCTACAATAGATTTGGAGACAGGAATCGGTTTCGAACATCTTTGCTTACCAAACTTTATCTCATAAAAAATAGAAAACTTTACCTTTTTACAGGTCCGGAAATAGAATTTGATCTGAATAGGAAGATACAAGATTACGGACCTCCTCGTTTAAGTTTTAATACCGGCCTGGGTTTTGATTTTAACGATAACGTTCTATTGGAAGCCAGATTTAACAAGCAACTTAACAATACAAGGGTTGGACCCTATGGAGAGCTTGGAAGATCGGACGTTTTTACGGTAGGCTCTCGTCTAAAATTCTGAAAACCTCAAAAGCAATACAGCCGTTCCATTATTTTCTGGGGTGGTATTTATTCACAACTTCGGTAAGGTGGGTTCTGTCTACGTGCATGTAGACTTCGGTGGTGGTGATGCTTTCATGCCCCAGCATTTGCTGAATGGCTCTAAGATCAGCTCCGTTTTCCAGTAGGTGGGTTGCGAAGGAATGTCTGAAGGTATGTGGGCTAATCGTTTTACTGAGCCCGATTTTTTGGGCTAGCTGCTTAACAATAGCAAAGACCATTGCCCTTGTAAGTTTGGCTCCTCTTCGATTAAGGAACAAAATATCTTCTGCCCCTTTTTTTATGCTTTGATGTATTCTAACCTCATTTTTATATATGTTAATATACCTTTTATTGATCGGGCTTATGGGAACAAAACGTTGTTTATCACCTTTTCCCGTGACCTTGATAAAATCTTCGTCAAAGAAAAGATCGGAAATTCTAAGTCCGATCAATTCGGATACTCTCAATCCACATCCGTAAAGTGTCTCCAGCATAGCCCTATTGCGCTCGCCTTGTGGCTTTGATAAATCTATTGCTCCAATGAGCTCATTTATCTCAAGGGTGGAGAGTGTATCGGGCAATTTTCGGCCTATTTTGGGAGAGGCTATCAAATCCATTGGGTTATCCTTGCGGTAATCTTCAAAGACCAGATAATTAAAAAAGCTTTTTAAGCCAGATATTATCCGGGCCTGAGACCGCGCATTTAACCTTTTTGCCACGTCATGAACAAATAGTGCTATGGTCTCCCGGTCTATGGTAAGCGGATCTTCAACCAATTTTTTGGCATCTAGGAAACTCCTTAGTTTTTTGAGGTCTCTGGAATAATTTTGAATGGAATTCTGAGCCAACCCTCTTTCTATGCGCAGATAGTGCTGATAATCCTCGACGGCCTGTTTCCATTTCATAATTAAATATAGCGCAGTTAGGTTTTTATATGTGCTAAAATTACAACAATGCTAGCTTAACCAAATTTTAGGGCGTTTTTACAGCTAAAATTTTTCCTTACCGAAGGCCTTCATACAATAGTTCATCTAGCGCATACTTTTTTTGTTTATCAAGATCATAAAGATTCACAACAAATCTCCGATCCTTTACAACATTAATCTGTCCGCTGTAGGAAATCTCCTTTACTTCGCCAGCTAATATTAAATTTTAAAATAAATACTTATGAAGAAATTAATTCTTTTTGGCCTATTAATAGGGTTAGGTTTTGGTGTAAATGCTCAGAATGCCGATTTTGGAATAACCGCGGGATACCTTAATGTACGAGGAAGCGTAAAGTCTGATGATGTTTCCGTTTCTGCTTCAGAATCAGGATTTTACGCCGGAATTCTTGTGGATTTTGAATTAACGGAAACCTTTCATATTCAACCAGAATTGCTCTATGCGAGTGCAAATGGGGCTAATGCTATTTTCTTTCCTGTTCTCGGAAAATTCTACCTTAATGACAAGGTGAACTTACAGGCCGGACCACAATTGGTATTTGCCACCGAAGAAGTTCCGGACGATTTTACTGGGACGGAGTTTGATCTGGCCGGAGGTTTAGGGGTTGATATTCTTCCTTCCTTATTTACCGAAATTCGGTACACCTTTCAAATCAATAATTCTTATACAGGAAGTGGAGATATCAAGGTAAGAGGTAATTACCTAACTCTCGGAGTAGGCTACACCTTTTAAAAAATTGCTTCGGACATTAAAGGGCGGGAACTATATAGTTTCCGCTTTTTTATTCCGGCACGGTTTGTAGTTAATAGAAAATGGAATTGATTATATTTTCTATATTTGAAACAGTACACGAACCAAACACTATATTATGAAAAACATAGTTCTTTTATTTAGTATTGCCCTTTTCTCTTTAGGAAGTGCAAATGCCCAGGGAGGAGTTGATTTTGGGGTAACCGGCGGATTATTGAATACCAACGCTGATATTAGTATTTCTGCACTTGGATTTAACATCGCCAACATAGATGCAATTAACAAGACCGGATTTTATATTGGA
>JBFOMC010000352.1:0-11508 GCA_040830565.1 Flavobacteriaceae bacterium
AAACGCTGAGATTGCAATATATATAGCTTCGGTAGCGCCTACAGTAATGGTGATTTCTGAAGCAGGGTGATAATTTGTGCCGTAGAGGGTTTCAATTTTCTGGGAGATGACTTCTCTCAATGAATAAATTCCGCTCATAGGAGCATATTGATTGTAGCCTTCTTGCATGGCCTTAGTGACCAGATCAATCAGTTTTTTATCCGTATTGAAATTGGGGAAGCCCTGAGACAAATTTATGGCATTGTGCTTCTTTGCCAGGCTACTCATTACGGTAAAGATAGAAGTAGGCAGATCGGGCAATTTAGATACATATGCCGAGCCTTTTGTGGCCATAATGAGTTTAATGCTTGGTTTAATTTAGCCTTTTGTGGTGGCAGATAGGTATTCCCTGTTCATTCTGGCAATGTTTTCCAGGGAGATGCCTTTTGGGCACTCAACTTCGCATGCCCCGGTATTGGTACAATTCCCAAAGCCTTCAAGATCCATTTGACGGACCATATTCTGAACCCTTTCCGCGGCCTCTACTCTTCCTTGGGGAAGCAGGGCAAACTGAGACACTTTAGCAGAAGTAAACAGCATAGCACTTGCGTTTTTACAGGCTGCTACACAAGCGCCACATCCTATACAGGTGGCCGCATCCATGGCCTCATCAGCATCGTGCTTGTCTATGGGAATAGCATTAGCATCAACCGTATTTCCGGAAGTATTCACAGAAATATAGCCTCCCGCCTGCTGAATTCTATCAAAGGAGCTTCTATCTACAACCAGGTCTTTAATTACGGGAAAAGCGGTAGCCCTAAAAGGTTCAATGACTATGGTATCACCGTCATTGAATTTTCGCATATGAAGTTGGCAGGTAGTGATTAGTCTGTCTGGCCCATGCGGTTCCCCGTTGATCTGCAGGGAACAGGTACCGCAAATTCCCTCCCGGCAATCATGGTCGAATTCAACAGGATCATCTCCTTTATTGATCAGTTCTTCGTTTAATACATCGAGCATCTCCAGAAAAGACATATCCCCTTCAATACCCTTAATAGGATACTCAACCATCTTTCCTTTAGTGGCTGCGTCTTTCTGACGCCATATTTTTAGTGTTAAATTCATAGTATTTTTATTAGTGTTAGCAGTTTATAAAGCATTAGGTTCTACCAAACTAAAACTACCAACGAGCAACTATTTATAGCTTCTTGTTTTTAACTCTATGTTCTCGTACTTTAAGTGCTCTTTGTACAATACGGCATCCTTGGGTTCTCCTCTATATTCCCAGGCGGCAACATATTTAAAGTTTTCATCATCTCTCAAGGCTTCACCTTCCTCGGTTTGATACTCTTCCCTGAAATGTCCGCCACAAGACTCGTTCCTGTGCAAAGCGTCTTTAGCAAACAGTTCGCCTAGTTCGAGAAAATCAGCTACCCTTCCGGCCTTTTCCAACTCCTGATTCATATTGTCCAATTCTCCGGGTATTTTGACATTTTCCCAGAAATCTGCCCTTAATTCGGCGATTTCTTCAATGGCTTCTTCAAGACCTTTGGCATTACGAGCCATCCCACATTTGTTCCACATTATTTTACCCAATTTTTTGTGGTAGTAATCTACAGAATGTGCTCCGCTGCCGCTCATTAACTTCTTTAGCCGGTCCTTTACCTTTGCTTCGGCATCATCGAACTCCGGAGTTTCAGTAGAGATTTTCCCCGTTCTAATATCATCGGCTAAATAGTCCCCGATGGTATAAGGAAGTACAAAATAACCATCTGCTAACCCTTGCATCAAGGCAGAAGCACCCAACCTATTGGCCCCATGATCACTAAAATTAGCCTCTCCGGCGCAATAGCACCCGGGAATAGTAGTTTGAAGGTTGTAATCTACCCAAAGACCGCCCATGGTATAGTGTACAGCGGGGTAAATCATCATAGGAGTTTTGTATGGGTTTTCGTCAACAATTTTCTCATACATTTGAAATAAGTTGCCGTACTTTTCCTCTATGACTTCTTCTCCCAATTGACGAACAACAGTGTCATCAGGGTTTTTAATCCCTGAGGTCAGGGCTTTTTCTTTCCCATACCTCATGATGGCCGCCGCAAAATCTAAGAATACGGCCTCACCTGTTTTATTTACCCCAAAGCCTGCATCGCAGCGTTCTTTTGCCGCCCTTGAAGCTACATCCCTTGGAACAAGATTTCCAAAAGCTGGATAGCGTCTTTCCAGATAATAATCTCGTTCTTCTTCCACCAGTTGAGTAGGTTTTAATTTGCCTTCCCTTATTGCCTGAGCATCTTCAAGGCGTTTAGGAACCCATATTCGGCCATCATTCCGAAGAGATTCGGACATTAATGTCAATTTAGACTGATGTTCTCCTGACACCGGAATACAGGTAGGGTGAATTTGTGTAAAACAAGGATTGGCAAAAAATGCTCCTCTCCTATGGGCTCTCCAGGCTGCGGTTACATTACTTCCCATGGCATTGGTAGAAAGGAAAAATACATTTCCGTAACCCCCGGTGGCCAAAACCACAGCGTGGGCAGCATGTCTTTCTATTTCTCCGGATACCAGATCTCGGGCAATGATGCCTCTCGCCTTTCCATCGACCAGTACCAGGTCTAGCATTTCATGTCTGTTGAAAGCCGTTATTTTACCACGGTTTATTTGCCGATTCATGGCAGCATAAGCCCCGAGCAATAATTGCTGTCCGGTTTGCCCCTTCGCATAGAATGTTCTGGAAACCAGCACTCCTCCAAAAGAACGATTATCTAACAACCCACCATATTCTCTGGCGAAAGGAACCCCCTGGGCAACGCATTGATCTATGATATTTGCAGATTCCTCAGCTAAACGGTAAACATTGGCTTCCCTGGATCTGTAATCCCCGCCTTTTACGGTATCGTAAAAAAGACGGTAGGGACTGTCTCCGTCTCCCTGGTAATTTTTTGCCGCATTTATACCTCCCTGAGCTGCAATGGAATGAGCTCTTCTGGGAGAATCCTGGTAACAGAAAGTTTTTACATTGTAACCGAGCTCTGCAAGGGTAGCAGCGGCGGAACCTCCCGCCAGCCCAGTTCCTACAACAATAACATCTATATTTCTTTTATTGGCAGGATTTACCAGATTGATCTCATTTTTATGATTGGTCCATTTCTCTGCCAGAGGCCCGGATGGAACTTTAGAATCCAATATTCCCATAATTAATGTGTTAATGGATTAAGATGGTGGTATACTGCAATAAATATGAATCCTAATGGGATAACTATTGCATATATTTTGGTAAGCGATTTAATCGTTTTAGAATACTTGTTATTTAGCCCGATGGATTGAAAGGAGGAGGCAAAGCCATGCCACAAATGCAAAGCGAGCAGAACAAAAGAAATCACGTATATCAAGGTGCGCCAAAAGGGCTCAAATTTTTCAACCGTTTCTGCGTGGTATCGCGTCGGATCTTCCGCTTTGAACTCAATATACTTATAGGCAATTTCATGCACCCAAAAATCATAGAAGTGTAAGCCCAAAAATGCCAGAACTACAAGTCCGGTAATGATCATATTTCTGGAAACCCAGCTGGCATTGGCACTCCCCTTAAAACTTGCATACTTAATATTGCGAGCCTTTCTGTTCTGCAATTCGAGCACAAAGCCCATAACAAAATGTATGACCACCCCTCCAATCAATATGGGTTGTAGAACATATTGCACTAGTGGGTTATATCCCATAAAATGTGACCAGTCGTTAAAGGTATCCGGAGCTATCACCGACGTAAAATTGATGGTAAAATGCTGGGCCAAAAAGAAAACTAAAAAGAGGCCCGAAAGCGCCATTACCACTTTTTTGGCAATGGAAGATTTTATCAATCCGCTCATAGGGAAATGGTTTAAAGAATAGCCACAAAATTAGCGCATAAACGGGTCTTTAACAAACTTTGTTTATGAATTTAGAATAGGAATAAATTGCGTTCATAAGATCACTTTTTTGCTATAACACTTTTGAGTCTTTTGAGGATTTTTACTCAGGCTAAAAGGATAAATATATCCTCTAATAGGAGGCAGTAGTTTTATTTTTTTCAAAGCATTGGCTGGATTGTAAATTTTGACCGATATTACATACCAAATATCTAACCAGGCAAACACTACCATGAATATTGGGCTTTTATCCGTCAGTATGAACGTCTATTCTACGAAGCGAATAGCAGAAGAGGCAATAAAACTTGGACATCATATAGAGCTGATTGATCACACCAAATGCTCGGTAAAACTAGGCTCTGGGAAGCCGCAGATTTTTCTTAGAGATGAAAATATCACAAATGATTTCCATGCGGTCATTCCACGAATTGGAGCAAAGGTTACCCGCCACGGAGCGGCCATCGTTAAACAGTTCGAAATGAACGGAGTTTTTAGCACTGCCAGATCTTTGGGGATCACAAGAGCAAGAAACAAAGTTAGAACACTACAGATTATGGCCAGAAAGGGCATTCCAATTCCGGAAACCCTCTTTTCCATAAACCCTGATAATATTGAGGAGCAGATAAAGATCTTAGGAGGGCCTCCTGTAATCATAAAACTTCAGGAAGGAACCCAAGGTCTGGGGGTAATTTTGGCAGAGACCAAAAAATCTGCAAAATCTATTATTGATACATTCTACAAAATGGATACCAGTATTCTTATTCAGAAATTCATTGAAGAATCTAATGGAGAGGATGTTCGAATTTTCGTTGTAGGGAACAAGATTGTGGCCAGTATGAAGCGTAAAAGTGCTGTAGGAGAATTTAGATCCAATGTGCATCGGGGTGGAGAAACGGTTGTTATAAAGCCTAGTGCCAAAGAGCAGTACATTGCTTTGAATGCTACAAAGTACCTTGGATTAGGAGTCGCGGGGGTAGACCTGATACGGTCTAGAAAAGGGCCATTACTTATAGAAGTTAATGCATCTCCTGGCTTACAAGGGATAGAAGGCGCTACAGGAGTTAATATTGCTAAGGAGATCGTAAAATTTGTAGAACAAAATGGACGTCGTAAGCGAAAATAGGGAGATAAAAATTGGCAAGGAAACGGTGGCCCCAGGAGAGGAAAAACTTCTGAAGATAAGTATTGACAGGCTGCCGACGGGGACATTAATAGATATTCCTATCTATATATTCAATGCTAAAAAACCTGGCCCGACCATTTTGGTGCAAGCCGGCCTCCACGGAGATGAGATCAACGGAATTGAGATTGTGAGACGAATGTTGCAACAGAAACGTTTCAAGGTCAAGAAGGGAGCTGTTGTCGCCGTGCCCATCCTCAATATTTTTGGGTTCATTCACTTTTCAAGAGATGTGCCAGACGGGAAGGATGTAAACCGAAGTTTTCCTGGGACCAAGTCAGGATCCATGGCGAGTAGAATAGCCTATCACTATACTACAGACATATTGCAGCAGATAGATTTTGGAATAGATCTGCACACCGGAGGGGCACAGCGACATAATTTTCCTCAAATAAGATTTACTGAAGAGGACGAAAACAGTAGGAAATTGGCTGAGATCTTTAATGCCCCTATAACTTTTCCAGCCAGGTTGATCAGAGGGTCATTCAGAAATGCAGCTTTTAGGATGGGCAAACCTACAGTAGTGTTTGAGGCAGGTGAGAGCATGCGCTTTGATGATTATGCAATTTTGGAAGGAATGCAGGGGATCTTAAATGTGCTAAAGTACTTTGAAATGATCACTAAAATAGAACCCATTTATTCCGAGAGAAAGAACACCATTCATTTAGAAGAAAGAAGATGGATTCGAGCCCATACGGCCGGGATGTTCATTCCTGAAGTTACCAATGGCAGCGAAATAAAAAAAGGGCAAGAACTTGGACTCATTACCGATACCTATGCCAAACACCGCAAAAAAATCAAGGCTCCTTATGACGGCTATCTCATTTGTATTAACAATCAGGCAGTGGTAAATCAGGGTGATGCGCTATTTCATGTTGGCAGGTAAAACCTTCCGCTTACCGAGGATTTGAAGCGGACAATCCTTTACGCATTCATTTCCTAAAATATTTAACCTCTTCGATAACAGACCAAATGGTTTGTGCGGGCCGCAGTTCATCGATCAATACATTTGAAAATGGTCGTTTATCGATAAAAAACAGTAAAAAACCTGCTTATATCTGAAGTGCTAACCGTTGTCTAAAATTGAAAAACAAACTAGCTAGTCTGTTAAGACAAATTAGGGCAATACTAATTTTCATCGATTTTTTTGTACAGTAATTTGGCCGCATGATCGCCCATCTTCTCATGGTCATGGCCTACCTGAGGAACAATTTCTAATCGCCAATTAAAAGGGGTTTTTAGAGCAGCTGCTTTTTGGGAAGCGGTATCATAAAAGAATTTTCCTCTGGATAAACGATGCAAGCCCTGAATATCTGCAGTGCGCGATCTAAGCAGTGTGCCACCAGTTTCTTCTGCATTGTCTAGTTCTCCAATAAGCAAAATCAAGGAAGTGCTGAAGGTCTTCTTTAAGGATTCATCGGTCAACTGTGTGGCCTTAATACCAAAAGGAAGCTCAGTTTCAAAATCTGGAAGGGTGTAAAAACCAGCGTTGGAAGCTATAATATGTTTTGCTTTTGAATGGGGGTAAAATAACGCCATTCTATGAAGGATTTGACCTCCGGCAGAGTGCCCGAAGATGTCATAGGACTTCTGTGAACCTTTTAAAGTACTCACTACCTCATCAAAAATTCGATCAAAATCAGGGAATATCATTGAAGCTTGGTCGGGATTGATCCTAAAATCAAGACCTTCTTCCTCCAATTCAACGATATTACTATTGTCTAAAAATTTGATGTTGTTTTCCAGGTTGAGTTCTGAAAGTATACCCCCCAAATGGTAGTCCTCAAAGCTGTAATCGGCTTCAGAATAGCTTGGTGCAAGGACAAGCAGGTTGTAGTTTTCGGCTTCAGGGATCCAGGCGTCCCTGTAACTATCCCCATTTCGACCTGCTCCCGGAACTACAATCAAAATTTGTGAATGCGCATTGAAATTGTCGGGTTTATAATAAAAGACTTCTATGGTTTTTTCTGGTTTGAAAGGTCCCCCGTCTAATCTGAAGCTTCCGGAGCCCTTACGCAAGACCACCTTGTTGATTTTGAGATTTCTATCTTGTTGCAGATCGGCTTGTTTTACCAGGGGCATATTGCAATGGGGGCATGTTCCTGCCTCAGCAAATGAAAGCTGATCACATTCCAGACCGCAGGGTTTGCATACGAATTCTCCCTTCTTTTCCTGGCAGCCTGTTAAAAGTAGTAGGAGAACTGCTATACCATAAATTCTTTTCATGGATATCTAATCTATTTCAAAAGCTACTTCTTCGGCTTTGCCGTTGCCTGAAATCTCTATACTGTATTTTCCCTTAGGAAGATAGGTTTTTCCGTTCTTAGCGGCCTTAAGTTCTGTTTTGTTCTTCTTTAGATAGGCAGATTTCCCAGCCTTTGTAAAGGCCACATCATATGATAAAATATTGAAACCCCTATCAGCCTCTATTTCTGTGGCGCTGACCACCGTGCCGTCTGAGGTTTTTACCTTAGCCGCATAGGTTTGAGAAGTTTTGGAATAAAAACTGACATCGATTCCCGGGGTATTAGGTTTACTCCAGCTGCTCGATGCATTTCCCCACCGATCAGAGTGTTTAATACGGTCCAGTTTGAAAACCACAAGCTCTTTGGCTAGCGTTTCGGGAGTCATTTTTTGAATTTGAGAGATGTCTGCTTTATATATGCTTCTTCCATGGGTTCCAACTAGTAGGTGACGCGCTTCTGGTTGTATAACCAGGTCGTGTACGGCAACGTTTGGGACGCCGTTCTGGAAAAGCTCCCATGATTTACCGAGATCAAAGCTTGCGTAAAGCCCATTATCTGTACCTGCAAACAGAATTTGTTCGTTCTCTGAATCCTCTATGACTACATTAACAGGGGAGGCCGGAATATTATTTGCTATGTTCTTCCATGTTTTTCCATAGTCTTCGCTGATATAGATATAAGGAGTAAAGTTGTCCCACCTGTACCCATTTAAGCTTGCAATTACCCTTTCTTTCTTATGTTTAGAGGCAACCACCCTACTCGCCCAAAGGTTCTTTGGAAAACTAGCCGCGATATTTTCCCAGCTTCCACCCCCATCTTGGGTAAGATGTATTTGTCCGTCATCACTGCCGGTATAGATTAGTCCGAATTTGAAGGGCGACTCAGAAATTGTGGTAATGGTGCCATAGGCTACATTGCCTTTTTTACCTCCCAGACTTAGGTCGTTGGAGATGGTCTCCCAGTCATCGCCTTTATTTAGTGATCGGTGTAACTTATTACTACCCAAATAAAGGATATCCTGGTTGTGTGAAGACAAAAGGATAGGGGTTTGCCAATTAAATCGGTAAGGTGCGTCTCCTAATTCGTGTTTTGGTTGAATGTACTTTCGGCTACCATTTTCGATGTTTAGTCTAAAATAATTTCCGAATTGAAAGCCGGTATAAACAGTGTTTGCATTCCTGTTATCTATTTGTATTTGCATGCCGTCACCTCCTAAAATAGATTTCCAGGGATTGTGACCTGTCTGATACCATCTGCTGTTCTGGACCGCAGTGTGAGGCCCCATCCATACCCCATTGTCCTGCAGGCCACCATAAACATGGTATGGCTCCTGATTGTCGACATTTATAGCGTAAAACTGTCCTACCGAGGTAGAATTGTGTTTGGTCCAGTTTTCGCCGTCATCGTAGGTCATATTAAGTCCGCCATCATTGCCATTGATTATATGACCTGGTTTAAAAGGATTTATCCAAAGCGCCTGATGATCTGCATGCACATTTTCCGCGCTAATGGAAGTATAAGTTTTACCCCCGTCCGCTGATTTTATTATGGGGACTCCGCCCAGGTAGATTTTGTTCTGATCATTGGCATCCACCCTAATTTCACCAAAATAATAGCCATAGCTATAATAAAGATCATCAATATAGGTTTCATTCATTTTGGCCCAGGACCTTCCCCCGTCATTACTCCTATAGACTTCTGCTCCAATTACCGGAGTATCAAAAAGCAGAGAATTTGCACTCTCCAGATATTTGGCAAGATCTATGGGCTTTACCGCTCCACTTCTTACCATTTGCTTTACATTCTCTGCTCTGTATTTTTCCTGGAAACCATTGGTTTTCAGATAATCATTAAGCTCTTTATCCTCTAGTTTTAGAAAGGCCTCCGTAGACATACTTTTAAAATCATCTTTGACCAGGATTCCTGATTTTTTGGCAGTCTTCTCAGCCCTGTTTCGTCTATACTGATTGTCATGAACTGCATAAATGGTTTGCTCGTCAAACACGGCCAAACCAATCCTTCCTACGCCACTTCCATTAGGAAAACCACTGGCAGCAGAGGATACTTTGGTCCAGGTACTTCCACCATCCTCACTTTTGTAGATGCCTGATCCCTCTCCGCTTCCGTCAAAATTCCAGGCCTTTCTATCCTTTTCCCAGGCAGCGGCAAACATGATATTAAAGTTTGAGGGAGAGGATGCTAGATCGATGATTCCGGAAACATCGCTAACAAAAAGTGTTCTGGTCCAGGAGGCTCCCCCATCGGTTGTTTTATAGACGCCTCGTTCATCATTGGGAGAGTATAAATGGCCGGTAACGCCAACGACCACTTCATTAGGATTTGTTGGATTTATAAGGATTCTTCCTATATGATGAGAGTCTCGCAGGCCCATGTTTTCCCATGTTTTTCCTCCATCAGTAGATTTTAATATGCCAATACCTGAATAGGATGACCTGGAGGAATTGTTTTCGCCTGTGCCTACCCAAATGGCCCCGGATTTCCAATCTACGGCAATATCTCCAACATTTTGGGTAGATGAGTTATCCATGACCGGAATAAAGGATGTACCGTTATTGTTTGTATACCATAGGCCTCCCGAAGCATAACCTACATAAAATTCTGAGGGATCAGAGGGATTTGCATCTATGTCGACCACCCGGCCACTCATTACTGTGGGCCCTATGTTTTTAAAGGGAATGTTTTTTAGTATGGAATTAGATGCCATTGTAGCTTTGGTTGCCAGGGCATTGGTTACTTGTTCTTCAGTGGTGGCTTCTGGCTGGCTAAACCCAAAGGGAGCTGCTAAAACCAGTAGCAGGGTAAAAACTTGTCTCATTTTGGCTATTTAGAATTAACGGGCAATGAAAATAGGCAATTGATGCATCAATCCGAAAAATTTAATTATTTACAATTAATTGCATCATAACTTAAATTTTTGTTAATTTAAAGCTATCTAATCAACTAAACTATTAAAAATGGAAGAGTATTTACCATTAATTATTCAACTGGTATCTGGCGCCCTGGGGGGCAATATTGCCGGAAAATTATTAAAGAATCTGTCTTTGGGCACAGTAGGTAATTCTATCTCCGGAATTCTTGGTGGCGGTCTTGGCGGCTGGTTACTTGGAATGCTTGGCCTGGGAGATGGAGCAGGAATGGCAGAGGCTGCCGGAAGTATGGATATTTCCTCAATTTTAGGTAGTGTTGCCGGCGGAGGTGTTGGAGGAGGAGTCCTAATGGCCATCATCGGAGCTATTAAAAATGCAATGTCTAAGTAAATAACTATAGCCAACTTAAAACCGGGAGGGGCTTATTTTAAGCCCCTTTTTTTATGGCGGACAACTACATTTGGCTATTTTTGGGTAAATACAGAAGATCAAATGAAATACGAGCAAATACCTAACAGTTTATTTATTAAAAACCGTAAAAAGTTTACGGCGCAGATGAAACCCAAAAGCCTTGCAGTCTTCAATTCTAATGATATCTATCCTATAAGTGCAGATAGCACTATGCCGTTTCAACAACATAGGGATATTTTTTATCTGAGTGGCGTAGACCAGGAGGAGAGTATTTTGATATTGTTTCCAGATGCTATAGATAAAAAAAACCGAGAGGTATTATTTGTTAGAGAAACCAATGAACATATAGCCGTTTGGGAAGGAGCTAAGCTTACAAAGGCAAAGGCAACAGAGGTTTCCGGAGTTGAAACAGTGCATTGGGTCTCTGATTTTGATAAAGTCTTTTTTGATTTAATGACGGAGGCAGATACCATATATTTTAACACCAATGAACACTATCGGCAGGCCGTGGAAACCCAGACTCGGGAGGATAGATTCATTCAAAAATGCAAGAGAGATTTCCCTGCACATACATGGGCTAAAAGCAACCCTATTTTACAGCAAATAAGAGGGGTTAAAGAACAAGAAGAGCTAGAACTCATTCAAAAAGCATGCGATATAACAGAAAAAGGGTTTAGGAGGATATTAGCCTTTACCACTCCCGGTCATTGGGAATATGAGCTTGAGGCCGAGTATTTACATGAGTTCGTGAGAAATAGATCCAAAGGATTTGCATATACCCCTATAATAGCTTCCGGAGAAAACGCAAATGTGCTGCATTATGTTGAGAACAATAATCTTTGCGAAGACGGGGAGTTGATCTTAATGGATGTCGGCGCAGAATATGCCAATTATTC
>JBFOMC010000353.1:0-11904 GCA_040830565.1 Flavobacteriaceae bacterium
AAAGCTGTACACTTTGTACAGGACAACCACTCCGTGTCGCACAGAGGAGTATTGAGAGGCTTGCATTTTCAAAGAGGAAGCCACGCCCAGGCTAAACTGGTGCGGGTGATAAAAGGTGAAGTTCTGGATATCATACTCGACATTAGAAAGGACAGCCCTACTTTTGGCAAACATTTTAAGGTGCGACTTTCTGAGCAGAATAAGAAGATCTTATTCATTCCAAAAGGAATTGCACATGGCTTCCTGGCTCTGACAGATGAGACTATTTTTGTTTACAAATGCGATCAGTATTACAACAAAGAGGCAGAATCCGGGATAATTTATAACGATCCTCAATGGGGTATCGATTGGGAGTTTCCAGCCGAAGAAATCATACTTTCGGAAAAGGATCTCTCCTTACCTACATTTGATGCACTATGAATGTAAAGAAGGTCTTGGTAACCGGTGCCGAAGGACAGTTAGGAAAGTGCCTTAAGGATGTATCCTCTAAGTATCCCCAAATTCATTTCGATTTCAAGAATAGATCAGAGCTCGATATTACAAATGCCAGCCAGGTGGCCGACGTTTTTTCGGCTTCCAACTATAATTTTTGCATTAATACTGCGGCTTATACCAATGTAGAACAAGCGGAAAGATCCCCTGAGCTCGCTTATTTGGTTAACGAGCATGGTGTTAAAAATCTCGCAATGCAGGCCAGCCAAAAAGGCGTTACTCTTGTTCATATTTCTACAGACTATGTCTTTGATGGCGAAAAAGAAGAACCCTATCTGCCGTCGGATGAAGCAAATCCCATTAATGAATATGGAAAATCAAAATTAGCGGGTGAATTGCAAATTCAAAAGCTGCTAGAAACCTTTTATATCATTCGCACCTCGTGGCTATACTCGGAGTACGGCCATAATTTTTACAAAACAATTCTTAGGAAGGCCAGGCATGGAGAGACCTTATATGTAACCGATGAGCAGGTAGGCTGTCCTACGCATGCCGCCAATCTTGCACAGTACATTATGGATTTATTGACGGGACCTCACAGGGCATTTGGGATAATTCATTATACCGATGGGGTACCTATGAGTTGGTACCAGTTTGCAGCTTTAATTCTTAAAGAAAATGGGCTGGATGAAAAGATAGCGCTTGTAAAGGATACGAATTATCGTACTTTTGCGCGGAGACCCCGGAATAGTATTCTAAAATCGGAAGATTTCTAAACAAAATGAGTTCAGAGAATTATTTTTCCCATGAAACAGCTGTTGTGGATGACGGTTGTGTTATTGGCGAAGGCACCAAGATTTGGCATTTTTCTCATATCATGCCCAATTGTCAAATTGGTCTAAAATGTAATATAGGTCAGAATGTTGTGATCTCTCCTGAAGTGATTTTAGGCAATAATGTAAAAATCCAAAATAACGTATCGGTCTATACCGGAGTCATCTGTGAAGATGATGTCTTTTTGGGTCCATCTATGGTCTTCACCAACGTAATTAATCCAAGAAGTGCCATTAACCGAAGAGGGGAATACGCCAGAACTACAGTAAAAAAAGGAGCGTCTATTGGGGCTAATGCCACGATAGTTTGCGGCAATGATATAGGGCAATATGCCTTTATTGGTGCAGGGGCTGTTGTTACCAAGGATGTACCAGATTACGGGCTTCTGGTAGGAAACCCAGCAAGGCAAATAGGTTGGGTGGGGGAGTACGGACATCGGCTGGAGTTCAATGAAGAAGGCCTAGCCATCTGCCCGGAGAGTAAACAAGAATATAAACTAGACAACAATAAGGTAACCAGAATAAGTTAGTTGGGGATATGAATATTGACTTTGCCAATCTTAAAAAAGCTTATCAGGAACACGAGGTAGAATTTAAAGATGCCGCACTCGAAGTGATGTCCTCAGCCAGATATATTTTAGGCCAGGAGACCGAAGCTTTTGAAAAAGGATTAGAAGACTTCGTAGGGAGCACCTATGCTTTAGGATGTTCTTCAGGAACAGATGCTTTGCTACTTGCCATGATGGCACTGGGAATTAGAGGAGGAGACGAGATCATCACCACTCCTTTCACTTTTATAGCCACCGCAGAAACCATTGCTTGCCTGGGAGCCATCCCTGTTTTTGTAGACATTGAGGAAGATACTTTTAACATAGATGCTTCCAAAATAGAACAGGCTATTTCCCCTAGAACCAAAGCCATCATGCCGGTATCGCTTTATGGGCAGATGGCAGATATGGATGCCATTAACAGTATTGCCCAAAAACACAACTTGGCGGTCATAGAGGATGCTGCCCAAAGTTTTGGAGCCCTGTATAAAGGAAAAAGGAGCTGCAATGTGTCTACCATTGGTTGTGCAAGTTTTTTCCCTGCCAAACCCCTTGGATGTTTTGGAGATGGTGGAGGGGTATTTACTTCAGACGAAGCCCTCTACGATAAAATGAAGGCGATGCGCGTTCATGGTCAGATAAAAAGATATACTCATAAGTATATTGGCATGGGAGGGAGGTTAGACAATCTGCAAGCCGCCATTTTATCTGTAAAGCTGAAGCATTATGAAAAAGATATGTTGAGAAGGCAACAGGTTGCTCAGAAGTATTCGGATATCCTGGAGGATTCGGGAGTTGTGATCCCTGTTGTTGCCGAAGAACGTACCTCCGTCTGGGCGCAGTATACCGTTAGGGTTCAACTTAGAGATGAGGTACAAAAAGCACTTAAAGAAGCCGGGATACCTACTGCCGTGCACTACCCTATCCCGATGCATCTGCAGGAGTGCTTTAATTATTTGGGACATAAAGCGGGAGATTTTCCATTAAGTGAAACGGCTGCTAAGGAGGTAATGAGCCTACCCATGAATCCCTTTTTAAATGATGAAGAAATAGCATATATCACAGATAACTTAATCAAATCAACAACTATATGAAGAATTTTGCATTAATAGGAGCTGCAGGCTACATTGCTCCCCGCCACATGAAGGCTATTAAGGATACCAACAATAATCTTTTGGCTGCCTTTGATAAAGGAGATAGTGTGGGAGTTATTGATTCTTACTTTCCTAAGGCAGATTTCTTTGTTGAGTTCGAACGCTTTGATCGTCATATAGAAAAATTAAAGTACGAGAAAGACATTTTTTTAGACTATGTAAGCATTTGTTCCCCTAATTATTTGCATGATGCCCACATCAGGTTTGCCTTGCGAAGTGGAGCGGATGCCATCTGTGAAAAGCCGCTTGTTTTAAATCCCTGGAATGTAGATAAACTGCAATTTGTTGAGCAAAAAACAGGCAAAAAGATCTACAACATTCTTCAACTACGGGTACATCCTAGTATTATAGCTCTTCGCGAAAAAGTAAAAAACTCAGATAAAAAAGAGAAGTTTGAAGTAGACCTTACCTACCTTACCTCCCGCGGACACTGGTATCATACTTCGTGGAAGGGAGATAAAAGCAAATCAGGCGGGATTGCTACCAATATCGGAGTGCATTTCTATGATATGTTATCCTGGATCTTTGGAGATGTACAGGAGAATATTGTGCATGTGCATGAAGAAGATAGGGCAGCCGGATATCTGGAGTTTGAGAATGCAAGAGTGCGTTGGTTCTTGTCTATAAATTCTAAATATTTACCCCAAGAGGTAAAAGATAAAGGACAAACTACTTTCAGATCTATCACCATTGATGGCGAGGAGCTGGAGTTCAGTGGTGGATTTACGGATCTTCATACCATGGTATACAAAGACATTTTAGAGGGCAAAGGATATGGTTTGGAAGCGGCCCGCACGGCCATCGGGATTGTACATAATATTAGAAATACAGATCCTATAGGTTTAAAGGGAGAATACCACCTTATGCTGAAAAATTAGTAAAGTGCTTTTTCAGAATCATATAAAAACTACTTTTTGGCAGATAAAAGTCCAAAAACAGATAATCCCTTAATAAGAATTTGGAAGCTTTATAACAGTTCCGAATTTTCTAAAAATGTTTCTTCCCAAATACTGGGCACGGGCATTGCTCAGGCGTTACCCTTCCTGGCAACACCCATTTTAACTAGGCTCTATACCGAGAGTGATTTTGCGGCCTACACCTCTTTTTTTGCCATAGCCACCATCTTTGCTGTAGGCGTGGGCGGTAAATACCAAATGGCCATTGTACTTCCGAAAACGAATAAGGAGGCCATGAGAATATTTACCTTAAGCCTCTATATTACCTTCGCCTATACCCTGCTATTGGCTCTGGTTTTCTCTCTTTTTTACGACTATGTTAACCTGAATATTGGCCAGCTCATTTACCTCGTTCCGTTGTATGTGCTGTTTTTCGGGATCTGGAGCTCCCTTACCAATTTGTCGATCAGACAAAAGACCTTTAAGGTAAATGCTTACGCCAAAGTATTACAATCTGCCGCTTATATCATCACAGCAGTAGCCCTTGGATTTGCAAAAATTGCGCTTTACGGACTGGTAATTGGAAAAATTACCGGCACTTTTGCTTCCTGGATCTATTTGTTGAAGAAGTCGGCCGTAAAGGCAAGGATTGTGCCTATTTCAAAGCTAAAAGCTGTAGCCAGGAAATATATAGACTATCCAAAGTACGGAGTTGCACCTGCCTTTCTTAATACGATCTCCTCTCAGGCAATGATCCTTATCCTTACCAGATTTTACACGACGAACGACCTAGGACATTATGGTCTGACATATATGGTGTTAAGTGCTCCCCTGACGTTGATTGGGACCTCTTTTAAAGATGTATTCTATCAAAGAATAGCCTCCTTAATTAGTCATGAAAAATACAAAGAGGGACTGTCTTTCTTTAAGAAATCTACCTGGTCTTTACTGGCTATGGGCATCCCTATTTGTACCCTTCTTTATTTCTTTGGGGAACCCATTTTTTCCTTGGTTTTTGGAGAAAGATGGTCAAGGGCGGGAGTCTTTGCCTCCATCTTAGCTCTGAGTTTTTTAATGAAATTAGTAGTTAGTCCCTTGTCCTCTGTCTTTAATGCGACCAACAAATTAAAGATAGCATCAGTTTGGCAGGTGTCCTATTTCCTGACTACTTTTATTACGTTGGGGTACTGTGCCTATGTGCTAAAGATGGAAGTTAGAAACTTATTGGTTGTATTTGTAGTGCACGAAGTTATTATGTATAGCTTGTATTATTTGCTAGAATATAATATGCTCAGGAATTTTATAAAGCAATCCAAGGCATAGCTTTTAGAAGAAGCGGTTTTGTTATGAAGAAGTTATTTAAGGAAGAGTTACAATTTAATAGGGCTTACTACTATGCGGCCCTTGGTTTTGCCTTGCTTATTCCGTTCGACCAGAAATGGGTTACCATTGCCTTGCTGGTTTGGGTGTTTTTATCCCTTATCACCTTCGGTAAAAAGGGGGCGCAAAAAAACAAATTCCTGCTTTTGCTACCAGCTTTGTATCTTTCTTATGCTTTGGGTTTGTTTACCTCTGTAGAGCCCTCCTACACTTTTCTGGAATACAAGCTATCCCTAATTGCTTTTCCCTTACTTTTTTTTCTACACCACTACTCGGAAAAGGAAAGAAAAAACATTCTAAAAGGCCTAATTTATGGGCTATTGGCAGTTTCTATAGTTTGTTTTCTTGCAGCCTTATATCGATCGGTATTTTTTGAAGAGGGAGCCCTTGTTTTTAAAGCGAATGTAGAAGAAGGCAGAGGCTTTTTTGAAGCTGTCATTTTTGGGGGCAATCAGTTTTTTGGACAGCATTTTTCATTCTTTCATCAAACTGTTTATTTTGCCATGTACCTCTGTGCCGGGATTGCCATACTGCTGCATTATAAAAATATTTTTAGCACTAAGTTTAGATGGCTGCTTATTGCGCTTTTTACCCTGGAGATCTTCCTAATTTCCAACAAGGCCGGAATTGTAGTTGTTTGTGCTGTCTTTTTGATCAGCATCATTACAGCTAAAACAACTAAATTAAAAAAGGCGGCTGCCCTGGGGTTGTTAGCTTTACTTATCGGAACTCTTGCCTACACCAATCCGAGATTAAATGAAAGCATAGGCAAGCTCTTCAAAGGAGAAATTTCGCTAGACAAAGAAGCCCGTTATGATTATAAAACCAGATCGCTCTGTTGGGATGCAGCTCTTGAGTTAATACAAGAAAAGCCGCTCTTAGGATATGGTCTGGGAGACACTCAAAAAGCGCTTAATAAAGTTTATGCAGAAAAAGAGTATAAAGTTCCTTTGGCAGAAAATTTTAATGCCCACAATCTGTTTATGCAACTCTGGTTAGAAAATGGTTTAATAGGGCTACTGCTGCTAATCCTTATCTTTGGACTGCTGTTTAAAAAGGCTTTTGGTACTAAGGAACCTTTGGGCTTTATACTCATGATCCTGGCTATCTTTCTTATAAATGGCTTATTCGAGAGCTTTTTTAGCCGGTTTTCGGGGATTTCGTTTTTCGCCTTTTTTATAAGTTTTATCTATACTCAAACAAACGCTACAGAAAAGAACATTGAGAGCTAAAATTGCTATAGCCGGGGGGCTCATATTTTACTTTGTTTTGATGACAGTGCTCTACCATTACAAAGTGGTAGATTATTTCTATTGGATTAGGGTAGGTATTGTAAAAGAGAGCAGTTTTGGCTTTTCCCTGGGCAACTATCTTATTTCTGTGGCTCTCTTTCTGATCAATATGTTCTTCTTATTGAAGTTAAATGGGAAGAAACTGGTATTTATGGTACTCTCCATCTTTTTTCTTTTACTTACCGTTCCTTCGTTAGTATCCTTCAGTTCTGGAGACATATATCCAACCAAACTATTGTTATATCATCAATTGTTGTTTTTTGGCATTTACCTGCTGTCTAAATTGAGGATCAGTTTTGATAAAGTTCCCACCTTTAATAAACGCCAGGGACTCTATCTTTTATTTATGCTTATCACCATAGGCGTAATTCCTTATCTGTTGATTTATGGACCTCACATTAACCTTAAGAACCTGATTCTTCAAGATGTTTATTATACCCGATTTAGAATGGCGGGATTGAGCAACCCTTATTTCGGATATACCTACTCGGTATTTACCAAAATTCTGATTCCCTTGATGATTGTTTTTGCTCTGGAGTTAAGAAACCGACTGATGCTGATTATTGGAATACTCTATTTGGTATTGTTTTATTTGTTTGGAGCACATAAGACGGTGTACGTTGGCCTTATTGTAGTATTGATCTTTTATAGATTTAGTTATACAGGAGCCATTAAGAATATTATTCGTCTTTTTAATGCACTCCTGGTACTTTCATTAGGTCTGGCCATTGTTGTCAATTATGACTATCTATGGATACTGACATTTAGAAGGGTGCATTTTCTTCCAGCACTTTTGGATATCTGTTATCTCGATTTTTTTCAAGAAAAACCTATTTATTGGTCAGAGTCTGTCCTGGGATCGTTCATAGAATATCCCTACAACGTGCCTCACGCAAATCTAATAGGGGAACACTATTTTAACCGCCCAAAAATGTCTGCAAACAATGGCCTGGTTTCTGATGGTTATATGAATTTTGGAAGTTGGGGCGTGTTCATTCATATATTCATGGTAGCCGCTTATTTCATGATCCTGAATAATTTAAAAATCCCCGCTAAATACTTTGGATTATTCCTTCTGGTAATATTCTCTTTTATAAGTTCTTCCACCTTTACCGTATTTCTTACACATGGAGCCATTGCATTATTATTTGTTTCTATATTTCTACTCAAAGAAAAGAAAAACCCAAATGTTGGTTCAAAAGAAGCTGAAACAAAATGAGTCATGTCGCTGACCTACTCGGAATTGAAAGAAACAGATGTCATATTCTATTTAAGCAGTTATCTTTGCAGCGTAATTGCAGACACTATTCAATTTTATGTCAGAAAACCCCTTAAGAATTTGTCACCTTACTTATGTTCACAACAGGTATGACGTACGCATCTTTCACAAGGAATGTAAATCACTCGCTTCTGCGGGTTTTGACGTTTCTTTTATCGTTGCTGATGGGCTCCCGGATGAAATTAAAGACGGTATAAAGATTTACGGAGTACCCAAAGAAGCCTCTAAAATCAAGCAAATTCTAAGGGCCACAAAAAATGTCTACAAGAAGGCCGTAGAGCTTAACGCTGATGTGTATCACTTTCACGATCCGCCTTTATTACCCTATGGCAATAAATTAAAGAGACTGGGCAAGACGGTAATTTTTGATTCTCATGAGGACTTCCCCAGGCAAATTCAAGGGCGGTCCTGGGTTCCTGGGATATTTAGTGGTATGGTAGCCTATGTGCTGGAGAAATATGAGGACTATTGTTGCCGAAAATACGATACCATCATTTCGGCAACGCCTTACATTAATGAACGATTTAAGAAGGTAAATACCTCTGCGGTAAACATCAATAATTATCCCTTTCTAAACGAATTCAAGATTGAAAGCTCAGCCCAGGGAAAGAAAGAGCCTAACAGCATTTGCTATATTGGAGGTATTACAGAGATCAGAGGGCTTACCTATGTGATAAGAGCTTTGGAAGGGACCAATATAAAATTACATCTGGCTGGAGGGATCGTCCCTCAGGCCTTTGAGGAAAAGCTGAGAAGCGAAGCAGGCTGGAAGAATGTGGAGTATCACGGACATGTGTCTAGAGAACAGCTTCGTGAGATCCTCAATGTAAGCGTCGCAGGCATTGTCACTTTTTTACCCTTACCCAACCACGTGAATGCGCAGCCCAATAAGTTTTTTGAATATATGTCTTCTAGCATTGCGGTAATTGGTTCTAACTATCCGTTATGGAAGGCGATCATAGAAGGGCATAATTGCGGCTTGTGTGTAGACCCTCAGGATGTTGAAGCCATTCGAAAAGCGATGGAATATTTTGTTGATAATCCGGCCGAAACTGAAGCAAAAGGAAAGAACGGCCGAAAAGCTATTGAAGAAGTGTACAATTGGGAACAAGAGGAAAAGAAGCTAGTTGCTTTATACGAATCTTTTATGTAGAGATTTAAGGTGGCGGTATTTAAGTTACACAAGAAGGATTCCGTTTTAGGCCATGTCTTCTTTAGTATGCTCGATGAGGTTTGCTAATTAAATAATATTTTTGATCAAAATCTGCCTAGATGAAGTATGGATTATTGCTGCTAGTTGCTGTTCTATTATTTTCTTCGTGTAATAATACCGAAGAGCTGCACAGGAAAACAGTCCCTGTTTTATGGGGCTGTACTTACGGGAAGGCAAAAAATAATCTAAACGACTATGCCGCATCCGCTAAAGAGCCCCACCCGCTAGATATTGGCAGATATTTGTTTTACAATACTTTAAAATACGAGGAGACTGGAGGTGAGCCATTCAAAGAAATGTCTCATGCCTATATCAACCTGATTAACGACCTGCACAAAGACACTACCTATTTCAACAACAATAGTTTTAAGTATAATTTTGGGCACGATCATCTTAAACCGGGCTGGTGGTCCGGCATGGCCAATTCTGCCATATTGTTAGGCTTGGTGTATGCCGATGAGGTGTACGGTACGGATAATAATGAGATCATAGAAGCTCTAATAACGAACTTAACCACAGATTTTAAGCAGGGTGGAAGTTTGGAAAATAGAACTGAAAACACCAATTGGATATTGGAATATGCCTGGGATGGCATGAAAGAAGAATCTATCAAGTCGGTGCTTAATGGCTTTGTCTTTGCTTTGGTCTGCATAAAAACAGCAGATGAAATTAAGCCCAATCCCAAACTAGAACAACTGTTTAACAAGGGAGTGCAAGCCTTAAAAGAAGAGGCGGAAAACTTTTATTTTACGACAAACGAATGGACTAAGTACGATTTAAAACCCACCATTGAATCCCTACATTACTGCATTTTTGATATCATCTTACTGGAATCTTTATTGGAGTTTCTTCCCGAAGAAGAGGAAAGAAGTTGGATTGAAAAGGATATTGCTAAAAGAAGAGCGGTCTTAAAGAATGCCTATCGCTTAAATGTGCTTCCCAAAGGAGACCAGGGTTACGAACTGATGTTTTCCATGGTTGGCGCTCCTCATCCGTATTGGATAGATATATATCCCCTTGAGATTGAAGTTGTATTTAAAGATAGGGATACAAGAACCATTCAAGTGGAGCCTCCAAAGAAATTTAGCATACCCATTGAAAAAAGGGGATTTGCGAAGTTTTCTTTGTCCCATGAAGAGTACCTGGCAGTAGAGGAGTATAGGTTCTTTTGTGTTTATTCAAGAGAACGACAGGAGGTATTTCGCTTTTTAAAAGATGAACCTTTTGCGGTAAATGAGGAACGCTTAGCGCTGGAGGAGATCAAAATAAAAAGTACGCATCCCAGCTTTGATGCGGCAATGGATTCGACAAGCGTGGTCGTAGACCCGGCACTTAATTTTGATGCAAATAGTAACACCTACAAGAACAATATTGCGCAGGTCTTATTAAAGTTTGGAACACCTGTAGACCTTAAGGAACATGAGAATTTGGCCCTGGCTGTGGAAAATGATATCGATATCAATTCTCATAAGTTTTTTGTGTACACTGTGGATGGCAAGGTCTATGAGCGCTATTATTTACCCATTAAAAAAGGAAAAAATGTAATTGTGCTCAATCCTGTGGGTTTTATGGATTTTAATACGGATGAAAAGGTAAAGATGATCGCCTGGAGGATCTATACTTCCAAACTTGAAGAGAAGGGGCAGCTGAATTTAACAGGGATGTACAGAACCTCTAACAACTATCAGTTACAAGCCTTATTGAGCAAGGAAGGCTATAGTTTTGAAGAGAAGAAAGTTAGGGGGAATATTTATTAATTGCGATAAAATCTTTGTAAAGTTAACTTATTCTCCCAGTGAAGTTGTAATGGCAATATATGCTTTTTCATTTGGGAAATTTTCCGGTTTATTTTGATGGCCTCCTGCAATCCCAAAATCTAAACCATCAAATTCAATAGAACTAAATCCTCTTAGTGTATCTACCGCGGAAAAAGATTCTCTAAAGTCAATAAAATTCGAACTATAATTTATATTCCAGCTTGTGCCTTGATCTGTAGATTTATAAATACCATTGCGGCCCGCAGCAAAACCTACCTCCTCACTGGCAAAAGAAATATCCAGAATTTGGGCATTCAGAACGGGGCTCCAACTTATACCCCCATCAATCGTTTTTAGTAAAGTGTTGTTATTAGAAACAAAACCAATGGTATCGTCAACAAAATAGACATTCCAAAAATCTTCATTAGGATCTTCATGAACAACAGTCCAACTACTCCCACTGTCCTCCGTTTTTAAGATGGCTGTTGCAGTATTACAAAAGCCCGTGGTAGTATTGATAAATGAAAATGAGAGTATACGGCCATTTTGCATCAGGTCTTCATTGGCCTCCCATGTATTACCTCCATCGTTGGTCATCAAGTGTAGAATAAAGCCTTTACTCTCTGAGATAAATTCCATTGGTTGTGGTTGTGGAGCATGAAGAGGGGAGACGTTTCCAAATGGAACATCAAGCTTGACAAAACTTTGGCCGCCGTCTTCGGATTTAAGCAATTTAGCATCAAAACAATCTCCAAGCAAGTAGACTGTGCTAGGTGATGGAAATGCGACTGAAATTAAATTATTCCCCACCCCGCAGCCAAGCATTCTTATGAAGTTCCATGTCTTACCCTTATCCTCACTTCTGTAAATAGCGCCAAAACGCTCTTCAGCATCCTGCCCAACCGCCATGATAATTGTGTTACCCTGTATGGCAATATCATTAATCCCAATGCCGTCATAATTGGGAAAAGAGGCTATGGCTTCGGATAAGTCAACATAACTTGTTTTTGTCCAATTAGATTTGCCTTCACTCACATCAGCTTCTCCATCAGAAGATTTGGAGCAGCCGATAAAAACTTGGAAACCCCAAAATATTGCGATCAGTTTTTTCATGGCACAA
>JBFOMC010000354.1:0-3301 GCA_040830565.1 Flavobacteriaceae bacterium
GCACTTTTACAATATTTCTTATTCTGATCATTGTAGTCTGCTTTTTACTTGTGCTGGTGGTGATGGTGCAAAACCCAAAAGGAGGCGGATTATCCTCCTCATTTGGTGGAGGCGGGAATCAGGTCGTTGGAGGCGTTAAGAAAACCGGGGATTTTTTAGACAAAAGCACCTGGACCCTGGCGACTTTGTTGATTGTCTTGATCCTACTTTCCAATGTAGCACTAAAAGGAAATTTTGGAGAAACAGACTCAAAGCTACTTCAGGGAGATGATATAGAAACAACAGTTCCCGAGACACTTCCAGATCAGGTTCCTGAGGAAGTGGTTCCACCTGCTGATGGTGGTACAGCAACAGATAGCATATAAGAATTTGAGGACAAGTATATAGTATAAATGCCAGCGTAAATGACAAGCTGGCATTTTTATTTTAACATTATGTCAGTTTTGGTGCATTGGCATAATTTCTGTCTAATAAAACTTTGAAATTTTAAATATAAAAACTAAACAATATGGCTAAAGTCAACATTAAACCACTAGCAGACAGGGTGCTTATTGAGCCTATGGCTGCTGAAACCAAAACGGCGTCGGGTATCTACATTCCCGATACAGCAAAAGAGAAACCGCAAAAAGGTAAGGTCGTGGCTGTTGGACCCGGAACCAAGGATGAAAAAATTACTGTTAAAGTTGGAGATACCGTGTTGTACGGAAAGTATGCCGGGACCGAATTGAAATTCGATGGTACCGACTATTTAATGATGCGTGAAAGCGATATCCTGGCAATTATATAACACTATTATGAATTCCAAGCACCAAATTCCAGGCACCAAATACTTCATTTTGGAATTTGAAATTTGTGATTTGGAATTTAATTTTTAAAACTTAAAAATTAAATTATGGCAAAAGATATAAAATTTGATATTGATGCTCGCGATGGCCTGAGAAGAGGGGTAGATGCCCTGGCTAACGCAGTAAAAGTAACCCTGGGTCCCAAGGGAAGAAATGTAATTGTAAGCAAAGCGTTTGGTGCTCCCGCAGTGACCAAAGACGGTGTTACAGTTGCCAAGGAAATTGAATTGGCCGACGCCCTTGAAGATATGGGCGCGCAAATGGTGAAGGAAGTAGCTTCCAAAACTAACGACCTTGCCGGTGACGGAACTACCACTGCCACAGTTCTTGCCCAGTCTATAGTAAAGGAAGGTCTTAAGAATGTTGCCGCGGGCGCCAATCCAATGGACCTTAAGCGAGGGATAGATAAAGCTGTTGAAGCTATCGTAGCCAACCTTTCAAAACAATCTAAAAAAGTGGGGGATTCTTCTGAAAAAATAAAGCAGGTTGCTTCTATTTCTTCTAATAATGATGAAACCATAGGAGAACTAATTGCGCAGGCTTTCGGAAAAGTGGGGAAAGAAGGTGTCATCACCGTAGAAGAAGCCAAAGGAACAGACACTTATGTTGACGTTGTAGAAGGGATGCAGTTTGATAGAGGATACCTATCTCCGTATTTCGTTACCGATTCTGATAAAATGACGTCAGACTTGGAAAACCCATACATTTTGTTGTTCGATAAGAAGATCTCAACTATGAAAGATCTACTTCCTGTGCTAGAACCGGTTGCACAATCAGGGAAACCTCTTCTTATCATTGCGGAAGATGTAGACGGGGAAGCTTTAGCCACCCTGGTGGTAAACAAGTTAAGAGGTTCTCTTAAAATTGCCGCGGTAAAAGCTCCAGGTTTTGGAGACAGGAGAAAAGCAATGCTGGAAGATATTGCTATCCTTACCAATGGTACGGTTATAGCCGAAGAACGAGGCTTCTCTTTAGAGAACACTACTCTAGACATGTTAGGTAGTTGTGAAAAAGTGACCATCGACAAGGACAATACTACCATTGTAAATGGTTCCGGAGCAGCGAAAAATATCAAATCAAGGGTGAATCAAATTAAATCACAAATAGAAACCACAACTTCTGATTACGATAAGGAAAAATTGCAGGAGCGTTTGGCCAAATTGGCTGGAGGAGTTGCCGTCCTTTATGTTGGTGCTGCCTCTGAGGTTGAAATGAAGGAGAAAAAAGATAGAGTAGATGATGCTTTACACGCTACCAGAGCTGCTGTTGAAGAAGGTATCGTCGCAGGAGGTGGTGTGGCATTGATAAGAGCAAAAGCTGCTCTTTCAAAAGTTAACGCAGACAATGCAGATGAAGAAACCGGATTACAAATCGTTGCCAGAGCTATTGAGTCTCCTTTGAGGATCATTGTAGAAAATGCAGGAGGTGAAGGATCAGTAGTGGCTGCGAAAGTTCAAGACGGCAAAGGAGACTATGGCTACGACGCTAAGTCTGAAAAGTACGTCGACATGTTGAAAGCCGGAATCATAGATCCTAAGAAGGTAACCAGGATAGCACTGGAAAATGCTGCATCTGTTGCAGGAATGATCCTGACAACTGAATGTGCACTGACCGATATTAAAGAAGAGGCTCCTGCAGCACCGCCAATGGGTGGTGGAGGCGGAATGCCCGGAATGATGTAGGATATCAACTGCAGCATAAACTAAAAAGCCGCCTGAAACGAACCAATCGTTATCCCAGGCGGCTTTTTAATTTACTTGAATGCTTAGTTATTGTAGATTTCGGTAGTATAAAATGCCGGAATAGAGAACCAATAGGCCATGAATGCATTTCCTGTTTTCAGACTTTGGCCCGCTCTCGGTCCAGAAACCGCCTCTCCAAAAATATTCCAGGCATTGCCTTCATCATCATTGAGTACCACCTCGGTATCATTGAAGGTATACGTGAATTCTAGTTGCGATAAGTTAGGAGGTAGCTCATAAGACATCATAAAATTTTCATTCCCAACCACCAAATACTCCTTGCCAGCAAAAGTGTCTCGCACCAAATTTTCGGAGATCAAATCATCAAAACGATACACCTTGGCTTGCTCACTATCTACTATGGCCAGAACCCGCTCCTTAGACGGGAGCCTATCGTCCATAGGTACGGGAAATAAGAAAAAGTCATTATTGGTTCTATAATCTACATAGGGATAAACACCGTAGGTTCTTGCAAAGCCGGTGTTTAAACTCAATATTCTTGTATCCGGGTACATGGTTTTCCAGGTCTTCCAATCCGTTTCAACCAGTTGAATTAAATCAGCTTTCTCTCCAAGCAAGGATCCGTTTACCGATTCATTTAAAATTTGAGACCAATTGCTTGAGGTTTCCCTATCAAAAGGAATTAAGTTGGTATTATACAACAGGCCAGATACCCCAAAGGTGGTTTCCTTACCATTTATAACCCGATTCCAA
>JBFOMC010000355.1:0-32429 GCA_040830565.1 Flavobacteriaceae bacterium
AGGCGATGTTGGCTGTCATTTAATTGATATTCCTTTTAGAACGCTCGGACTTAAATATCCGACAGATGCTGAATGCAGTGTGGGATCTGTGTATACCCAGATGTGGAATGCCGACTACCATCCGGAAGGCTGCCCTCCTTCTTCTTTCATCACCTTGCATTTTGAGGCCACAGAGAAGAGCAAATCCCCTATTGAAATGACTTGGAGTGATGGAGGAATACGACCTGCTCACCCGGCTATTATTCCCGCAGACCATGATATTGGAGGGAAAAACAGCAGCAATGGAGTTTTAATTATTGGTGAGAAAGGGATCATATCAACCAATATAAACGATAGTTCTCCACTAATGCCAAAGCTTTATTTGAATGATGGTACAACTGAGTTTGGTCCGGAAGTAGAACCAAATGACGAACCAGAATACGGACATCAGCGGAAATGGGTAGATGCATGCAAGGCAGGTTTTGGTAGTCCGGAACATATGGGCCTCACTTCTTCTTTTGATTATGCCGGCCCCATGACAGAGACCGTATTGATGGGGAACCTTGCCATAAGGAGTTATATGCTTCAAAAAGAAAATGCCGAAGGGCAAATGGAATTCTTTGCCAGAAGAAAGTTGCTATGGGATGGAGAAAATATGCGAATCACCAACCTGGAAGAAGCCAACCAGTTCGTAGGTCGTACGTACCGAGAAGGATGGAAAGTATAACCTAACTATTCTAAAGTCGGAGTTAGTGTAATATTTCTGAATTCAACGGGGCCGTGATCTCCTTGAATCAGGATTGGTCCTGGAGCAGCTTCGTCATTATCCAATGCCCCTCCAGTCATTCCTGGGATGATCTGATCATTAATGATGCTGCTCCCATTGGCGGTAACACTTACTCTTCTTCCCACTAAGGTAATATCATAAGTTTGCCACTCCCCTGCCTTCTTAGCCACCATTTCATTTGGGGTAAGAAAGCCATAGACTCCGCCAAAATAAATGTCTGAAGGAGGTAAGCCTCGGTTATCAGCAATTTGAACCTCATAGCGTCCCCGTAGATAAATCCCACTATTACTACCTTCCGGATAGCGGAACTCTACATGGAGTTTAAAATCCTTGAACTTTTGATCAGATACCAAATTGGCGCCAGATTTTGGGCTGCTAAGGATGCCTGAAGTAACACCCCACTGATTCTCTCCCATAGCCTGCCAGCCACTGAGGTCCTTCCCGTTAAAAAGTGCTATGGGCTCGCCCCATTTTGGATCGTTGTCATAAGGAAGCTCAGGAGCCCTGGAAGCCTCCCAGGTGTACGACTTGCCGTTGGTATAAACCATAGTCCCTTTTAATTTATCATCTGCTATCATTCCTTCAAATTCCATGTTCGCTGTTCCCGGCTCCCACTGCGGAGGAATGGCGAAACTGAATTTTCCATCTTTGACCTTCACCTCTGCTACGGGCCTGGCGCTTCCGAAAGCGTAAACAAAACGCCCCACCAAAGTATTATTCCCTGAATGACGGATCTCTAACCATGACGGCAGGGATTTACCTTCTTGTGCTATTGTTAGATTCCATCGGCCTTCCAAAGGGTTTATTTCCTGGGCGTTTGCATTAAGGGTAACTAGTGTAGTTATTAGAGCCAAGAGCCTGTGGGTAAAAGTCACTTTGATTTTCATAATAGAAATTCGGTATTTGAGTTATGATGTTATTAGGTTTCTGTAGGTGGGTATGGAATTAGTCGCAATCTTTCTTTCTTCTGGTATCCACCAAATAGATGATCTTCCAGCCTTCCCCGTCATTAAACAATTGAAAGGAATTTACCCCGCAATGACTGAATTTATCATTGATCCAGAATTCGTAAGGTGTCCAGGCATTGGCCATGGGCCCATCAACCTGTATGCTGTATGATTTGATCTTTTCCTGAAAGTTTACGCTATCAGGAATAGACACAATTGACTTAATTAGGCGATCAAACTCTTGCGATCTCACTCGTGTTTCTCCTTCCTTATTCTTTCCTATGGTCTGGAGAACGGGATTATCTCCAATGGTAGATTTCATCATATTGGAGTCTTGGGCGTGAAAGCCTTCAAAAAAAGTTTCGATGGTTTTTTGCACAGCCTCAGTTTGGGCATCCTGGGCCAGAACTGTTGAAATTGTCAGAGACAATAAAAGTGTTGTAATTATTTTCATTTCCATTGGATTTGCCCAAAAATAGATTAAAAAAACCAAAAGCCCATTGGTCATTAACGGAACCTAACAATCTCATTAAATCTCCTTACATTTATCACCACTAAAAAAATCTCAATGTCGACCGCAAAAAAAGAATACAAGAGGGTAACGGTAAAGTCGCTCGTAGATATGAAGCAGCAGGGAGAAAAAATCTCCATGCTAACGGCCTATGATTATTCCATGGCGAAAATTGTGGATGCAGCTAAGGTTGATGTTATTCTGGTGGGCGATTCGGCCAGTAATGTGATGGCTGGGCACGAAACAACCTTGCCTATAACCCTGGATCAAATGATCTATCATGCCTCTTCAGTAATTAGAGCCGTCAATAGGGCCCTTGTGGTGGTGGACATTCCTTTCGGAAGTTATCAAAGTGATCCCAAGGAGGCGTTAAGGTCTGCCATCAGAATAATGAAAGAAAGTGGCGCCCATGCGGTCAAGGTTGAAGGTGGGGAGGAAATAAAAGAATCTGTTAAGCGTATTTTAAATGCGGGTATTCCTGTTATGGGCCATTTGGGCTTAACACCACAATCTATTTACAAGTTTGGCACCTATACCGTGAGAGCGAAAGACAAGGACGAGGCCGATAAATTAATGCGAGACGCCAAGGTGCTTGAGAAATTAGGCTGTTTTGCCATAGTACTGGAAAAAATTCCGGCAGAATTGACCAAGAAGGTCTCGGAAAGCATCTCTATCCCAACAATCAGTATTGGCGGCGGAAAGCACGCCGATGGGCAAGTCCTGGTGATTCATGATCTTTTAGGTATGACGCATGAATTTAATCCTAGATTCCTCCGCCGTTACATGAATTTGTATGAAGATATGGGGAATGCTATTTCTCAATATGTAAAAGACGTTAAGAGTCGGGATTTCCCCAGCGACGAGGAGCAGTATTGATCATGGATCTTTGGATTGTTGGATGTTTAGATTGTTGGATTGTTAGGATCTTCTAATTGAAATAATTGAATCTCATCGCATGCATTCGAACCCCATTAATCTTCAAGTTCTCTACGAGGATAACCATTTAATAGCCATAAATAAACGGCCTGGAGATATCGTGCAGGGCGACAAAACCGGAGATACTCCCCTAAGTGAAGTCGTTAAGGAGTACCTTAAAAAGAAATACGATAAACCAGGGGCTGTATTTTTAGGGGTGGTACATCGCTTAGACCGCCCAACTTCGGGCATAGTTGTATTTGCACGTACCTCTAAAGCCCTATCCCGGTTAAACAAATTGTTCGCGGAGAAAAAAACCAAGAAAACCTATTGGGCCGTGGTCAAAAATACCCCGGAAACCCAAGAAGGAACTCTAACGCATTGGCTTAAGAGAAACCCAAAACAAAACAAATCTTACGCCCATATAGAGGAAGTGGCGCAGAGCAAAAAAGCCCTTCTAAGCTATAGTCTGCTAAAAAAACTAAACAATTTTAGTCTCTTGAAAATAGATCTTCTTACGGGGAGACATCATCAGATCAGAGCCCAATTGGCCGCTATTGGCAGTCCGATAAAGGGAGATCTAAAATACGGCTACCCCCGAAGTAATAGCGACGGCAGTATCCACCTGCATGCAAGATCCCTCGCCCTAATTCATCCGGTAAAAAAGGAGGCCTTGTCGCTAACAGCTCCCCCGCCACAGGACAGCATTTGGGATGCCTGTTTATGATTTTCATTACATTTAGAACAAAATGGACATTTTAACAGAGCATTGCACTTGAGTTTGTACTTGAACTTGGTCTTGATCTTGATCTTTTTTAGGCACAGTATTTGAAATGCGCTAAACAGAAATCACAAAAACACTATACCATGATTAAGAGAACACTACTGGTTTTATCCCTTTTGCTCGCAGTTTCCTGTGGCAGCTACAATTCTATCGACAATTTTTACAATGCGCATAAAAATGATGACCAGGTCATGGCCATCAGAGTGCCACAGGTAATGTTATCGCTGGTGAGCGGTATTAGCCCTGAAATGAATGCCCTGGTCGGCAATACTAAGGATTTAAGGTATATGCAATTCCCAAGTGCTACCCCAGCGCGTACAAAGTTCCTCAACAACCAAATGAACAACATTACCGGAAATTCATTTATTGAGGTTTTCAGAAAGAACGATGAGTTAAAAAGAAATGTAGTTGCCATTCGCGAAAAAAGAAATACCGTAAAGGAGATCCTTATCTACAACAACAATAATCTGCAGGGCTCCTTCCTCTATTTCAATGGGAATTTTGACCCGATTAAGGTTAGGGAAATGGCCAAAAACAATGAGTTTGAAAAGCTATCCAACGGGCTTATACAACAGTTTAGCACCAAAACTCCAGGGGTGATTAACGAGTAGCTGTCATGGCCTTTTCCCGGATTACCTGGGCCACAGGTTTGTTTTGAAGATGACTCTCTAACCAGGAAAGAATGTCTAAGTATAAAAAGGCTCTTTTTTCATAAGGGTGATCCTCGTATTTCTTGAGTTGGTTGTACAATTTTTGAAATTGATCTTTAAGTTCGTGCGGGTAAATATCCCCAAGACCTCTTAAAAACTTGATCATTTCTTTTTGAACTTCATGTAGGTCGTTCATTTTTAGTAAGAACTTGTACGTGCTTTTGAGCTGCAGTTCCAGGTGATAATCCATGCCCGCTTCATAATGAGCCACAAGGCTTAAAACTCGTGCAAAGCACATGAGATCTTCCCTCATTTTCAAGTTCTTATTGTTGATGATCTTTTTAAGGTATTGTATGCAGGTTTTGTTATCTCCGATACCGAAATACAGGCATGCTATTTTATAATAGAGCACCATGATATGATGCTCGTCTATTCTCCCGCGATGCTTGGCAATTCCGTACTCAATAATTCTAACCAAATAAAGGGCTTTCTCAAAGGTACCCTCCAGAAAATGCAGGTTTAATTTATTGGCATTTACATAGAGAAAAACCAACGAATTTATGTTGTCATTTTTGGGGAAGTCACTAGTGCTTATGGTTTGCTCAAGACGTTCAAGTGTTGCTTTAAATTGTGAACTGTATTTTACATAAAATAAGGATTCCAAGAGGTAGTGATTGCCTTTTAAAAAGAAAACGGGATTTCTCTTTATCATTTCCCTGTTCTCGTAGAAAAGGTCTACCCATTTACTCGCATATTTGTAACAGGAAAGAAAGTCCTGAATTAAGAAACTATACCATAGATGGGCTTTGTAAAGCCATAACTTTTCTCTAAATCCAAGTGCTTCTATTTGATATTTAGGAAGGTGCATATCAAAGTAACGCGTTACCTTCTGAAAATCTTCATCATTTCTAACATAGCCCACTTTTAGCATCATCCCGTACAACTGCAATGAAAGATTAGAGAGCTTACTCGTCATGACATTCTGCTCGGATAGTTCCTTGGCCTGAACTGCCAATTCATCAGCCCTATCGGGGATACTGCGCGTTATATACTGTGTTTCTATGATCTTCTCTAATTCTACAATTTCATAGGCAATATTCTTCTCCTCGTTTTCTATGGCAATGCCTTTGACCTTATCGAGAATTTTTAAGCTTTGCTTATACAATCCTTTTTGATAAAGAATTGTGGCAAAGTCGAGTTGCTCCCGTATTTGCACGCGGATATTCTGGTTTACCGGATTTAATCTGAGGCTAACCAAAATTTGTTTGTAAAGATGAGCTTTAAGGTTAGATAGTTGTGTCTTTTTTACAATACCGCTATCCAGAATCACCTTTTCATCATACCTCTTCATCTTGTCCATCAAGTTGAACAGAGCCAGGAATTTGGCATCGGTATTTACTCCTAAACGACCCACGTACAATTTGAACTGTCGTTTTTCCGATTTGGACAGGGATTTCACCAGCACAAACAGCGCGTCTTTATGGGCAGTTGTCATCGTAAAATGAAGGATTTAAATAATTGGATTTCAGAATATTATCTATTTGAAAAAGTAAATTAACGTTGTAAATGATATTATGGCCCTCACCACTTTTGAATTGCTAACTATATATTCGTATAGGTGACTAAAATTATGTAAAAATAATGAGTAAAGATAAGGTTCACATTTTTGATACTACTTTGAGGGATGGAGAGCAGGTCCCGGGCTGCAAGTTGGACACCCAGCAAAAATTGGTTATTGCTGAACGATTGGATGAATTAGGAGTTGATATTATTGAGGCAGGTTTTCCAATTTCAAGCCCTGGAGATTTTAATTCCGTTTCTGAGATTGCCAAGGTGGTGAAAAGTGCCACGGTCTGTGGCCTGACCAGGTCTGTGAAAAAGGACATAGAAGTGGCAGCCGAAGCCATCAAACATGCCAAAAGGCCCAGGATTCATACCGGAATTGGCACCTCAGATTCTCACATTCAGTTTAAGTTTAATTCTACCAGGGAAAAGATCTTAGAAAGGGCCGTGGATGCGGTAAAATATGCCAAAACCTTTGTTGAGGATGTGGAGTTCTACGCCGAGGATGCAGGGCGTACAGATAACGAATATTTAGCACGAGTTTGCGAGGAGGTAATCAAAGCCGGCGCTACGGTCTTAAACATTCCTGATACCACGGGATATTGCCTTCCTGAGGAGTACGGAGCCAAAATGAAATATCTGAAAGAAAATGTCAAAGGCATAGAAAAAGCTATTCTCTCTTGTCATTGTCATAACGATCTCGGTTTGGCAACTGCCAACTCGATATCCGGTGTAATCAACGGAGCCAGGCAGATAGAATGTACTATTAATGGTATCGGCGAGCGTGCGGGTAACACTTCCCTGGAGGAGGTCGTCATGATCCTAAGACAACACCCAGATCTAAATCTGGATACAAAAATAAATAGCAAATTACTCTACAGCACCAGTCAAATGGTTTCTCAAAAAATGGGAATGCCTGTGCAACCCAACAAAGCAATAGTTGGGTCTAACGCTTTTGCGCACAGTTCAGGAATACATCAGGATGGAGTGATCAAAAAACGAGAGACCTACGAGATCATTGACCCCGAAGACGTAGGTGTAAACGAATCTTCTATCGTGCTAACGGCCCGTAGCGGGCGAGCTGCCTTAGCTTACAGGGCTAAGAATATAGGGTACGAACTTACCAAACTTCAGCTAGATCGTGTGTACGAAGAATTTCTAAAATTTGCAGATCGCAAAAAAGAAATTCTTGACGAGGATATCCACGATATTATAGTGGCAAGCGAAATTAATATTGAAAGTTTGGCATAAATGGACTTAAAAGTAGCCCTTTTGGCCGGAGACGGAGTAGGTCCGGAGGTTACTGCCCAGGCAGTAAAATGCCTCCAAGCTGTTGAGGAAACTTTCGGACACCAATTGGAGTTTTCCCAAGCCATCGTCGGAGCGGCTGCCATTGACAAGACCGGAGATCCTCTCCCAGAGACTACTCTTGACCTTTGTAAAACATCAGACGCCGTACTCTTTGGTGCCATTGGAGATCCGAAGTATGATAATGATCCCAATGCCAAAGTAAGGCCAGAACAAGGCTTGCTAAAACTTAGAAAAGAGCTTGGGCTTTTTAGTAACATACGTCCCGTTAAGGTCTTCCCCACCATCATCAAAAAATCTCCACTTCGAGAAAAGATCATAAGGGGAACAGATTTTGTAATTTATAGAGAGCTTACGGGTGGCATTTATTTCGGAGAGAAAAATTTGAGTGAAGACGGCACGGTGGCCTCTGACCTTTGTGAGTATTCAGAATCTGAAATAAGTAGAATTGCACACCTGGCATTTAAGGCAGCGAAAAACCGTCGAAAAAAACTCACCTTAGTCGATAAGGCTAATGTCTTGGAGTCCTCTAGATTATGGCGAAAGGTAGTCACGAAAATTGGGGAAAGTTATCCCGAAGTTCAGCTCGATTTTCTGTTCGTAGACAATGCCGCAATGCAACTGATCTTAAATCCCAGGCAGTTCGATGTAATTCTAACAGAGAATATGTTCGGTGATATCCTCTCAGATGAAGGCAGTGTAATTGGAGGTTCTATAGGTTTATTGCCTTCGGCATCTGTAGGCGAAAATCATGCCATGTTCGAACCCATACACGGTTCCTATCCACAGGCCAAAGGCAAGAATATTGCAAACCCAATTGCCTCCATTTTATCTGCGGCAATGCTACTTGATCACTTTGGCTTAGATGAGGAAACACAGGCCGTGGTCAATGCAGTCTACAAATCGATGAAAAAGAACATTGTTACTCCTGACCTGGATCCCAAAAGTAAATATGGTACTGATGATGTGGGAGAATTTATCGCCGGAAATATCGTGGATTCAGAGGACTATCAGAGCATCAATAAAGAAAATATCGGGTTGGGAAAATCAACCATCATTTAATTACTTTATTTTTTTAGTCACCGAAAAAGACCCTTTATTTTCCAGGGGGTCTTTTTCTTTTTTACATCTTTCCAAAACCATGGCCATGGCCCTTCCCTATTCGGCCAATAACTTCTCTACAAAGCTGGTGAAATCTCTTTTGAATTCGGTGTATTTTTCTCCGGTTGCCGGTCCGTTAAACCCGGTATGAATCTTTCTCACAGCCCCCTTCTTATCCACAAAAATTGTAGTGGGATAAGATAAAATATGGTTGAGCATGGGTAATTTCTCGTTCGCCTTGGTTTTGTTAGAGGTGCCATATTGAGCCAATACAATGGGATACTCCACCCCTATTCTATCCCTGAGACGCTGAATCCCTTTGAAGGCATCTTCCTTAGTTCTGGCATATTCAAAAGCCAGAGCAATGACCTCTAACTCTGAATCCTTATTCTCTTCGAGATAGTTGACCAAAAACTTACTTTCATCCAGGCAGTTGGGGCACCAGGTGCCCATGATTTGGACTACCACTACTTTGTTCTGAAATTCCGGGTCGCTCAGAGACACTTCTTTTCCGCTTGCATCGGGGCAGCTAAACTCAAATTTCTCATAACCTTCCTTGATAAAAGTAAGGCTGTTTTCATCAGGTAATTCAAAATGCTCGTTTCTGGTTCCTACGAAAGGCTCTTTAAAATGATTTCCAGAGTAAAATGTTCCTACCAAACTACTGTCAGAAACCCGGCCAGTAAATAAAAATGCATGGGCACCATCAAAAGTTGACAAGCTTAAAGAATCGCCATCAACAACACCTTCAAGATATCTGTAGTCCCCTGTGGTTGTTCTAAACGTCCCTGTTACCTCGTTTCCCCTTTGGGTAAAAATCCCTTTGGCTATATACATATCCTCAGTATCAGCACTGAATGTGGTCTGCCAGATTCCGGAAATATTGGTTTTAGCCTCGGTACCTACCTTGAATCTCGGAGCTTCGCCAAAGGTCGCCTTAAAGGGAACTACCCTATCAAGACTTTCTTTAATAAAGTTTCCGGTAATACTTTCTTCAGAAAATGTACCGGCAATATAGCCTTCAAACACCGGCATTCTAATGATGATCGAGTCGCTCTTAAGCTCCACATCATCTATAAAAACCTCCTCATCTGCATTAAAAACCCTTAAGGTATAGCCCCCCTCAACAGCACTCAAATCAAAATTGAACGGCAATTGGGCTCCATCCATAACGTCTAAGGTGGCCCGCCAGCTACCTTCTTTTAAGTTCTTTTTCTTAGGGGAGGTACAACAAAACAACCCAAAGCAAATAATAATCAGAAGTATTTTTTTTGTCATGATTTCCACTTCTCCTTCAAATATCGAAATAAGCTGGCAGAACTTACAATAAAAAATGAAGCATTTCAACACCTGCCATGTTGAATGTAAGGGTGCATTGTTTTATCTTTGGGGGTTTAAAACTAACCGATGAATATTTCCTATAACTGGCTAAAACAGTTTCTACAATTAGATTGGGAAGCTAATAAAACCGCCGAACTGCTTACCGATCTCGGCCTTGAAGTTGAGGGAATAACTCCGTTCGAATCCATAACCGGAAGTTTAAAAGGCGTGGTTGTTGGTCATGTCCTTACTTGTGACAAACATCCAAATGCAGATAAGTTAAAACTCACCACTGTAGATATTGGAACAGCGAATCCCGTACAGATCGTTTGCGGAGCCCCAAACGTTGCCAAAGGTCAGAAAGTAGCGGTGGCCACTATAGGCACTACCTTATACCCTTCTGAGGGCGAGCCTATCACCATAAAAAAAGGAAAGATTCGGGGTGAGGAAAGTTTTGGGATGATATGCGCAGAGGATGAATTGGGATTGGGAGATGATCATGAGGGGATCCTGGTACTTGATGACAGTTTGACTCCGGGAACTGCTTGTTCAGAAGTTTTTGAAATTGAAAATGATGAGGTTTTTGAGATTGGGTTAACGCCTAATCGTTCTGATGCTATGAGCCATTTTGGTGTTGCAAGAGACCTTAGGGCGGGGTTAAGGCAGAAAGAGATCTACAAGGAGCTTATTACACCTTCTGTCAGTAATTATACTACCATCAACAGGACCCTTAAGGTAGATGTGAGCGTAGAAAACAGCGATCTGGCGCCGAGATATTGTGGGGTAACCATCAGCAATTTGATTGTTCAACCTTCCCCGGATTGGCTAAAAAACAGATTACGAGCTATTGGACTAAAACCAATAAATAATGTGGTTGACGCCACTAACTATGTGCTCCATGAGCTTGGACAACCCCTGCACGCCTTTGACGCAGATAGAATTTACGGAAAAAAGGTCGTAGTAAAGACCGTGGTGGCCGGTACAAAATTCATGACTTTGGATGGTGTGGAAAGAGAATTACATGAAGATGATCTCATGATCTGCGACGCGGAGAAACCCATGTGTATTGCGGGTGTTTTCGGGGGTATAAATACCGGGGTAACGGAGGATACCAAAGCTATTTTTCTTGAAAGTGCATACTTTGATCCGGTTTCTATCCGGCAGACGGCCAAAAGGCATGGGTTAAATACAGATGCATCCTTTAGATTTGAAAGAGGCATAGATATCAATGATGTGGAGTACAGTCTTAGGAGGGCTGCCCTTCTTATTCGAGAACTTACCGGAGGAGATATCACTTCTGATATTACTGATCTCTATCCTAAGAAGATGGAGAACTATCAGGTCTTTCTCTCTTTTGAAAAGGTAGACCAACTTATTGGACAGAGAATAGACCGTGATACTATTAAATCTATTCTGGCCTCTTTGGATATTCAGGCAAAAAGTGTCACGGAATCCGGACTTGGGCTAGAGATACCCTTTTACAGAACAGATGTTCAGCGAGAGGTGGATGTTATTGAGGAAATTCTACGGGTATATGGTTACAATAACGTCGACTTTGGCGATAAATTAAATGCCTCCATCGCTCCAAGTTCAAAGTATGAAGATCACAAACTTCAAGACGTCATAGGTGATGCCCTCGCAGCGAGAGGATTTTTTGAAGTCCTGGGTAATAGCCTTAGCAATGCCGGTTATGAGGAAATACTGGGACATGACCAACAAACTGTGGTGAGTGTATTGAATCCGTTGAGCCAGGATCTGGGCGTTTTACGGGGTTCTATTTTATTTACTGGTTTGGAGGCGATATCCTATAATATCAACAGAAAAAAGACTCGTCTAAAATTTTTCGAATTTGGGAAAACTTATGGCAAAACTGAAGATACATACCAGGAGTCTCAACACCTTTCCTTACTGGTAACAGGGAATAGACATGAAGAAAGTTGGGCTTTGGAAAAAAGACCATCAGATTTCTACTTTTTAAAAGCAATGGTTAGCCTGGTCCTTGAACGGCTGGGTATAAAGGCGTCTTCGGAATTGACGGCTGATAGCGCCATATTCTCTGAGGGTACGACACTAATGGCCGCTAATACACCTCTGGTTTCTTACGGTGTGGTTCAGGACAACATTTTGGAGCATTTAGACATTAAGCAAGAGGTGCTGTATGCGGATTTCAACTGGGACACGATGGTTAAAATGGCAGCAAAGAACTCCATTGTTCATCAGGATATCCCAAAATACCCCGAAGTTAAAAGAGATTTTGCCTTGCTACTGGATGACAATATCACCTTTAGCGAGGTAAAGGAACTTGCACTTAAAACAGAACGAAAACTCCTTAAGAACATCAATTTATTTGATGTGTATACCGGTAAAAATCTGCCCAAGGGAAAAAAATCCTATGCTGTGAGTTACACACTGCAAGACGAAAAGAAAACCTTAACCGACAAGCAGATAGACAAGATTATGAAAAAGCTGCAAGATCGGTACGAAAAGGAACTCGGCGCCGAACTGCGGTAGATCCTAAATTTCCCCGGGCATAATGACACTGTCTATGACATGGATTACCCCATTTCGCTGATTGGCATCGGCAGTTGTAATCCTGGCTGTATTTCCATAGCAATCTGTTAGAACGATATCTATGCCGTCCATTGTAGCCGTAATCTCATCACCTTGAACGGTTGTAAAAGTTGCTGTGCCTGCGCCTCTGCACATTGCCTTTAAAATTTTGGCTGCGGTAAGGTTCCCGGCTACTATGTGGTAGGCCACTACAGACTTTAACGCTTTTTTGTTTTCAGGATGTAGCAGCTCTGCTATTCGTTTAGAAGACAATTTCTTGAAGGCGACATCAGAGGGAGCAAAAACCGTAAAAGGGCCTTCTCCATCTAAAGTTTCCTCCAGATCTGCAGCTTTTACGGCGGCAAGAAGCGTTTTATGATTATGAGATTCTTCTGTACTCTGGATTATAGTATTATCTACTGCAGATCTATCGATCTCAGAGCCCGTTTGTGCAAAAATATTGGTGGTGGTAGCAAAAAGTAAGACTATCAGGTGGGGAAAAAAACGTTTCATGGGGGTGGGGATGATGGGGTTTTAAGTAAATTATCGATAAACGGTCAGATTCTATCGACAATATACAATTTAGGCCCAGATAATCATAAGAGGCATAGTGCAGTTCATAGAAATTAACAAAACATTAACAGCCTATTTCCTTAAACATAAATTGATATCGCATGCATCTATTACTATTTTTATAACACCCAAGCAAATGCAGAAAACATGCTATTGAAAAGAACGAATATCGAAACCCAGCTTTCCCGGCTCAGAGATCGGGAAATTTCCGAGGAACTCTTGCTAGAGCAGGTATATAGCTTCCTGAATAAGGAAGAAAAACAAGAAGAACGTATTCATCAGCAACTTTCCGGGCATCTAAAGGAGGACAGTACCGACTTTAATTTTGATCTGCTCGAAAGCCATAACATTTACCACCTTAGCCAGATAAAGAAAATTTGTATTGATTACCGGCTCCGATTTTTGGATAGCAAATATTTTAAAGGTGAAATTCCGGTCGAGGCGATAGACGAGATTTGCAGATTAGAGGCATTGCACGGCACAGAACTTAAAGGCTTCAAAATTATTGCTCCTTCTAAACTCTTCAGATTAAAGGATAAAGATGACCCTTTGTTGTTTGCTTCTATTGGTAATGACTACTATTATTTGATCCATAAATGGGGAAACGACCTTCATCCTCTTAGAAAAATATTGGTCTGGCCTTTCAAAAGTATTGTAAATCTCACCTTGTTGGTGGTCCTGATTAGTTATCTCACCACCTTACTTGTGCCTAATGGTTTATTCTCCAAAACAAATTCGAATGCCGAGTTTTGGATCATATTTTTCTTTATGTTTAAATGTATTGCCTCGGTAGTTATTTTCTACGGCTTTGCGTTGGGTAAAAATTTTAACCCAGCCATTTGGAGAAGCAAGTTTTTTAACTAGGGCGTTCCTCTCTTAATTTACGAATAACTCGACTGGCACACCGTCAAGATCAATATTGTCTATAAATTTTGGATCAGGGATGGGCTTAATTCGCAGTAATCCACCCTTGTTAACATCGTCGGACTTTTGATACCCGATTAAAATTAAGTTGTTGGCCGCATCGTAAGAAACCATACTCGTATCACCAATTTTGAACTCAAATTCTCGCTCTGCCTCCGTGAGGAAGTTCTCGAAAAAATAGAGTACAGCGGTATTAGTAGAAAAGTCATATACCCCTGGGATATTTGGATAGCTAGTTCCTGACAAGTCGGTGGGCATAGGATAATACAGATTTCCAAGCGCGTCAAAAAAGGCGGCCTCAGTATATCCAAATTTGGGTTCCTTGCCCTCATTGTATCTAACCGTGTTTACAACACCCATTGAGGTGCTATTTACCACCAAATGTAATTCTGGGTAACTCACCATTATGTTGTTATCTACTGTTTTATAGATCCTCTGCGCGTCAAAGTCCAAATTCAGATCATGGATCAGCTCCCCTTCTTCAGGGTCGAAAACCACCAGGGCAAACTTATTCTCCTCGTCAGCATCAACGGACAAGATAAAAACCTTGTTATTTGCAAAGACTATTTGTTTGGGTTCCTTTTCTAACTCGAGTTCGGTAAAGGTCCCTTCGTCAGAAAGTGTAGAAACCGTTCTTATAAAATGATGTTCTTCCTTAAGTCCCAGACCGGGTATCGAATAAACCATAAAGATCGCCTCCGGGGAATGAGCCATAGCAATTACCTCCATCTCACAGTCCTGTAGGTCATCAAATACCTGGATCTTTTTTGTGGAATGATCACTAAAATCTACCTTACTAAGTTCTCCGGTACAGTTCTGTGCGCCGTTGTAAAAGCTTAGGATATTACCTTCCCGATAACTGTGCTCAGGCTTAGAAGTACTTTCAAATGAACCGCTGGTCGGATTTATGGTGATGGTTTCTGCATTGGCATTAAGAAGGGTCTCCGAGAGTATTCCATTGCTTTGGACCAGGACTGCATAATCCGCATCCACATTGGGGCCGTCATCTGTTGGGATAGGTTCACTCTCTGATTTGCTGCAACCAAAAGCTATCACAGCGATAAGCGCAAAGCATATTCTGTAGGTATTCATAGCATTGAGATTTGGGGTCCAATACTACTATGCCGGAATTGTATACATTTTTTCTCTCTGTTCCTTTATAGCCTTATCGGACATATATTCATCAAACGTCAAATATCTGTCTATAGTATCCTTTGGAGTCAATTCTATGATCCTATTTGCCACAGTTTGAGCGAATTGATGATCATGTGTAGTAAACAGAACGGTTCCTTTAAAGTTCTTAAGCGAGTTGTTAAATGCCGTAATACTCTCAAGATCCAGGTGGTTGGTAGGCTCGTCTAACATGAGTACATTGGCTCTGAGCAACATCATTCTGCTCAACATACAGCGTACTTTTTCCCCTCCTGAAAGTACCGAACACTTTTTAAGAGCTTCTTCCCCGCTAAAGAGCATTTTTCCCAAAAATCCACGTATATATACTTCTTCCCGCTCTTCCTCAGTTTTGGCCCATTGCCGCAGCCAGTCGACCAAATTGTTATTATTGTCAAAGAAATCAGAATTATCGGCAGGTAAATAGGATTGAGTGGTGGTTATCCCCCATTGAAAGCTTCCGCTATCTGCCTTTTTGTTCCCATTAATGATCTCATAAAAGGCGGTAGTTGCCCTGGAATCTCTAGATAGTACGGCCACTTTGTCTCCCTTTGCCAGATTTAAATTGGCATTCTGAAAAAGCAACTCCCCGTCTTCCGAGCTTGCAGACAGTTTCTCCACATTGAGTATTTGATCCCCGGCTTCCCGTTCTCTGTCAAAAATAATAGCCGGATACCTTCTACTAGAGGGTTTAATGTCTGCTATATTCAGTTTTTCCAACATTTTCTTCCTGGAGGTAGCTTGCTTACTTTTTGCTACATTGGCGCTAAATCTTTGAATAAACTCCTGTAATTCCTTGGCTTTCTCCTCGGCCTTTTTGTTCTGCTGAGCCCTTTGTCTTGCGGCTAATTGACTACTCTCATACCAAAAGGTGTAGTTTCCAGAATAGAGATTTATTTTTCCAAAATCAATATCAGCTATGTGCGTACACACGGCATCTAAAAAATGGCGGTCGTGTGACACGACGATAACGGTATTTTCGTAATCGCCAAGAAAGTTTTCTAACCAGGAGATGGTCTCATAATCCAGGTCGTTTGTAGGTTCATCCATAACGAGAACATCAGGATTGCCAAATAATGCCTGTGCCAGTAAAACACGTACTTTGAGCTTGGCATCTATATCAGACATCAAAGAATAGTGAAGTGATTCTGAGATCCCGAGATTGGATAAAAGCGCCGCGGCGTCGCTGTCGGCATTCCAGCCATTCATTTCCTCAAAAGTCACCTGAAGTTCCCCTATTCTATCGGCGTTTTCATCTTTATAATCGGCATAAAGGGCGTCTATTTCTTGTTTGATGGTAAATAGGGGTTTATTACCCATGACCACTGCCTCTAAAACTGTTTGCGAGTCATAGGCATTATGATTTTGCTCAAGGACAGACATCCGTTTCCCAGGCTCCAGGTGTATATGGCCCGAAGTGGGTTCCGTTTGTCCGGAAAGGATCTTCAGAAAAGTAGATTTTCCAGCTCCATTGGCCCCTATTACGCCATAACAGTTGCCCTGGGTAAAACTGACATTTACCTCATCAAACAATACTCTTTTTCCAAATTGAACTGATAAATTTGAAACAGCTAACATACCTATGCCTTTAAAATTTTTGCAAAAATAGCGAAAACAAACCGTTGCACCAATAAACCTGATTCTTGTTCTTTTGATCGATATCTTAACTTCTCTTAGTAATTTTTAACTCCCTATTAACAAGCCGAACTTACTGGTTTACTTAGCTTTGTGAACAATACGGCAGATATATTTTTATGAATAAATTTTTATTTTGTCTCTCACTTTTCTTGCTGACGGGTTGTGATGAGGAGAAGAAGGAGTCCCCAACTGTATTTTTTGCCGGGGAAATTGTTAACCCCACCAGTGAATATGTCGTCCTCTACAGAGGCGATGAAGTTCTTGATTCTGCACTATTAGATGAGAGCAACAGGTTTAGCTTTAAACTGGATTCTATCCGGGAGGGGCTTCATCATTTCTATCATCATCCTGAATTACAATATATATACCTGGAAGAAGGGGACAGCCTCCAAATGCGTTTGAACACCCTTGAGTTTGACGAATCTCTGGTTTTCTCCGGAACAGGGGAAGAGGTAAATAATTTTTTATTAGAGATGTTTCTCGTTAATGAGAACGAAGAAGAATTTATTTACTCCTTATACGGATTAGAACCGGAACCCTTTGTTGCCAAAACAGATTCTCTCAGAACTGCAAAAATTGAAGCGTTAGACGCTTTGGCAAAAGACTCGGAACTCTCGCAGGGCGCTTATCAAGCCGCCAAGGCCGGAATTGTATACAAGTCTTATATTGCAAAAGAGGCCTATCCCTTCTATCATAAAAAGAAAAAGGGTGAAAAACGCTTTCACAACTTACCTGAAAATTTCTACAGCTATCGCTCCGAAATAGATTTTGAAGATGAAGCCCTCACCTACCTTCGGCCTTATTACAACTTTATGATCTATCATATGGGGAATCTGGCCTATATGACATGTAAGAAAGATTGTGGAGACGGTTTAGACCTTGCATCAAATCAATTACACTACAACAGGCACAAGCTAAAATTAACAGATAGTCTTGTAAAGCAGAGCGAGCTTAGAGATAACTTATTCAGACATTTCGCAATTAAATATTTATTAAAGCCAGATTGTGAAGAGAACATTCAGGATTTTATAGACGAATTCAAGAGTCTCTCCGGAAGCAATAAACATATGGAGGAGATCACCAATCTCTATGAAGGCATTAAAAGAATTCAACCTGATAAGGAGTTACCAGACCTAATGGTCTACAATACGGAAGACGAGAAGGTATCTATCAGAGAGATCGCAAAAGATAAGAACGCCGTTTTCTATTTTTGGTCAGGTTCAGAAGTTGAACATTTTAAGCATATTACCAAGCGCATTCAAAAACTCAAAAAGAAACATCCGGAATACACTTTTATCGGAATCAATATGAGAACCGATCAACAGCGATGGAAGTCGATTATTGAAATCAACAATTTGAAGAAAAGCGAACAATTCTGGACAGAAAATTTTGAAGAGGCTGCACATACCCTTATCGTCTACGATGCTAACAAGAGTATTATTGCGAAAAACGGAATCATTGTAGATGCCTTTGCCAACGTTTATTCATCTTTCTAACACATTCACATTAAAAGACAAAACCCGGAATTTCCTAAGAAATTCCGGGTTTCTTTTTTTGATTCGTCCTGTGCTTAATTGCCTTTTTTGTAATCGGCCAGAAACTTCTCTAAACCAATATCGGTCAAAGGGTGTCTTAATAGACCGTCAATAGAAGACAAAGGCCCTGTCATTACATCAGCTCCTAATTTGGCACAGTCTATTACGTGCATGGTGTGCCTGATGGAGGCCGCTAGAATTTCTGTCTCAAAAGCATAGTTATCGTAGATTAACCTTATCTCGGCTATAAGATTCAATCCGTCAGTAGAAATATCATCTAACCTACCCAGAAAGGGAGAAACGTAATTGGCACCTGCCTTGGCCGCTAAAAGCGCCTGGCCAGGAGAAAAGACGAGGGTGCAATTGGTTTTGATCCCCTTATCCGAAAAGTATTTCAAAGCTTTTACTCCATCGCGGATCATAGGCACCTTCACCACAATTTGTTCATGTAGGTCTGCCAGCTCTTCCCCTTCCTTGATCATCCCTTCAAAATCTGTAGAGATCACTTCTGCAGAGACATCCCCATCAACAATATTACAGATGTCGACATAATGCTTTAAAATATTGTTACGACCACTTATTCCTTCTTTTGCCATCAAAGAAGGGTTGGTAGTTACCCCATCTAAAACACCGAGTTCCTGGGCCTCTTTTATCTGATCTAAATTGGCAGTGTCTATAAAAAATTTCATATGCTTTTATTGGTTTTTATGAGCGTTTCTTTATTGTGTTTTTATCTGTTTGCGAAATTACAACTTATAATGTTTTAAAAGGAGCCTCTCATATACTTTATCGGGCAGTACTTTCTTCAGAACCAGGGAAAACTTCTGCATGGGCGCCCCTACCCTATAATGTACTTTGGGATGTTTCGTCTGAATGATCTTTAATACCTTCCTGGCTACTTGTTGAGGATCATGCGCCTGTTCTACATCTTCGTTAATCATCTTCAAAGTATTTCCATAAGCCTCTTTATAAGGAGATCCCTCTACTATCGGGGCGTGATAGCGGCCAGCAGCTATGTTGGTAGCAAAATCTCCCGGAGCAAGATTGGTAATCTGTATCCCAAAGGTTTTGGTCTCCATTCTCAGTGCCTCAGTCATCAATTCCAGGGCCCCTTTTGCTGAAGAATAGATGCCCCTGTAAGGCAAGCCCATATAACCGGCAATGGAGGTGATATTAATGATGAGGCCAGATTTTTGTTTTCTCATCTGAGGCAGCACCGCTTTGATCGCATGTATAGGGCCGTGAAAATTAGTTTCAAAGGCTTTTACAATTTCTTCGTGAGGCGTCTCCTCTATAGGTCCGGTAATCCCAATTCCTGCATTGTTGATCAGTACGTCTATCCTACCTTCCCGGTCCAGGACTTTCTTAACGGCCGCTGAAAGGGATTCCGGATCTCTCACATCCAGCTGAAGAAGGTCAAAAGCATTAAAATCCGGGTACTTTTCTTTGTTCCTGGTAGAACCATAGACCACATATCCCTTGGTTTTGAGAAATACGCCTATAGACTTTCCTATCCCTGAAGACCCTCCGGTGATCAAAACAACCTTATGCTTCATAGTAGCACAAATAAACAAATAAAACTGTGAGAATGGAAATCTGTTTTCCGTTGATCTTAAAACCCGTATTTGTCTAGATTCGGGAAGCCAAAATTGAAACCAAACGACACTTTTGGGTACAAAAAAAGGCAAGCTACCTACATCGCACCGCTACAACCGCATACCCTTGCTGCGTTCCCACCCTGGGGGATTCTGCAGGAGCTGGTCGTGTAGGACTTGCCAACTGCAAATATACAACCCTTTTAATTTCGAACCAATATTTTACATTCTTAAATTATTCAACTACCTTGCTTTTAAAAGTGTTTAAACTCTATGAATTCCCTCAAATTTATCGCATATAGCAGCATACTTCTTTTTGCATTAGCCTGCGGAGGCGAAAAAGATCCCAGCAAGTTGTTTAGCATTAAACTGGATGGTAATAAAAAGAATTTTCAGGTAAACCAGGCCGTCCCTGTAACGATTAATAACAAGGCCGAAAAGAGCATAGAAAATGTGAGCTATTCTATTGATGGAAAGCCCTTGACCGTAAATGACAACAAGATTAATCTGGACGTCACCAAATTGGGAAATAAGGTATTGAATGCGGAGATCGACTATGAAGGTACTTCGGTGACCATCTCTAAAAAGATCAAGGTATTAGCCAGTAGTGCTCCCGTGGTTTATACCTATGAGATTATCAACGAATTTCCTCACGATATGGACGCCTATACCCAAGGGTTGGAATTCCATAATGATACCTTATATGAAGGAACTGGAAAAAAAGGAAAATCTTCCTTGAGAAAAATAAAGTATTCCACCGGAGAAGTGTTAGAAAAAATAGATCTGGAAAATACCTTTTTCGGGGAGGGAATAACCATCCTCGATGATAAGATCTATCAGCTAACCTGGCAAAGTAATATTGGCTTTGTATATGATATTCAAAACTTTAAAAAGACTGGCAGCTTTCAATATGGAAAAAGTAAAGAAGGTTGGGGCCTTTGTAACAATGGTGAGCGCCTTTTTAAGAGCGACGGGACAGAAAAGATTTGGCTTCTAAATCCCGAAACACTCGTGGAAGAAGATTACATACAGACGGTTACCAATAAGTCCATTTTTAATATGGCCAACGAGTTGGAATATGTCGATGGCAAAATTTATGCGAATGTCTGGCAAAAAGAAAGCATGATGATCATTGATGCCAAAACCGGTGCCATTGAAGGCGTTATTAATTTTGGCGGTCTGAAAAATAAGACCCAAAAACCGGATAACACCGATGCGGTACTTAATGGTGTCGCCTACCATCCAAAAAGAAAGACCTTTTTCGTTACCGGAAAATACTGGGACAAACTTTTTGAAGTGCGTATCATGAAAAAGGAATAATGAAGGCCTACCTCAAAAGCATTACGGTACAAGAGGAAGATCTGGACGAACTACAACATGTGAACAATGTTCGCTACGTGCAGTGGATACAGGATATTTCTAAAGAACATTGGCAAAGCGCTGTATCTGCTCAAATGGCGAGGGAAGTCATCTGGGTAGTTCAAAATCACAATATCACTTACAAGGGAGCTGCCGTGTTAGGAGATGTGCTAGAACTCAAAACCTATATTAAAGACACCAAGGGAGCAACCTCAATACGGGTGGTAGAAATACGTAATGCAAACACAGCAGAGTTACTACTAGAATCTATCACCTCCTGGTGTTTGCTTCATCCCAAAACTTTTCGGCCAATGCGAATTTCCGAGGAAATTAGTGCAATATTTGATGATAAGCAGAGTTAGAAAATTATGCGCTACTACCTCTGCCTTGTACCCATCTTCTTGCTGATTATTTTCGGGAGCTCTTGTCGGAAGGACTTTGAATATGGTCCTAGTAGCGGGCAACTCCAATTTTCCAAAGACACGGTCTTCCTTGATACGGTGTTCAGTAATATAGGAAGCAGTACCTACACCTTAAAGGTATATAACAGAAGTAATGATGATATCCTCATCCCTGAAATTACCCTGGGTCAGGGGCAAAACAGCAGTTACCGACTTAATGTGGATGGCCTGGCCGGCAAGGAATTTAGGGACATTCCCATTTTAGCCAAGGACAGCATGTTCATTTTTGTTGAGACTACCTTCGATGTGACTCCTACCAACCAAAATGAGTTCCTGTATACGGATGTCATTCAGTTCGACCAGGGCAGTAATTTGCAAGAAGTGCCCTTGGTAACCCTTATAAAAGACGCGGTATTCCTTTATCCCTCTCAACTGGCAGATGGAAGTAAAGAAACCTTGTTACTAGGGCTGGATGAAGAAGGTAATGAAATTAGAATAGAAGGGTTTATTCTTGAGGATGATCAGTTGCAATTTACAAATGAAAAGCCCTATGTAATATATGGGTATGCAGCCGTAGATGCAGGAAAAATTTTGAGTATAGAGGCCGGCACCCGTGTACATTTTCACAAGGATTCCGGGATCCTTGTAGGCCAGGATGCCTCGCTAAGAATCAACGGGATGTTGAGTACGGACCCAGAGGCTCTGGAGAACGAAGTGATCTTTGAAGGCGATAGGCTAGAGACCGCCCTGGCTAATGTAGCCGGACAATGGGGTACCATATGGCTTGCTCCCGGAAGTGTAGACAATGCCATAGAATACCTCACCATAAAAAATGCCACTCTGGGAATGCTTGTCGAGGGTATTTCTACAAGCAGCACTCCTACCCTCACCCTTAGGAATGTTCAGATACATAACAGCGCAACCATAAACTTATGGGCAAGAGAAGCAGAAATAGTAGCCGAAAATACTGTGCTTGGGAGTGCAGGAAACGCTTCCTTAAGATGCACCTTGGGCGGAAGCTATTCCTTTGTACATTCTACTATATCCAATTATTGGAGTAATGGCTTTAGAAGTGGTTCGGCCCTGGAACTCACCAATTTTGAAACCGACGGCAATGATTTTACCCGAACCGCAGACCTGGTCAGGGCTGATTTTATCAACTGTATTGTAGATGGTAATATGTCTGCCGAGGTATTCTTAAGTACTTCAGAGACCGATCCCTTTAATTTTTCTTTTACCAACTGCATGCTTAGGTTTCGTGACAACAATGGCCAATTTGCGGACAACCCCTTGTACGACTTTGAAAATACAAACTTCTATACGGCCGTTTTCCTTAATGAAATGCCGGATTTCACCAATACCTCGGAAAACGACTTCAGTATTGGTAACACTTCCTTTGCTATTGGGAAGGCAGATCTGCCTTCAGCCCAGTTGGTTCCCTTAGACATTCGAGGCCAGGACAGGACTCAAGCCCCTGATATTGGGGCCTATCAGTCCCCGTTGGACGAATAAAATGACCGCTCATCGGGGGGTCTGAGAGATTTTTCTTCCAAAAACCCTCGCTTACAGTGATTTACAACGAAAACCTTAGTTTTTCTATGGTTAATATATAATACTTTCTCATTTTGTATGACTAATTTGTAGCCAAATAAAATGGCAATGGATTACACCTACACCATAATAGATTCCGACGCCACCTCCAATCTGCAATTGCAGCTATATCTGGAGGATTACGGGGATTTTGTATGTGTTGGTGAAGCCAATAACAGTAGCGACGGTCTTAATGCCATCCTTAAACATCTGCCCGATATTGTCTTTGTTAATTTAAGTGGAAATGCCTTCGAGTATTTTCATATGGTCAAGGAGTTGCATCAATATGTTAAAGAGCTGCCTGTGATCATTGGCATCTCCTCTAGCAAGCAGTACGCTTATGATGCCTTAAAGAACGATTTTTTCGACTATTGGCTAGTTCCGTATAGCGAGTTTGATATCAGAAAGACGATCCTGCGTCTACGAAAAAAAATGCCTAAGGAGTCTACTCCACAGACTTTATGTTTAAAATCTTATAAGGATTTTCACTACCTGGATACCGATGATATTTTATACTTGAAGGCAGATAATAATGCTACCGATTTTATCATGAAAGACGGGCGTACCATTAGCGCTTTCAAAACATTAAAGACCTTTGAAAATCAGCTTCCTGAAAATTTTATCAGAATTCACCAGAGTTACATCTTAAACGTGAATTATGTCTCCAGGATCAATTATGGGAAATCTATCTGTGCCCTTAAATCAGGAAAAACACAGTTGCCTTTCTCTAAATCCTACAGAGAGAATATCGATGGGGTAAAAAAGATCCTCTCAAAAAACACCATTTCTACACTTAATTAAAGTAATTCTCACAGAATTGGTCCACTTACCTTCAAAAACGGGCCATTCACTAAAACTTTCTTTTTAAGACCCTTATAGCTTTCGGGGCTTTATAGCTTAGCTGTATTGCTAACCGATTGAAAAATCAAATTTACTAAACCCCTAAAAACATTTAAGATGAAGAAAGTATTAAGCGTATTGGCAGTTGCAGTATTAAGTATTGGATTATTTTCTTGCGAACCAGAAACCAGCGTGGCAGAGACAGATGCCCTTTATGATACTATTGATATAGATGCAAGTGATGATGATGAAGTAACTCAAGGCGGAAGCGGCGGAAATAATTAGAAACACGAATTACCATCATACTAAAGCCTTAAATAGAGTATTTAAGGCTTTTTTTCTATCTTGTATTTAATGAAAAAACATAGCAAGAACGCCACATTTCAGGGAATCATATTCCTCTTTTTTATTGGTGTTTTCATTACCCTGAGTTTTGCGTGCAAGAGAGAAATAGACGGCAGTGAAGATGTTTCTAATAAAGTAGAAACCGATAGTGTAATGCTATTGGTTGAGGCTGGAAGAAATAAAAAGAATTCCGTTCAGAATAGACTTTTGTTTTTAGAAAGAGCACTTCATCTCTCCAACGAAGCAATAAATGACTCCATCAAACTTCAGTATTTAGGAAGGATACAGTGGTCATTTCTAAGACTTAATGATTCATTAGCATTTAGAAATACAAATGAGCAAACCAAGACTCTAGCCATCCGATTAAAAGATTCAAATAAAATTGCCCTCACGCATTGGGATCTGGGCACTTTCTTGGACAATCAAGATGTAAAAGATAGTGCTTATTTTCATTATAGCACGGCCCACAAAATATATAATGAAATAGGCGACCAATCTAGGGCTGGCAGGACACTTTATTCTGTAGGTCAGGTACAATATCAAGTAAAAGATTATAGTGCTTGTGAAGCCACTATCATTAAAGCTATCCAACTATTAAAACCACTAAATGAAAATCTTCAGTTATATCATTGTTATAATCTTCTTGGTGTTTTGGCTAAGGATCTAAAAGAGTATGATAGAGCCCTAGAACAATACGAATCAGCCAATGATTATCTAAATAAGCTGAATAAAAAAGGTTCATTACAAATACAGGCATATAATAATTTAGGTGTTGTCTATCAGGAAATGGGAGAACACAATCAAGCTGTTTCTTATTTTGAAAAAGTATTAGAATACGATAGTCTTTACTATGATCGGCCAAGACTTTATGCCCGCGCTCTTAACAACTTAGCCAATAATAGATTGGCTTTAGGAGATAATGCCAAAGTTGAGTCACAGCTAAAAGAGGCTCTAGAGATTAGAAGTACTGAAGATGATATTGCCGGAACCGCTGGAAGTTACTACAGCCTTGCGAAATTTTATTTAGCTCAAAACGATACTTCGAAGGCTGACTATTATGCTCAAAAATCAAGAACTTCAGCTATAGCTAGTAGTAATAATGAGAGGCTTTTGGATGCCCTTGATCTTCTTACCCAAGTTGACTCAAAAAATGCGGGTGAATATGCTCAGCAATATATTTCCTTGTCAAACGGCCTACAACAGACCGAACGACAGATTAGAGATAAATTCGCTCGTATACAATTTGAGACCGAAGAGGTGGAAGCCCAGAACGCCCTGCTTGCCAGACAAAGACAGCTCTGGATTGGCATAGCCGTAGGCCTCCTCTTATTGGCCATTGCGATATTTGTTATCATCTCTCAACGCGTTAAGAACCAAAAGCTGAAATTTCAACAGCAGCAACAAGAAGCAAACAACGAGATCTTTAGCCTGATGCTCTCCCAAAAACAAAAGGTGGAAGAAGGGAAACAATCTGAGCAAAAACGGATCTCCGAAGAACTTCATGACGGCGTCCTTGGTGAAATGAACGGTGCGCGTATGATCCTGGTAGGACTCAACCAAAAATCTGACGAAGAGGCCATAGCGATGCGTTCAAAAGCCATAGAAAAGCTACAGGAGGTGCAGGAAGAAATTCGCACTATTTCGCACGAATTAAGCGACGCAGCTTACCAAAAATTTCATAACTTTATTATCTCCATTCAGGAGCTTTTACAAGCTGTTGGAGACAGTGCTTCACTGGAACACAGCTTCACCTACGATGAAGATATTGAATGGGATGATTTGAGCGCTGAGATTAAAATAAATCTGCATAGAATTATTCAGGAATCTCTAACCAATTGTGTTAAACACGCCCAGGCCAAGCACATTTCGTTAGACTTTAAGACCGACGGAAATACCCTTCTGGTGCTCCTAAAGGATGACGGAAAAGGATTCGATACCAAAAAAGGTAAGAAGGGCATTGGGCACAAAAATATTAGTTCTCGGGTAGAGAAAATTGACGGAAGCTGGGAGGTAAAAAGCGCTCAGGGCGAAGGCACAGAAGTTTTAGTGCGGATACCCATAGCGTATTCCTCTACCCCACAACACTTAAGTGCAGAAAGCGAAGGTTTATTACGTAAGGTTTAGTAAGCATGGATACAATTAAGATATTAGCAGTTGACGATCATGAAATGACCACCCTGGGGTATAAATTCATTCTTGAGGATACAGAATTTCAGGATTTTAAGGTAAAGATGGAAACCGCAAAATCTTTTGACAGCGCCAAGCAAAAAATTAGTGATGCGGCCAAGTCTATTCCTTATGATATTATTTTATTAGACATTCAATTATCGCAAAACAACGAGGCTCCCCCGAAAAGCGGAGAAGAGCTGGGAATTTTTGCCAGAGAGGTTTCCCCTTCTTCCAAAATTGTATTCATGTCTTCCTTTAGCGACAATTACCGTATCAACAGCATTCTTAAATCTGTAGACCCCGAGGGTTATATGGTGAAATCTGAAATAGATCAAATGTCGCTTCAGGCCATGGTGCGCACAGTAACCTCAAATCCCCCCTATTACACTCAGAAGGCGTTGATGGCCATTAGGAAAAAAATGGCTAATGATATTAACCTTGATGACAACGATAAAAAAATCTTGTATTACCTGTCTATTGGCACTAAAACAAAGGATATGGTAAATCATATCTCCCTCTCCCTTCCCGGAATAGAAAATAGGAAAAGACACCTCAAAGTCCTTTTTGGGGTAGAAAAACAGAACGATCAGGCACTTATTACTGAATCAAGAAACAGAGGCTTTATCTAGCAATCTAACCCCCCGAGCCTTTTTCATAGTACCAAAACCATATTTTTTTAAAACCGAAACCTTAGAAAAAAGAAATAAAAACCATAATTATTCTATGGTTTTTATATAGTCCTCTATAATCTTTTAACGTTAATTTTGATTAGGGTCTATACATAAATTCTGAGGTGCTGATGTCAATACATTTAGACAATTTTAAAAACAACCTTAAACTGCAACTAGATAACAACCCGCAGCTGAACGGGTTAGATGCGTTTAAGCGAAGCCTGGAAAAGGATTATTTTGCCGAGGTTACTATATGCAACTGTTCCCCTGATAAAAATATAGGCAATCTGGTTATTGAAATGGATTGCAATATTGAGTTGGTTGAAGTACTCTTCCACTCCCAAAAAGGCACGTGGGGAGAAATAATTTCAAATGTTGGTTGTTTAACAACAACCTCTTTTTCCAAAGCACTTACAGCACTGCAGCAATTAAATACACAACCCATTGACGTTGAGGAACTTTCTATCTTCCTCAAAGATTCTTCCATAATTCTCAAGAAAATTTACCCCCAGAGCATTCAGGAACAACTAGGAGATATCGTGAATGCCATAGCCGAGAATTATGTACATCTAACCAAAGGTCTGACAGAAGCACCTTACGAAATCTATATCCCCGTTTTTGAGGAGGACCTTTGGGAAAATGACAGTAAGCTTTCAAATATAAAATCCGGAAATAACAGCAGAACAGATTATTTTGCTTTCTGGGGATTATACTTTGATTCTGAAGAGGATGCCGTAATCTATGATCTTAGCAACAAATCTATTATTTCAGGCGACTTGTATATGCTTAATCACTGATTTTATAATGGAAAACCAATAAATAGGGCTATTGGTTTTCCATTTACGGCAATGCTACATCTTAAATAACGGTCTCCCGCTCATTAATTCGTTTACCTGTTTCTTCACGCTTTGTATTACCATCTCATCCTCAGGATTAGACAACACCTCGTCAATATAATCGACAATTACAGACATTTGATCTTCGGTTAATCCCCTTGTAGTAATAGCTGCAGTCCCCAATCGTATACCGGAGGTTACAAATGGGGATTTATCATCAAAAGGCACCATGTTTTTATTTGCTGTGATATCTGCAAGTACAAGCGCCTTCTCGGCATCTTTTCCGGTAATGTTCTTGTTTCTGAGATCTATAAGCATCATGTGGTTATCGGTACCTCCTGAAATGATCTTATAGCCCTTGGCCACGAAGGCCTCGGCCATGGCCGCCGCGTTTTTCTTCACCTGTATTTGATAGGTTAAGAAATCATCGGTCAAAGCCTCGCCAAAAGCAATCGCCTTGGCCGCTATGATGTGCTCCAAAGGGCCTCCTTGATTCCCCGGAAAAACAGCCAGGTCTAGCAAGGCAGACATCATTCTCAACTTGCCTTTCTTTAATCTGACTCCGAAAGGATTCTCAAAATCTTTCCCCATCATAATCATACCGCCTCTTGGCCCTCTTAAGGTCTTGTGCGTTGTAGTTGTTACGATATGGCAATGCGGAATGGGATCATTTAATATGCCTTTGGCAATTAATCCGGCAGGATGTGCTACGTCTGCCAGCAAAATGGCACCAACGCTATCGGCTATTTTCCGAAACCTTTTAAAATCCATGTCACGGGAATAGGCGGATGCTCCGGCGATGATCAATTTCGGTTGCTCTTTTGTAGCTATCTCTTGTATTCTATCATAATTAAGTGTGCCCGTAGCCTCATCTACCCCATAGAAAACTGGCTTATACAGTTTTCCCGAAAAATTCACGGGCGAACCATGCGTAAGATGCCCTCCATGAGAAAGATCAAAGCCCAATACCGTATCTCCCGGGTTAAGGCAGGCATGGTACACCGCGGCATTGGCCTGAGATCCTGAGTGCGGTTGTACATTGGCGTAGGCGGCACCAAAAAGTGTTTTGGCTCTATCTATGGCCAGCTGTTCAACTTTATCAACCACTTCGCAACCCCCATAGTATCTTTTACCAGGATATCCTTCAGCATATTTATTGGTGAGCACAGATCCGGCGGCCTCCATAACAGCCGGACTTGTAAAATTCTCCGAAGCAATGAGTTCCAAACCGTTGATCTGGCGGTCTTTTTCTTCGGCAATAAGATCAAAAATTTCCTGGTCGCGTTGCATAGTATTTCTATTCTGTTAAATGAAGCGTAAAAGTACAAATTGAACACCTTTAATTAGAAGAAAATAATATATTTGATCAGGAATTTATCAAACGAAAATTAACAACACTACTATGCCCATAAAATCTGCCGATGCCGCAAAATCTTCCTGGATTCCGGTTCCTCCATTATCTGATTTTCCAATACAAAACATCCCCTTCGGAGTCTTCCTAACGCGGGAGGATATTATTACCATAGGAACCAGAATTGGGGATCATGCCATTGATCTTGGCGCTTTGCATCAGTTAGGTTATTTTAAGGATATTCCACTGACCGACGATATTTTTCTTCAGGATAGTTTAAACGATTTCATCTCTGATGGAAAAAAAACATGGAGACTGGTAAGGAATAGGATTGCCGAAATTTTCGATAGCCAGAATAGCGAGCTACAAAATAATGAGGAGCATAAAAAAATTGTGTTGTTTACTCTAGACGAAATTGAAATGCAGTTACCTGTGCAAATAGGGGACTATACAGATTTCTATTCCAGTAAGGAGCACGCCACAAATATTGGAAAAATGTTCCGGGATCCTGAGAACGCTCTTTTACCAAACTGGTTGCATATTCCGGTAGGCTACCATGGCAGAAGTTCCACGATCATTCCCAGCGGAACCCCTATACGCAGGCCATACGGGCAAACTTTACCAAAAGGGGAACAAAATCCGGTTTTTGGCCCCTCTAAAATGGTCGACTTTGAATTGGAAATGGCCTTTATAACCACCGATGCTAACATTATGGGGGAAGCCATCCCAGTTGAAGAGGCCGAAGACTATATTTTCGGCCTGGTACTGTTCAACGACTGGAGCGCGAGAGATCTGCAAAGATGGGAGTATGTGCCCCTCGGGCCTTTTTTAGCCAAAAACTTCGCCTCTTCAATTTCTCCATGGATCGTTACCTTAGATGCCCTGGCACCCTTTAAAGTACCTAGTCCTAAACAAGACCCTGAACCCCTTCCCTATCTTCAGCAAAAGGGAGAGAAGAGCTATGACATTCAGCTCGAGGTAGCTATTAGCCCGGAAAACGGAAGCCCGACCACTGTAACCAAGTCTAATTTTAGGTATATGTATTGGACTATGGCACAACAGTTGGCGCATCATACTGTAAACGGATGCAAGGTGAATAGCGGAGATATGATGGGAAGTGGTACCATATCTGGCTCCACACCTGATTCCTATGGATCCATGCTCGAACTCGCCTGGCAAGGAACAAAACCTGTATCGCTCAACAATGGAGAACAAAGAACCTCTATACAGGACCATGACACCGTTACCATGCGGGGATATTGCGAAAAGGACGGAATTAGGATCGGCTTCGGTGAAGTAAGTACAAAATTACTTCCAGCCTTCTAGTCTTAAAGGAATCCAAAATCACTTCTTTTTAGGGATTTCATCGAACATATACGATAGATTGTCGTTTTGCGTTATGTTTTTGGCCGGTTTTGGCACAGCTATTGGATTTAGCTTACAAAACCATAAAAATCAACGTCATGAAGAAAGTATTACTTTACACCACAGTTTTGGTTTTTTTGATCGCTTGCGGAGGGGTTAAAAAAACTCAGGAGGCAATCAACACCGGTAATTACAGCAATGCCATTAACAATGCCTTACGTAACATTTCGGATAATAAGACCAAAAAAAGTCATCAGCCTTATATTCTTATGTTAGAGGAAGCATTTGCAAAAAATACGGATCGCGAATTGCAAAATATCGAGTTTCTCAAAAGAGATGGTAATCCGGCTAACTTTGAAGCCATTTACAATTCTTACAGGAACTTACGACAGATTCAGGAGCGCATTAGACCTTTGCTTCCCCTGCAGATCTATGATGAAAACAGGTATGCAAGTTTTGCGTTCAACAATTACGATGAACAGATCATTGCATCTAAAATAGACCTTTCGGAATATCTGTATGGAAATGCCTCCAACTTATTAGCCAATGCCGCTAACAAGTTTGATTACAGGAGAGCCTATGATGATTTCACATATCTTGAGCAGATCAATCCAGGCTACAGTGACTCCAAGCAAAAAATGGATCTGGCCTACACCAAGGGCTTAGACTATGTTAAAGTGAATATGGTGAATGAGACAGATCAAATAGTGCCTGCTCGCCTGGAAGAGGAACTTCTGAACTTTAATACATTTGGTTTAGATGATCTTTGGACAGAATACCATGCCAATCCTTTGAAAGAGGTTGACTATGACTATGAGATGCAGGTTGCTTTCAGAAATATTAGTATTTCTCCGGAGCAAGTGAGCGAAAAGCAGATCATCAAGGAGAAGCAAATAAAAGACGGCTATGAATATCTGGAAGACGAGAACGGTAATCTGGTTAAAGACAGCCTTGGTAACGAGATAAAAGTAGACAGGTTAAAGACCGTACGTTGCAATTTCTATCAATTTACCCAACACAAAGCCGCCCAGGTGGTAGGTAATGTGCAGTATATTGACTTAAGAACAAAACAGCCTGTAAATTCTTATCCCCTATCTAGTGAGTTTATCTTTCAGCATATCTATGCTAATTATGATGGTGATAAGAGGGCTTTGGATAACAATTTGGTATCCCTGTTGAATTTAGCTGCTGTGCCCTTTCCTACCAACGAGCAGATGGTCTATGATGCTGGGGAGGATTTAAAGGCCCGACTGAAAAATATTATTATCAGGCATAAGTTCAACTAAGCATAAAGAAAAATCCCGACTCTTGGTCGGGATTTTTTATATATACTCATTGAGTTCCATTTCCGTTATGGCCCCATGAGAACTATGACCCACCACTTGTTGGTCTTTAATAATTATGAGTTGAGGGGATTGATGATACACGCCAAATTTAGCCGCAACCTCATTCGATACCGGCCTGTTCTGGTGTAGATCCAGGTAGTAAACATCTGCGGTTTCCGTCTCCAAAGGATAGCTTTCCCTAAACATTCTCAATACCATATTGCTAATTCCGCAACTGGTAGAATGTTTAAATATTAATTGAGGTTTCTCCTTAGATTTTAGCTCTATTTCATCTAACTGCTCCAAAGAGGTAAGCGGAATCCAGGC
>JBFOMC010000356.1:0-7980 GCA_040830565.1 Flavobacteriaceae bacterium
CTTCTATACCGAAAAACTCGGATTTAAACTTTTAGAAGATACCAAACTTACAGCGAGCAAACGTTGGGTAAGAGTCGGACCACATGACGGAAGCTTCGCGCTTCTTCTGGCCAAGGCTGATGGAGACAAACAAGAAGCCGCAATTGGTAACCAAAGCGGGGGGCGGGTGTTCTTATTTCTACAGACAGATGACTTTTGGAGCAGTTATAATTCCATGAAGGACAAGGGGGTCAGGTTTAAGGAAACACCCAGGAATGAAGCCTATGGAACGGTGGCGGTTTTTGAGGATCTTTATGGTAATTTATGGGATTTGTTAGAGCTTAAATGAGTACAAAACCTTATTCATCAATTTCAACTGCTTCTTCGGGATAGTATTCAATTTTTCTGGTAATAAAGGAGTTTTCAGGAGTTATTATTTTCTTTACCCAGTTCCCCGTTTCTCCATTATCGAATTGGTAGATAAACTCCTTTTCCTCAAGCGTTTCTTTTTCCTTTTCAAACTGTGCAATTAACATCCCACGAGTGTCATAGGTATAGGTGGTAGTTTTGGTCGGGGAGAACGATTTTTGCTTCAGGTCATAGGCAAAACTTTGCCTGGAAATTAGGTAGCCTTCCTTGTCATACACATTTTCAGTGGCCTTATTTGGAGTCCCCTCCAAAAATTCCTTGATGAGCTCTATTCGCTCCGTTTCTCCATTCTTCTTCTTTTTTGTTGAGGTTCTAACCGACTTCTGAATCGCCCCGTTGAGGTAATGACTAACCGTACTCTCATCTTTATATGCCGTATATTCTACCAGAGTTTCGTCTAGTCCTTCATTATTAGATCTGGTGATCTTTACCAACCTATCATCAATATCATAGAGATATTCATACTCATCTAAAAATTCTTCATTGTATGAGATGATCTTCTCAGTGATTCTTTTTTTTCCTATAGTGTCTACCGCATATACATGAGCTATTGAGGTGTTTCGGTCAAAGACACCATCTCTGTAAACCTCATTTCTTCTCTCAGATAAATCAGTCCCTTGAAATTTATAGTAGGTGATATCATAATCCTTCTCGTTATAGCGGGTAATTGTCTTTATTAGAAGGCCCTTCTCATTGAATTCGAAATACTCCTTGCCATAATCCGTAATTACCTCACACGATTTAACCTTTCCGAGCAGATCAAAATCCTTAATTGTAAATACCTCCGGTTCCTGAGAATACGAAGTTGCTGACACCATCCCCAAGAATGCAGTTATATAAGCAAGTAGTATATGAGAGAGGTAGTTTTTTTTCATATAGGCAAAATTAAACTATAACGTAACAACCTAAAACAAATTGCGTGCCGAATTGGAATAAAAAAACCCGCCTGATTCTAAAAATCGGGCGGGTTTTTGATCTATGTGGTGTTTGCTATTATTTCACCTCTTCAAAATCAACATCTTCAACATTATCTCCTTCTTTGGCATCACCTCCCGAAGCAGTGTCCTCTCCGTTGGTAGAAGGACCAGCCTGTTGAGCTTCAGCCTGGGCTTTGTACATCTCTTCGGATGCTACCTTCCAGGCTTCATTTATCTTCTCTAAAGCAGGTTCGATAACCGAAAGATCCTTGGTTTCATAAGCCGTTTTAAGTTCTGCTAAAGCCTCTTCAATAGGCTTTTTCTTATCCTCGGATAATTTATCTCCAAATTCAGAAAGTTGTTTTTCTGTCTGGAAGATCATGGCATCTGCCTCATTCAACTTATCGGCAGTCTCTTTCGCTTTTTTATCTGCCTCAGCATTGGCTTCGGCTTCTGCTTTCATTTTCTCGATTTCCTCCTCCGTAAGTCCGGAAGAAGCCTCTATCCTGATATCTTGTGTTTTATTTGTAGCCTTATCTGTGGCCGATACTTTAATAATACCGTTAGCATCAATATCAAAGGTCACTTCAATCTGAGGTGTCCCTCTTGGAGCGGGTGGAATTCCATCTAAATGGAAACGTCCGATAGTTTTATTATCTGTCGCCATCGGCCTTTCGCCCTGTAACACATGAATCTCTACTGAAGGCTGATTATCTGCAGCCGTAGAAAACACCTGAGACTTCTTAGTTGGGATCGTCGTATTGGCGTCTATGAGCTTGGTCATTACGCCACCCATGGTTTCAATACCAAGAGATAACGGAGTAACATCTAACAGTAAAACATCTTTTACATCTCCGGTAAGTACCCCACCTTGAATTGCAGCACCAACGGCCACAACCTCATCAGGATTTACCCCCTTAGAAGGTTTCTTTCCAAAGAATTTTTCAACCGCATCCTGAACTGCCGGAATTCTTGTTGATCCTCCGACTAAAATGATCTCGTCAATATCGCTTTTAGACAAACCAGCTGCCTTTAGAGCTGTTTCGCATGGTTCAATAGTACGTTTTACCAAATCAGCAATCAATTGTTCAAATTTTGCTCTGGACAACGTGCGCACCAAGTGTTTTGGACCTGAAGCCGTAGCAGTTACATAGGGTAGGTTAATCTCAGTCTGAGCAGAGGAAGATAATTCGATCTTTGCTTTTTCCGCGGCTTCTCTTAAACGCTGTAAAGCCATAGCATCATCTCTAAGATCTATTCCTTCATCCTTCTTGAACTCTTCAGCCAACCAATCTATGATCTTTTGATCCACATCGTCCCCACCCAAATGGGTATCTCCATCCGTAGATAACACTTCAAAAACTCCGTCACCTAATTCCAGAATAGAAACGTCATGAGTTCCTCCACCAAAATCAAAAACCACAATTTTTTGATCTACACTCTTCTTATCAAGGCCGTAGGCCAAGGAAGCGGCTGTAGGCTCATTTATAATTCGTTCTACTTTAAGACCAGCTATTTCTCCTGCTTCTTTTGTGGCCTGACGCTGCGCATCATTAAAATAAGCGGGAACCGTAATCACTGCACTGGATACGGTTTGCCCAAGATAATCTTCCGCGGTTTTCTTCATCTTCTGCAAGATCATTGCGGACAATTCTTGAGGAGTATATAATCTGCCATCTATATCTACCCTAGGGGTGTTATTATCTCCTTTTACCACTTTATAAGGAACTCTATCTGCCTCCTTTTTAGATTCAGAGAATTTGTTCCCCATAAAACGCTTTATAGAATATATGGTTTTATGTGGATTGGTAACCGCTTGTCTTTTTGCCGGATCTCCCACCTTAATTTCTCCGCCTTCAACGAATGCAATGACGGACGGCGTTGTGCGTTTTCCTTCTGCATTTGGGATTACCACAGGCTCGTTACCTTCCATTACTGAGACACAGGAGTTGGTTGTTCCCAGGTCTATTCCGATAATTTTGCTCATTTTTTATATTTTATATTAGTGCATTCAGTTTTTTAAATCGATATGTTAATGACAAACAATATGCCAACAGTGTAAAACTGACAGGATGTCATTCCAAATACAAATGTCGATATTAGCAGGTCCAGGTATTCTCTAAGGAACTGGCAATAGCTTTCCCCCCTACCTTCAGCTTTCAATTTTCAACTTTTCATTTTCAATTTTTAATTCTTAACGCTCTCCCTCCAGTTCTGAACTTTGTACATTAGCATTTTGTTTGTAAAAATGGACGGTAATATTGAATGCATTAGTGTTTTTGATATGCTTAAGATAGGCGTAGGACCTTCTAGCTCACACACTCTTGGTCCCTGGCGGGCTGCAGAAAGATTTATAAAAGAATTACGCGAAGCCCGGCAATTTGAGAAAGTAACAGGGATAAGGGCACATGTATATGGTTCCCTATCGCTTACCGGAAAAGGGCATGCAACGGATTATGCCATAATGCTGGGGCTCTCAGGAACAGATCCTGAATACATTGCGGCAGATGATATTCATGGGATAGTGTCTAAAATAAATGCTGATAAGACCCTCTCCTTTGGTGGTGAACTGTTACTTCCATTTGATCCACAAACCCAGCTCGTTTTCCACAAAAAGTTCCTTCCCTTTCATGCCAATGGCTTAAAATTCGAAGCAGAACTCAATTCAGGCTCAAAAAAAACAAAAACCTATTATTCCATTGGTGGGGGATTTGTAGTTGAAGAAACACGAAAAAATGCCCGACTTAAAAAAGCCCGCTTCAACAGCTTTCCTTTTCCAATTCAAAAGGGAGACGAACTCCTAAAATACTGTAAAGAAGAAAATAAATCGATTTCCGAAATTGTCCTGGAAAATGAACGCGCCCTGCGTGCCGATTCTGAAATAGACCGTAACCTAAATCGAATCTGGGATACCATGCTGGAATGTATGTATACAGGCTGTCATACTCAAGGAGTTCTGCCAGGGGGACTTCAGGTGCAAAGAAGAGCTTATGATATGCACAACAACTTAAAAGGCGCTCTCCCCTATTCAAAACCCGATGAATGGTTGCAGACCATCAGAAGTACGGAAGTAAAGTTTCGGCAAATATTAAAATGGGTAAGTTGTTTTGCGCTCGCAGTGAATGAGGTAAACGCCTCTCTTGGAAGAGTCGTTACAGCTCCTACCAATGGTAGTGCCGGAGTTATTCCGGCTGTACTTATGTATTATATGGTCATTGAAAATCACCAGGCAGACTTTGAACACATAAAAAGGTTTTTGTTAGTAGCTGGCGAAATTGGCAGCATCTTTAAGAAAGGAGCTACCATATCTGCAGCTATGGGTGGATGTCAGGCCGAAATCGGAGTTTCTTCTGCAATGGCCGCCGCCGCCCTTACCGAGCTTTTGGGAGGAACTCCTGAACAGGTTTTAGTTGCTGCCGAAATAGCTATGGAGCATCATCTCGGACTAACTTGTGACCCCATAGGAGGTCTTGTTCAAGTACCCTGTATTGAACGAAATTCCATGGGAGCTATCAAGGCAATCAACGCCGCCGAACTTGCTTTGGAGGCCAAGCCTGAAAATGCCAAGGTCCCCTTAGACAAGGTGGTAAACACGATGTGGGAAACTGCCAAGGATATGAATTCCAAGTATAAGGAGACTTCAGAAGGTGGCCTTGCGGTAGGCGTATTTTTAAGTGATTGTTAGTATGCTTTTATCTAGAGAACGGTCCAAAACTACTTTGTTGCCCATTAAGACTTTTACCTACTTTTCTTTGATCTCCCTCATATTTTTGTTGCACTTAAATTTAAGATAACACAAAACCGCTGAAATTTTAAACAATCGTAATACTGGGCTAATCTCTGTGCAAAACAGCCCTGATATCTTAGCTTCAAAATACTGAATGCTATGCAATCAAGATTCTCTGTAGTTGTCTCATTAGTGCTACTGGTGATTTTACTATTTGCCAAGTTCACCACAAAGAGGATGGCTTGGTCTACAGGAGATATTTCATTTATTGCGCTTAAAGCCGATTTGAATGATGGCTTTGCCATAGTTACATTTGTAGATATCCCGCCAAATACGACATTGTTCTTTTCGGACTCCGAGTGGAATGGCACAAGGTTCGGTATGGATGAAAGCACTTTGATCTGGAATAACGATGGCCACAACATAGCTGCTGGTACCGTAATTGTGTTTGAAAACATTAATTCTGACGCGGAGGCCTCTTATGGTAAACTTATCGGGAACATGAATTTATCCCGGAAATCAGAAGCCATTTTTGCCTATGTCGGCCAAGCTCCACGGCAACCTACGAAATTTATAGCCGCTGTCGCCAATGCCAAAGGGGGTTTTGGAACCCTAATAAACACTGGATTGGAAGAAAAAAACGCGGCGATAATCTACCCGGAAGGCACCTATTTTGCGGAATACCTTGGGCCTCGTGATAGTCTTAAAAAGGCATCGGCATTTAAAGAAATAACTACGGCATCTAACTATGTCTTTAATCATAGCGACACTAACATTTCCTTATCTGGAAATACTAACCGGTGGGCATTTAACCCCAAGAGTTTCACCTTTCTAAGGGCTCGCTAATTTCATCGGCTAAATTGATCAGCTACAGCTAATTGCCGAAACCGAATCTTTAGGGTCTGCTCTACTAGAAAAAACTGACTAATGTCACCTTATAAGGGCTGTATTTTGGTTACTTTTAGGGTTAGCTGTGCTGATAGTCCATGCAGAAAAATTGCTTCTTCATTTGTTTGTTTTTGTTTCCGGCGCTCTATACGAGCTGTGGTGATCCTGCTTCCAAGGAAAAAGCGGATTCAAAACCAAAAGTAATAACAAGGATTACTTCATTGCCTCAAAAGGTTATTGCTCCAAAGGACAATCCCTCAACCCCGGAAAAAGAGCTTTTGGGGAAGTTACTTTTCTTTGATCCCATACTTTCCGGCGACAAAGACATTGCCTGCGCAACTTGTCATCACCCCTCAAATGGTTACGCGGAGTTCCTTGATATTTCCATGGGTACAAATGCCAAGGGCCTGGGGAGTAAAAGGAAGTTCAATAGAGGTAATGATATTCCCTTTGTAAAACGAAACGCTCAAACCGTACTCAATACAGCATTTAACGGAATAGATGCTAACCGAAGATATGACCCTGAACTGGCACCTATGTTTTGGGACGAGAGAACCAAGAGCTTGGAATTACAGGCTTTTGAGCCGATAAAAGCATTGGAGGAAATGAGAGGACGAAACTTTGAAGAAGATGAAATCCTGAACATTGTGGTTGAACGTCTTAAGCAAATACCTGAATATAAGCGGCTTTTTGAAGCGGCCTTCGAAGAGGAGGATGCCGTCACCGTTGAAAATCTAGGGAAGGCCATTGCCTCATTTGAGCGTACCCTGGTTACCACCAATTCCAGATTCGACCAGTATATGAGAGGCAATAAGGATGCCTTACTTACCTCGGAGAAAGAAGGCTTAGCCTTGTTTAAAAAAGTAGGGTGTATCAATTGTCATAATGGTCCAATGTTCTCCGACTACAAAATCCATGTATTGGGAGTGCAGGAAAACAGCAAGCTGAATTCCCCCGACCTAGGTACTAAGGACAGTTTTGGGTTTAGAACTCCCTCTTTAAGGAACCTCAGGTTTACGGCCCCGTACATGCATAACGGCAGTCTTAAAACTTTGAGAAGAGTTTTAGAGTTTTATGAGGATATTTCAGATGGAAAGAGTAGAAACCCCAATGTTAGTCCTGATAAGTTCGATCCCTTCATCAAAGAGTTACAGCTCAGTGTACAGGATATGTCGTTGATTATTTCGTTCCTTAATACCCTAAACGAAGAGGATTTTGATAAAGATATTCCCAAAGCAGTACCCAGCGGCCTGGAGGTTGGTGGGGCAATTCAATAAAGATGCATTTCAAATGGGATGTAGCACTCAGATTTTTCCTAACTTTAATACTTCAGTCAACTGTCTAATTAAATCACACAATGAAAAAATCACAACCCTTAAAAGCCAATAACTCCCGTAGATCATTTATCAAAAAAGGAGCAATAGCCTCTTCAATTTTTATAGTGCCAAGACACGTCCTTGGTGGCCCGGGCTACCTGGCTCCCAGTGACCGTTTGAGGTTGGCTGCCATCGGGGCCGGAGGAAAAGGGTCTAGCGATATTGCAAATGCCTCAGTAGATGGGAGAGAAAAAGTGGTGGCCATGTGTGATGTAGATTTTTCGGGTTCTGCCAAACGCTCTGTAGAAAGGTTTCCAAAAGCAAAATTGTACCATGACTACAGGGAGATGCTAGAGAAAGAACGACTAGATGCAGTTACTATTTCCACCCCGGATCATGTACATGGGCCGGCGGCAGCATTTGCAATGGAAAGAGGCATTCATGTGTATGTGCAAAAACCGATGACCCACAATATTAGGGAGGCAAGAATTCTGACTGAAATGGCGAGGAACAACAAAATAGTAAGCCAGATGGGCAACCAGGGAGGATCTAACCCACTCCTGGGCATGGTACAGAAATGGGTAGACTCCGATGCCATTGGAGCTATATCTAAAGTCCAGGTGTGGACCAACAGACCGGTTTGGCCGCAGGGTTATGCAATGCCTGAACCGGATGCCTCTAAAAAACCCCAGGACCTTTATTGGGATTTGTGGCTAGGTCCGGC
>JBFOMC010000357.1:0-7636 GCA_040830565.1 Flavobacteriaceae bacterium
GGTAATGGTCACATCATGCGGATGGCTCTCATTAATACCACTGGCGGTGATCTTTACAAAACGGCCACCGTCTTGGAGTGCCGCAATGTCTTTGGCACCACAATAGCCCATACCGGCTCTTAAACCGCCTACAAACTGGTGAATGCTCTCGTATAATTCGCCCTTATAAGGTACCCGACCTACAATCCCCTCCGGAACCAGCTTTTTAATATCGTCTTCCACATCCTGGAAATAACGGTCCTTACTGCCCTCTTTCATGGCTTCTACAGAACCCATGCCCCGGTACGACTTAAATTTTCGGCCTTCATAAATGATGGTTTCCCCGGGAGATTCCTTGGTTCCTGCCAGGAGCGAACCTAACATCACCGTATCGGCGCCTGCAGCAATCGCCTTTGGAATATCCCCCGTATAGCGGATGCCTCCATCAGCAATTACAGGTACCCCACTGCCTTTAATGGCCGCAGCTACCTCGAGCACTGCTGAGAATTGCGGAAAACCTACTCCTGCCACCACCCTGGTGGTACAAATAGATCCGGGGCCAATACCTACTTTAACCGCATCAGCTCCCGCCTCTACCAGGTATTTGGCTGCCTCTCCCGTGGCGATGTTCCCTACGATCACTTCCAGGTCCGGGAATTTCTTTTTTACCTCTTTTAAGACCCCTACCACACCTTTGGTATGGCCGTGGGCAGTGTCTATCACAATAGCATCTACCCCTGCATTTACGAGTGCTTCTACCCTATCAACGGCATCTGGAGTAACGCCAACGGCGGCGGCCACTCTCAGCCGTCCGTATTTATCTTTGTTGGCAATGGGCTTTTGCGTAAGCTTGGTGATGTCTCTAAAGGTAATGAGCCCTACAAGGCCGTTATCTTTGTCTACCACAGGTAATTTTTCAATTTTGTTGGCTTGCAGAATATCTTCGGCCTCATTTAGCGAAGTACCTTCGGCTACAGTGACCAGGTTTTCAGAGGTCATTACCTCTGCGATGGGCCTTTCGTTGTTCTTTTCAAACCGAAGATCCCTATTGGTTACGATCCCTAACAACTTCATATTGTCATCTACAATGGGAATACCGCCAATACTAAACTCCTTCATATTGGCTTTGGCATCTCTTACTACGGAATTCAAAGGGAGGGTAACAGGGTCCATGATCATGCCGCTTTCTGCCCGCTTTACCTTACGCACCTTCATGGCCTGGTGTTCAATGCTCATATTTTTATGCAGCACTCCAATACCCCCCTCCTGCGCCATGGCAATAGCCATTTGCGACTCGGTAACGGTATCCATCGCGGCAGATACTACCGGGATATTGATGGTGATGTTCCTCGTAAATTTTGTTTGAATATTGACCTCTCTGGGAAGAACTTCGGAATAGGCCGGCACGAGGAGTACGTCGTCATATGTGAGACCTTCTCCAAGAATTTTGTTAAGGTGGGCTTCCATGGCAATTAAGGATTAATTGCGTGCAAATATACCACTTTTAATGCAGACAAAATGAGCTTGCAAAAAATTTACAGATTACAACTTCTACAACTTGCTATTTCTAACCTTTTGATAACCAAAACCTAACCAAATATTATTTTTATTTATTCTAAATAAAGTTTGAAATGTCGATTTCGCACCTTACTTTTGACGCGTTATTTATCTCTTATTTATATTTAGTCTAAATTAGATTATGAAAAAAAACCTAGCTTTTCTCGCCCTGTTTTCAGTTGTTTTTACCTACGCACAACAAAATGATACCCTCCCTCCAGCTCCTCTTGTTCAGCTCAATGAGGTAGTGCTGTCCGCGAAGGTCATTTTTGGAAGTAAGTTTGAAGCTCAAAACAGAACAGGTTCCTCCTATTATATTTCTCCTAAGGAGATCAAACGCTTCAATTATACCGATGTCAATAGAACCCTGAGAAGTGTGCCCGGGGTAAACGTTTATGAAGAAGATGGTTTTGGTCTGAGGCCAAACATCAGCTTAAGAGGTACTTCCCCGGAGCGAAGTGCCAAGATCAGCGTTATGGAAGATGGGGTTTTAATTGCTCCTGCCCCTTACAGCGCTCCTGCGGCTTATTATTTCCCTACCATAGCACGTATGCAGGCGGTGGAAATACTCAAGGGAAGCAGCCAGGTACAATACGGCCCCTTCACCACTGGAGGTGCCATTAATATGATCTCAACAGATGTTCCGGACGATTTCAGTGCTTTTCTCAACACCAGTTACGGAAGCTTTCAAAGTGGTCAGATCCACACCCAGTTAGGCGATAGCCAAAAGAACTTTGGCTATGCAATAGAATATCTTAATTATAACTCCAACGGCTTTAAAAATTTAGATTCCGGAGGAGATACCGGTTTTGATAAAAATGATCTGGTAGCCAAGTTCCTCGTTAAAACCAACCCTGAAGCTGAGATTGGTCAGGAACTGGAAGTCAAATTTCAGTATTCAGACGAAGACTCAGATGAAACCTACCTGGGGCTTACTCAGGCAGATTTTGACCGTAGCCCGTTCAGAAGATATGCTTCTTCTCAAGAAGACAGAATGACTACAGAGCACAACCAGATCATGCTTACCCATACCCTAAAATTCAGCGACTATTTTAGGATCACAACCATCGGATATCGTAACGGGTTTCAAAGGAACTGGTACAAATTAGATTATGTGAACCTCAACGGAGAAAGCGAAGGAATTGCTAATCTTCTCTCTAATCCTGATGATTTTCCTGCTTACTTAGATGTTATCCGGGGAACGGTAGACAGCCCCAATGACGCCCTCGGCGTAAAGGCAAATAATAGAGAATACCTTTCCATGGGCGTACAAACCAAGTTCGACTATCACTGGACCGGGAAAAACACCTTTCACGATATTGAAGTTGGGCTGCGCTATCACTTTGATGAAGAAGACCGTTTTCAATGGGTAGATGACTATGCTATAAGCAACGGCACTATGGTTTTGACCACTGCGGGTATTCCGGGAACCAACGCCAATAGAATTAGTGATGCAAGAGCTTTTGCTGCCTTCGCCATGTATAAGTTAAAATTCAATGAATTTACAATTACTCCAGGTTTGAGGTATGAGAATATCACTTTGTCCAGAATGAATTACGGTTCTGCCGATACCGGAAGGACAGGCATCAACCTTTCAGAAAGAGAAAATAAGGTTGACGTGTTGATCCCTGGAATAGGATTTAATTACAACTTTAAAAAGCTTTCTGTTTTTGGGGGGATTCACCAAGGTTTTTCTCCACCGAGCAATCAGGAAGGTGAAGATCCTGAAAAAAGCATTAACTACGAATTGGGAAGTAGGTTTGGTTTTGGCAACTTCACCGGAGAGCTGGTCGGATTTTACAATGACTACAGCAATCTCTTGGGTAGCGATCTGGCCGCAACCGGGGGTACGGGATCTTTGGATCAGTTTAACGCCGGAGAGGTGCGGGTTTCAGGGCTTGAGCTATTACTCAATTACAATTTGTTACCTAACAGCAAAAACTTCATTCTTCCTTTGACAGTTAGCTACACTTACACAGATACCGAGTTTCTGAATAGTTTTGGAAGTGAAGACGACCTGTGGGGCGAGGTTACTACGGGTGATGAGTTACCCTATATCGCCAAGCATCAGTTCAACAGCACCCTATCTCTGGAACACAGCAATTTTGAGCTGAATTTAAGCGGTAGGTATAATGGGAGTTTTAGAACGCAAGCAGGAAGCGGAACTATACCGGCAGATGAACTGGTCGCTTCTAACTTCATTCTAGACTTTGCCGGAAAATACCACATTAATAACAATATCAGTCTAACCGCTAATGTTCTGAATCTCCTGGATGAGACTTATGCAGTTGCGAGGGTTCCTGCCGGCCTGAGACCCGGGCATCCATTTGGAATTTATGGGGGATTACAACTGAGATACTAGTTTTGCAAATCTGCAAATAGCCGGGTAAAAAGGTTGAAAATAGATTGAAGAATGGGATGCTGCCCTGTAAAAGCCTAAGGGAATTTTGCAGGGCAGTATTGCAAGCTTAAAGAACTGAACTTTTAACAGGGAGCTAGAGCTCTTATAGCTTTGGACAACGACTGCAGTTGCTCTTTCCTTTTTTCTTGTATTTTTTACAGCATTTTTTCTTCCTGCCTCCTTCGCAGAAAAGCACGCAGGGTGTACTGATGATCAGGCAGGGTGAAAGTGTTGTCGGCTTGGATGCTTCTTGTGTAACTTCCAATCTATTCTTCTTTATCTACGTCTACGGCAATAGCATTGATATCTTTATCGAACAAATAGTGCCCGGATTTGTCATCGCCAATAATATTCAATTTATCCAACAGGGTTCGGGCAACCGCCTCCTCCTCTAATTGTTCTGTAACATACCATTGCATAAAGTTGTGCACATTGTAGTCCTTCTTGTCCAAGCATTCAAAGATCACCTTATTGATCTGCTCGGTAACGAACATTTCACTTTTTAAGAAAACTTCAAAAAGTTCATTGAGGGATTTAAAATTGGCATTAGGCTTTTCCAAAGCAGGGACCACCACCTTCCCACTACGTTCATTCACGAATTTCACCAGCTTTATCATGTGCACTCTTTCTTCTTCAGACTGCTTGTAGAAAAACTCGGCCACGCCGTTATAGCCGTTCTCATCTGCCCAGGAGGCCATTGAAAGATAGTGCATAGAGGCACTTGCCTCATACTTTATTTGATCGTTCAGCAGTTTTTCTATTGATGCATTCATGATACCTTATTTTTTGCAAATATACTTCAAAGATCTGTAGAATAAACAGCCTTTTCCTGCAATCTAATGATATACAGAAAACAATTCTGTAGCCTTGTTATGGGCAGCCTCAAATACCATCCAATTCACATTGGTGTCTGCCTTGACCGAGGTAAAAAATGAAAGCATTTTTTCTGTAGGCATGTTCCCGGTTAATTCATCCTTAGCCATAGGGCACCCACCGAAACCTTGTATTGCGCCATCAAATCTTCTGCAACCGGCATTATAGGCAGCGGCAACTTTCTCATGCCACTTGCTGGGTGTGGTATGCAAATGCGCTCCAAATTCAATCTTGGGATAGGACGGAATCAAATTGGAAAAGAGATAATCTATCACCTCGGGAGTAGAACTCCCTACCGTATCGGAAAGTGATAGAATACGAACACCCATGGCCGCCAGTTTTTGAGTCCACTCTCCTACTATTTCCACATCCCAGGGATCACCGTACGGATTACCGAACCCCATAGAAATGTAGGTTACAACCTCTTTGTTAGATGCCTCGGCAATGTTGAGGATCTCCTGAAGAATATCTACAGACTGTGCAATGGTCTTATGCGTATTCCGCATCTGGAAATTTTCTGAGATAGAAAAGGGATATCCCAAATAGTCAATAGCTTCATGGACGCAAGCCTCTTGCGCTCCCCGCACATTAGCCACTATGGCCAATAATTTACTTTGGGTTTTAGAAAGGTCTAAGTGCGAAAGAACCTCAGCGGTATCCACCATCTGAGGAATAGCCCTGGGAGAGACAAAACTACCAAAATCAATGGTGTCAAAACCGCAACCCAGCAGTGACTGAATGTATTTTACTTTTTGCTCAGTGGGGATGAAGGTTTTAATACCTTGCATGGCATCCCTGGGGCACTCAATCATTTTTACCTTTTCGGACATAGGCTGGTACACTCTGGTAGTATAAATTTAGCACTATTTATCTGATAATAACAGGTACACCCCAATACCGACAAAGACCAGGATCTGCAACCACTTGAGTATAAGTCCAATACTTTCATACTTTTTCAGAGCCATAGAAACCTGGCCAGAAAGCAGGGCAATGATACCGAATACGATAAAAGTTACACCCATGAATATACCTCCCAGAACAAAGAATTGTAGCACATGACTCAGTTGCTGACTAAACAGAAAACCCGGAAAAAATGCCAAAAAGAAGATGGTTACTTTAGGGTTTAAAACATTCATGATAAAACCTTGCCTAAAGAGCTGAGAAAGGCTGTTCCCGGAGGCTGCATCTGATAGCTCTATGGAAGACCCTTTCATAAGAACCTTGAACGCCAGATAAAACAGGTAGATAGCTCCGAAGAGTTTAATGTAAAAAAATATGCTGTCGTTTTCTGCAATGATGGCCGAAACTCCAAACGCCAAAAGGGCCGTATGTACCAGGCATCCGGCAACGAGCCCTGCTGTAGTGGCCAGGCCATTTTTTTTGCCATGGGCCATGCTTTGAGTTAATACAAATAAGTTGTCCGGTCCTGGTGAAAGTGCCAAGGCAGCCGAAGCCAAAGTAAATGCTAAAAGTATTTCGTAGTTCAAGTTTGGTTGCTAGTTGATGGTTGATGGTTGATGGTTAGATATTAGATATTAGAAGTTTAATAAAATTATTACTTATTACCGAAAAAAATTCAAGCTCCAGTATCAAATGCAAACTCAAAATGGGAAGACTTGCTAGATGAACCTAATCTATAAGTTTTCCACTTTTCTTTTTTAATTATTAAAATCCCATCCTCTGACAACTGATTACAACTTGACTTTTTTACCGCAAGGGGCACAAAGAATTCGCTAAGGACAAGAGGAAGAACTGAAGAATCGAAGAATTGAGGAATCAGGTGTTGGATACTAAGTGCTAAGTGAATCAATAAGTTTCATTTTCTATTTTCTATTTTCCATTTTCCATTTTCCATTTTTTCATATATTACAAAAATTTTCCGATCATGAACACCACAAAATTTGTCTTAGTGGGCATTTTAGCCCTCGCCTCTTTAGGATTAATTTCTCTCAAAATGGAAGAACAACCTGCTCAACCCAACCCGGAAACTGAGACCCATCCTCACCGTCTTCTCAGACATGTGGTGCTCTTTAAGTTTAAAGACGATGTTCCCAAAGCAAAAATCAAGGAAATTGAAAAAGCCTTTGGCGAGCTTCCGGATAAAATTTCTGAGATAGAAGATTATGAATGGGGGCTTAACAACAGTCCTGAGGGCTTAGACAAAGGGCTGACACATTGTTTTTTAGTTACCTTCAGAAGTGAAGAAGATCGGGACGCTTATCTGCCACATCCAGATCATCAGGCCTTTGTAAAACTCCTTGGTTCCTCCTTAGAAGATGTTACCGTGGTGGACTATTGGGTGAAGTAGGAGTTCTTGGAGCTACGAGGTACGAAGCTGGATGTAAGCTGCAATTTTGCTGATCGAATGTGAACTGCGGACTGCAGACTACTTAATTACCGCAAGGGTCGCAAAGGAGGCGCATGGAGCGCAAGGTGCTTGGTGGAATTGAGGAGTTAATAATTAATAATGAATAATTAAGAATTAAAAGTTATGCGAGGCAAGAAGCTTAAAGTAGTTAAGATGAACTAATCATTTTCAATTTTCCACTTTTAATTTTTAATTATTAATTCCCAAAATCGCCTTATTGATCTTTTTAACCAAAGCAGGGCCTTCATACACAAATCCTGTCCAGATCTGAACCAGATCCGCACCGGCTGCTAATTTCTCTATCGCATCCTCTGCCGAGTGGATTCCACCTACCCCAATAATGGGAAAGGCCTTGTTGCTTTTTTCGGCCAAAAAACGGATCACCTCTGTGCTTCTCTTTGTCAATGGCTTCCCGCTAAGACCACCCTTTTCTTCGGCCAGATAACAGGAAGATTTTA
>JBFOMC010000358.1:0-14779 GCA_040830565.1 Flavobacteriaceae bacterium
ATGAATTCTTTGTGGTTGATCTGAAACTACCACAAGACCAAATAGACGCTTTTTTGCTCTATTGCGATACCAAAATACCGCCACAATCTTTACTTAGGAAGGACAATGAATTTCAATTGATCGATTTTCTGGTTACCCAGAGTAAATCGTATCTAAAGGAATTAGATGCCAAAAAATAAAACAGCTTTTTTTCTTTTTGTTTTTATCTGCTCTGCCTCTTTGGCACAAACCTCCTTTACGAAAACCTTGGAAGGGCAGGTGAAGAGTAAAGAAAAAGGTATTGCAGACGTACATGTGATGAATACCTCGGCAAATAAGGCCACTATCAGCAATGAGGAAGGGAATTTTTCCATACGCGTGACTTTAGGAGATACCCTGCTTTTTTCAGCCGTGCAGTTTAAACGAAAAACGCTGGTGGTAAACACCGCTGTATTCGAAAGTAAGTTTGTTCTTGTGAGCCTGGAAGAGTTTGTGAACGAATTAGACGAGGTGGTGGTAAGGCCCTATAACCTTTCGGGAGATCTGTCTAAAGATATGCAGGACCTTCAGATAGGGCGGGTGGTATCCGCAACATCTCTTGGCCTCCCCAACGCGCACGTAAAACCCATGATGCAAAGTGAAAGACAATTACGGACCGCGGCAGGCCCAAAATTTCACCCTTTAATGCTCCTGAGTCCGCCCGTAGATCCCATTATCAACGCGATAACAGGCCGGACCAAAATGTTAAAAAAACGTGTAGCCAGAGATAAGAAAGATCGGCAACTGAGAGGAGTACGCAACAGTATTGCAGACAGCTTATTTATTACACAACTCAAAATTCCGAAAGAAAGAATAGATGATTTTATGTACTTCTGTGAGGTCGATGAGCAGTTTGAAACCCTGGTCTCTGCTAACGACAAATTTGCAATATGGGACTTCCTTCTAAGGAAAAGCAGCGCCTATAGAAAAAACAATAAGCTGGAGTGAGTAGCTTTGGCACAGCATTTGTTTATTTTTGCATAGCGAAAAAACAAACTATGAATACTTTAAAGAAAAGCTTATTTTTTCTGGTACTCCCTCTGCTTGCCTTCACGGCGCATAAGTTCTATGTTAGTGTTACCAATATCAACTATTCTGAAAAGGATGATGCCTTGCAGATGACTACACGCATCTTTATTGATGACTTTGAAAAGGTTCTCCAGGAGCGTTATGATTTTAAGGCCAGTCTTGCTACGGAAGAGGAATCCGAGCTTGCCGACGCCTATATTGAAAAATACCTGAATACCAAGTTTGTGATCAAGGTAAATGGTGAAAACAAGCGCTATACTTTTTTAGGCAAAAAGTACGATGCCGACGTTATGATCTGCTATCTTGAGCTTAATAAAATTGACTTTCCAAAACTGAATTCCATAGAAGTTCAAAATGAAATACTTACCGACCTCTTTGAAGAACAACAAAACGTAGTCCACTTTAAGCTCAAAGACAAGAAAAAGAGCTTTGTGCTGGTAAAAGAGAATAATAAAGGAATGTTAAACTTATAACAATTCTTAACAAATCGTATAAAAAACTTTAATTTCCCGCGATTTAAAACTCAGACAAAAAATGAATAAAATTAAGTATTGCTTTGCTTCATTTTTATTCTTGTTTGCGACCGCCCTGGTTGCTCAGGAAGAAGCAGAAAAGGAGCGCGCCCCAGGCCACTACAATCAAAGTAAATTTAAACAATTGTACGAGGAGTTTTCTACTCCTAACACTTACAGATCGGCTTCCGGAGCCCCAGGTCCGGACTATTATCAGCAACAAGCAGATTACAAAATGAATATAGAGCTTGATGATAAAAACGCCAAGATCTATGGTGAAGAGACCATTACATACCACAACAATTCTCCGGATGACCTGGAATTCTTATGGGTACAGTTAGACCAGAACGTAAGAGCAAAAGATTCAAAGTCACCCTTGAGGAATGGGGGAGGAGTACCCTTGGCCTACAGAACCGGGCAATTTGCAGGACAGCATCTTTCCGAACCTTTTGACGGAGGCTTTAATATAGACTTTGTGAAGGATGCCAGCGGCAAACCATTGTCCTATACCATTAATCAGACCATGATGCGGATAAACATTCCTACCCCTTTAAAAAGTGGAGATCAAATTTCGTTCTCGATAAAGTGGTGGTACAATGTTCCAGACCATACTGTAAACAGAGCCCGATCTGGATTCGAGTATTTTGCTAAGGATGGAAACAGGGCATACGTAATTGCCCAGTTTTTCCCAAGAATGGCAGTGTATAGTGATGTTGAAGGATGGCAAAACCATCAGTTCTGGGGGAGTGGAGAATTTGCACTTCCTTTTGGGAACTACGACGTAAGCATTACGGTTCCTGCAGATCATGTTTTAGATGCTACTGGGGTTTTACTTAACCGGAAAGAGGTTTTTTCTAAAGAGATGATGAAGCGGTATGAACAAGCCAAAAAGTCGTATGACAAGCCGGTACTTATCGTTACTCAGGAGGAGGCCGAAGCTGCTGAACAGGGATTTTCCGAGAAAAAGAAGACCTGGAAATTCAGGGCAGAGAATGTGAGAGATTACGGTTTTGCTACTTCCAGAAAATTCATTTGGGATATGCAGGCAGTAAAAATTGGGAACAAGGATGTCATGGCGGTTTCCATGTACCCAAAAGAGGGTAACCCGCTTTGGGAAGAACTATCTACCAAGGCCGTAGCCCAGACACTTAAGTCCTATTCGGAGCACACCTTTGATTATCCTTACCATAAGGCGATCTCTGTACATGCAAAGAACCAGGGGATGGAGTACCCCATGATCTGTTGGAACTACGGAAGACCTAATGAAGATGGCACCTATTCTGATAGGGTTAAATATGGAATGATCAGTGTTATCATTCATGAAGTAGGCCATAATTTCTTCCCGATGATCGTGAATTCAGATGAGCGTCAATGGGGTTGGATGGATGAAGGATTAGACACCTTTATGCAATATATCACAGAACAGGAATTTGGGGAAGCAAACCCAAGTGTTATTGCTCCTAATGCAAAATACCCTTCAAGGAGGGGAGATCCTGCTAAGATTGTACCTTATATGAGTGGGGATCAATCTGCCATCTCACCAATTATGTCTAACCCTGAAAATGTATACAAACTGGGGCCTAATGCATACGGGAAGCCAGCTACAGCTTTAAACATTTTGAGAGAGACTGTAATGGGGAAAGAGTTGTTTGATCATGCCTTTAAGACATATGCGCATCGCTGGAAGTTTAAACATCCCACTCCTGAGGACTTCTTCCGCACCATGGAGGACGCATCTGCCGTAGATCTTGACTGGTATTGGAGAGGGTGGTTCTACACCACAGATTACGTGGATATTGGAGTGAAAGGGGTGAAGAAATATTATGTATCCAATAAGCCTACCAAGAAAATGCAGGAGTATATGGATGCAAGGAATATTACTGAAGCAGACCTTCCGCCCCTTGTATATCTTGCGGAGGAAGACAGTGAAGATTTTGATCCGGAGCTCAAAGGAAAAGCGCCTTCAGAAACTTCTCAGAACCTCAAGGAATACATGATGGATAATATGACTGCGGAGGAAATAGCAGCAGTCAAAGAGCCAAAATACTTTTACGAAGTTACTTTTGATAAGCCAGGAGGGATCCCTATGCCATTAATTGTGGAGTATACTTATGCAGACGGTTCCAAGGAGAATGTTACCTATCCACCTGAGATTTGGAGAAAGAACGATGATGAAGTACGAAGGGTAATTTCTTCTCAAAAAGAGCTTGTAGGTATCGTTGTAGATCCTAAGGCTCAAACCGCCGATATAGATATGACGAACAATGCTTGGCCAAAAAAGGAAGAAAAGTCCGATTTTGACAAGTTCAAAGAGAATATAAAGGGTAAGTAATTTAACGGCCCGGAATAGAAGAGACCTGTCGGATTTCAAAATGACGACAGGTCTCTTTATTTGCAAACTTCCTATATTTGTGATATGCATGCTACTATAGTTCTATTTATTAGCGGGGCAGAGATCTTTTTTATCATGTTCATTGTGGTAATGGTCTTTGGTGCCGACAAAATTCCCGGTATTGCTAAGGGATTAGGGAAGGGAATGCGGCAGTTAAAAGATGCAACCGAGGATATCAAGCAGGAGATCCAGAGGAGTGCGGAGAAACAGGGAATAGATACAAGTATTGCAGACGATATTAGAAAAGATATCGACGAAGTTAAAAAGAATGTTACAGATGTCACCGGAAACATGGACCTGAAAAAAGGTCTGGATGATGTAACCAAGGATGTCACTGACATTACAGGTACCATCAAAAGGAAATAACTTCTGGCATGCTAGAGCAATTATTGGAGTGGGACAAGGAAACCCTAATTTATCTCAACGGCCTGGGAGTTGAAAAGTATGATGCTTTTTGGTCAACTGTGACCAACATTTCTACCTGGATTCCCCTCTTTATGCTATTCTTCATTTTACTTTACCGGAAATACCCAAAAAAGGAGGCAGTTGCTAGGATATTGACAAGCTTGGCCGTCCTGGGCATTGTTCTACTAACAATGCAGATCACCAAAGAATCTGTAGGGCGTTTAAGACCCAATAATGATCTTGAAATTAACAGTATTATTCGAGTAATTAGAAACCCAAGTAGTTTTAGTTTCTTTTCGGGTCATGCTTCCACCTCATTTGGACTTACGACCATAATTGTGCTTTTTCTTCGAAAAAAGATAAAGTGGATTTGGATCTTTTACCTCTGGCCTTTGCTATACGCTTTTAGCAGAATTTATTTAGGAGTGCATTATCCTTTAGATATCATTGTTGGCGCCATGGTAGGCCTTACCTATGCCTTGCTTTTTTATAGACTGTATAAAAAAATTATAGCACCAAAGATAAAGTCAACCCATCCCGTATAGGCAGGATCACGGTTTCTACCCTGGGATCTTCCTTAAGCATCTTATTGTACTCTAGGAGTGTTTTGGTAGCTATATCTTTTTTGTCCGGAGTTTCCACCACTTTCCCTGACCATAACACATTATCTGAAAGAATAACACTCCCTTTCTTTACTTTTTGCATTACCAGTTCAAAATACCTTGGATACTCTCTTTTTTCTGCATCTATAAAGACGAGATCAAACACTCTGTCCAGATTTGGAATTATTTCCAGAGCATTACCATGATGTTGTGTAATTTGAGCTCCCTTGGGGCTCTGATCAAAGTACTTACGCTGTATCTCTATTAATTCTTCGTTGATATCTATGGTATGAAGTTCTCCTCCTTCCTGAATACCCTCGGCCAGGCAAAGGGCTGAATACCCTGTATAAGTTCCTATTTCAAGGATGTATTTGGGTTTTATAAGTTTGGAGAGAAGACTGAGCACACGGCCCTGAAAATGCCCGGTGATCATCCTGGGTTGTATTACCTTAAGGTGCGTTTCCCGGGTAAGTTTTTGTAATATTTCAGGCTCCTCTTGGGAATGTGCTACGATGTATTGCTCAAGGGTTTCAGGAAGAAAGTGCATAAATTCTTTTGTGCAAAAATATGGATTAAAGTACTACCTTAGAATAACAGTATTCGACTCTGAAAAATGAAAGATATCATCGTAAGAATTGCCACGCTCCAGGATCTACCTGTATTACTTGACTTTGAACAAGCTTTGATCAATGCCGAAAGGCCTTTTGATGTTACGATAAGACCAGATCCGGTAAGCTATTATGATATTAAGGCTTACATACTGGATCCGGAAGTCGAGGTGGTAGTTGCAGTGCACGAAGATAGGGTGGTAAGCAGTGGTTATGCCCTCAAAAAAAAGGCTAGAAGTTATTTAGATCACAAGTTATATGCTTATTTGGGGTTTATGTATACAGTTCCCGAATATCGAGGGATGGGAATTAACCGCAAAATAGTCGAAAAGCTTATGGAATGGGCGGATAAAAATGATTTGAAGGAAGTACGGCTTACGGTTTATAACGAGAATTTGCCTGCAATCAGAGCGTATGAAAAGGCCGGATTTGAATGTCATATCACGGAGATGCGTTTAAGAAATGATTAATATTTCAATGCCTTGAAACCGACTACTTAAAATTGATTAGGTTATCGTATTTTTGAAGAAACTTCCGGAATGCAGTTTCAGAATACGCTGGCATTTGCGCAGGACTTAGACGCAAATGATCCTTTAAAAACTTATAGATCTGCCTTTCATTTCCCAAAAGTAAATGGGCAGGATGTTATTTACTTTACCGGAAACTCTCTTGGTTTACAACCTAAACTTACCCAAAACTACGTGGATGAAATTATGGAAGCCTGGAGAGCTCTTGCCGTAGAAGGTCATTTTTATGCAGAAAAGCCATGGTGGGACTATCATGAACGACTTGCGTCACCACTAGCAAAGGTGGTGGGCGCACAACCCAGGGAGATTTCGGTAATGAACACCCTAACCGTGAACCTGCATTTGCTCATGGTGTCTTTTTACAGACCAACCAAGGCCCGATATAAGATTATTTGTGAAGAAAAGGCGTTTCCCTCAGATCAATACATGATCTCAAGTCAGCTCCGATTTCATGGGCTGGACCCTAAAGATGCATTGGTAGAGATTAAAAAAAGAAAAGGGGAACACCATTGGCGCACAGAAGATATTATAGACAAAATCCTTGAAGTGGGTGATGAGTTGGCCCTGGTCTTGATCGGCGGTGTAAATTATTATAACGGGCAGGTTTTTGATATGAAGGAAATAACTAAGGCCGGAAAATCTGTAGGCGCTAAAGTAGGCTGGGATTTAGCCCATGCCGCCGGGAATGTGGCCTTGGAACTTCATGATTGGGAGGTCGATTTTGCCGCCTGGTGCAGTTATAAATATATGAATAGTGGCCCTGGGAGCGCATCTGCAGTTTTTATACATGAAAAGCATTTAAACAGATCTGATATTCCAAGATTTGAGGGTTGGTGGGGAACTAAAAAGGAAAGCAGGTTTCTGATGAAACCTGAATTTGAACCTATAGCTTCTGCCGACGCCTGGCAAATAAGTAATCCGCCCTTACTTTCAGTTGCTCCATACCTGGCTTCTTTACAACTTTTTGAGGAGGTGGGGATGGCTGCTCTGATCGACAAAAGAGAAAAAATTGTAGCCTACCTGGAATTTGTATTGGCTGAAATTGACAAAGAGGTAGAAAGCACCTTTGAGATCATTACCCCAAAGGACAGAGGTTGCCAACTTTCGGTGTTTCTTCATGGAGAGGGTAAGGCTTTATTTGATTTCTTAATGAGGCGTGGGGTAATTACAGATTGGCGAGAACCAAATGTCATCAGGTTAGCTCCCGCACCTTTTTATTGCTCCTACGAAGATATGTATCGATTTGGTCAGATTCTAAAAGAGGGGATTCTGAGTAAACAGTAAACAGTGAACAGTGAACAGTAAGCGGCAATCAATTTAAAATTTTCCACTTTCCACTTTCCATTTTCAATTTCAAGAACCTTGCTTCAAGCGGCTTTGTGCAGGTACTCAGAAGGTGTCATCCCTTGATTTTTTTTAAACTGCTTTGAAAAGTATGAAGCATCTGAAAAACCGCATTTGTACATTACTTCTGAGATTGTGTGTGGACTTTCATTAAATAATTCTACTGCCTTTCGGACCCTGAATTCATTAACAAATTGTACAAAAGGTTTTTTGGTCATTTTTTTAAAGAATCTGCAGAAAGAATTGACCGTCAGCCCTATTTCGGAAGCCATTATCTGAGTGGTGAGTGTTTCGTGATAATGGGTGTTCACAAAATCGAAAATGGCCTCTAGTCGCTTTATCTCTGAATTTTTTCGAGAAGGAACAATAGGATCTTTAAATATAGTGTGAGCCACCTTGCAGTGTTCTAGTTTCTCCAATATCAAAAGCATTTTGATTAGCTTCTCAGCGCTAGTGCTTTTGGTTAGATTCTGAAAATCTGAACCGAGTAGTTCTTTGGCCTCCGGGTCGAAGACCAAGACATGTTGACTTCTTTTTACCAAGTTTCGGATCGCTTTAAACTCCGGAAAAACAGCAACTTTTTCATCGATAAATTCTTTGTCGAACTGAACAACAACCTCCAGGCCATCTTTAAAGTCCTTATTGCCAAAATCTGAATGGGGAATATTGGGGCCAAGAAATACTAAGGCACCGTCGTTATAGGGAATTGTGGCAGTGCCAATATGCAATAACCCCTTTCCATTTTTAACATATACTAGCTCGTATTCCGGATGAATATGCCATCCCGCAGATTCACACTTATGATCGTGGGTATAAGATGCGATTTTTAGAGAGGTATTATGCGCCACATTGATAGTCTCGTAAATGGGTTTCATACGTCTAAATTATCATTAAATTTTATTATTTGATTGTTTTAGGAATATTTTGTTTTAATAATGGAATATTTACGCCAATTTGGTCTGACCAGATTAGAATTACTTTGTACAGGTAAATTCCGACCAGAACTTCAATGAAATCACTCCGTCTCATTTTATCCAACTCCCGATATTTTGCGCCAGCCTGGGTTTTTGCGAGCCTTAATGTACTTTTTGGGACCTGGGCGATCTATATTCCCACTGTAAAGGAGGCCTTGACCATCAATAAATCACAGTTGGGTATAGCCTTATTTTTTCTTTCGTTTGGAGTTTTTACAGCCTTTCCCATAGCCTCCAGAATAATAAATAAAATGGGGGTCGGACGGGCTACATGGCTTGGAGTTTTACTGATCTGTTGTTCAGCAATACTACCGCTGCTCGCTCCAAGCTACGGACTGCTAATGGCCTCTTTGTTCCTTTTTGGGGCAACCCAGGGATTTACAGACATTGCAATGAATACCCTGGTGACAGAAATTGAAAAAGAAGATAAGCAACACTTCATGTCGGCAGCACATGGATTTTTCAGTTTGGGTGGCGTACTCGCCGGCTTGGGGAGTTTTGCTATTGCCTTCCTGGGGAATCCTGCACTTCACATGGGCATTGCCATAGCTGTAGTATTACTGGTAAACCTAATTTTCTACAAAAAATACATACATATAGTGGCTGCACCTATAGAAAAAGAACCCTTTACCTTAAAACTTCTGAAACCCTTTTTACTAATTGGTTTAATCTCATTTGTGGTTATGGGAAGTGAAGGTGCCATAGTAGACTGGAGCGGCTTATTCCTTAGGGAGATCAGCCTGGCGCCAGAGGTTTTAATAGGAAGTGGGTTTCTGGCTTTTAGCACCACCATGACCTTAGGAAGGTTTCTGGGTGATGGGATAAGTTCAAGAATAGGTTCTATAAAGATCGTAATTCTGGGGACCATAGTTGCACTCCTGGGTTATATGGCTGTCATGACTACCTATACCTATCTCGCCATACTAGGATTTGGACTTATCGGGCTTGGCTTTTCTGTAATCATTCCGGAATTATTCCGAATTGGAGGCAGGGTTAAAGGCGTACCTTCCTCTCAAGGGGTGGCCTTTATAGCAGGAACAGGTTATGTTGGATTTTTACTCGCACCGCCCGTTTTGGGTTTTATAGCTGAGAGTGTTTCTCTTAAACTCAGCTTTGTAGTTTTAACCGTTTGCGCTGTGCTAGTACTCCTGGCAGGTCTTCTTCTTCACAGAAAGAATTGAGCGGAAATTAACGCGTTTTTATTTCCAGATTGGTAAAGTATAATTTAAATGAGCCATCTTCATTAGAATGCATCTTAGCTATTTTTAGCCCGCCAGCCTCCGTATAATCCTCCCAACTTGTGGTCATAGTAGGTTCTTGGGTGTTCGCTTTTCTAAAGACCCATTCCTTGACCATATGGTCCTCCCCAAAGTAAAAATCATAAGCATCCCCGGGAGTATATCCGCCTTCAGAATCATATACAACAGTAAGTTTTTGTAGGGTATCCTTACTCATCGGAGCTAGGACACCAGCTTCATGAGTAGCCGTAAGACTCGCCTCATCCCATAAAACATTTATGGGCGCCAAGAGCCAGTATTTATCATTAATGAAGGCGGCATCTACCTTCGCATTTGTACTGTCTACTGCCCCCCTGTTATAGGTGGATGTTTCGCCCAACGAAGTCCCTGTTACTTCATTGGTTTTGCGGTTCCAGATCCAACTCCTTTCAAAATGACTGGTATCTCTGTCCACATTAAAGGTAAATCTTAGTTCCTCCACCTTATTCCAGTTCTCATAGCCATTAGCCATGGCCAGTTTTTCAAGAACTGACAGCTCCTTTTCTGGCTCGCCGACTTCACTCTTTTTTTCAGTTTTACAACCGGCTATCAATAGCGTTAAAAGGCTTAGGGACAGAAGATACTTTTTCATGATTTGTTTTTTTCAAAGGTAGTGTGTTTTGAGCTTATTTATTGGGCTATTAGGTTTAAATGTTGAAACTTAAAAAAGGATCTTTGAAATTAGGGTTGGAAAAAGTGACTTTAGCCCGGAAAAAGTGTCTTATATTAAAGAACAACCAATTATTAGACAAATTTGGGAGCGGACAGCACTTATGAAAACTTGCCGGATCTTGAACTCGTAGAGCAAATTGTTTTGCAAAACAACCCAATGTTGTTCGAGTTGCTTTATGACAGGTACGCAAAAATAGTTTACAATAAGTGTTATGGATTTGCCAAAAGCATTGATGAGGCCAAAGACCTCACTCAAGATGTCTTTTTGCATTTATACCTGAAGCTACCAACGTTTAAGGGAAAATCGAAATTCTCAACCTGGTTGTACGCGCTTACATACAATTATTGTACTAATTATGTAAACCGTGATAAGGGTAGGAAAATTGACGATAAAGCAGTTAAGAAGGATACCGAGGACTGGGACAAACTTTCGACCGAAGTAAAGGAGGAAAGTCTGTTTCAAATGAAATCGGAGCGATTAAAAAAGGCATTAAAACAAATTAGTCCGGAAGACAGATCTGTGCTTCTATTGAAGTATCAGGACGATGTTTCTATTAAAGAGCTGGAGTCTATTCTGGGTATTAGCGCAAGTGCTGTGAAAATGAGATTAAAGAGAGCCAGGGCAAGGGTTATCGAATCATATAATAAACTTCAGTAGATGGTAGAAGGCAATAAAAAGAATCCTTTTAAGGAACTAGAGAAGTCGTTACTGGAGGTCCCTCCTGAAATGAAAAAGAAGGTCATGAATGATGTCGCCACAGCCAAGCTGCTTATCGATATGGGGTCCCTGTATACCTATAATTACCCTTCCACCATAAAAGAGATGTTACCTAAAAAAGACAAAGAAGATACAACAGAATAAAAACCAATTAACTCGAATCTATGGAAACAATTAACGAATGGAAAGATTTAACGGTGGAATCGCTCAAAACCATGGGTGGCGATATCGCATCAACCTTGCCCAACATCGTAGGGGCAATTGTAATTCTCATAATTGGCTGGCTGATTACCAGGATCGTAACCTTTTTACTTGGTAAAATCCTGAAGCTTGCCAAAATAGACAGGCTCACAGACAAGATTAATGAATCTAATATTTTTGGAGACGTCGATGTAAAGTTCAAGGTATCCAAAGTTTTGGTGGGCTTCGTAAAATGGATTTTATTCCTGGTTTTCCTAATAGTAGCAGCAGATATCATGCATTGGGAAATCATCTCAACCGAAATTGGTAACCTCTTGCGTTATTTGCCGAGATTGTTTAGCGCCATTGCCTTATTCATGATAGGCCTGTATATAGCCACATTTATCAGAAAAGCAATATTAGGACTGTTTGAATCTTTTGAATTTAGCGGCTCAAAAATCATAAGTAGACTGGTTTTCTATATCATCGTGATCATCATAACGATCACCGCCTTAAACCAGGCTGGAGTTGATACAACCATCATCACCAATAACGTAACCATAATTCTCGGAGCCTTCCTTTTGGCCATTGCTATCGGATTTGGATTAGGATCCAAGGAAGTAGTTGGCGATCTCTTGCGGACTTATTACGCCCGGAGAAATTATGTGGTTGGGGATAAGATAAAAATAGACGGTATGGAAGGTACCGTAGAGGCCATTGACAATATTACAATGACCTTAAAAACAAACAAAGGCAAAACCATAGTACCCATAAGTTACGTGGTTGAAAGCAGAGTAGACATAGATTCATAATTGGTTGTTGTTGTCTACTTGGGCAGGATTCCGGTGGGGAGTCCTGCCCTTTTTTTAATTTAATTCTAAGTACCTAAACGACAGTAAATTTCTTTAGCTCCCTAATGGCCAAAATTGCATCAATAAAACTATCTTCTTTGGAATTGAAAAAAGTGGCCAATACCGATTTAAGCAGAGTTCAAATACGGACATGTTTAGAATTTCATCCCCTAGATTTGCGTTTAGGAATGGAATACCAATTGCACTTGTTTCTGTTTGATACCTCCACTCCCTTGGGAGAATTGAAATTACTGATCAATTGGGATGAGGTTGATTTCTTTGAAACTTCATTTTCCAAAGCCGGCATACTAGACCATATTAGACTAAAGGTAAGTGCAAATAATGCTAAAATGACCATAGAGAGCTCAGCTACGGTGTCAAAACTGGAAAATTTGGCACAAGGAGGCATCCGAGTTTTTGGAACTCTTGTGCCGGTTATATCCAGGGCTACAAGCTGGTCTAACACCTATCTTTTTAATCCTCAACTCAAATAGAAAGGTTAAACTTTTACGTCTGTTCAAAGATTATTTCTCGCTATTCTTATTCCCAAGAAATTGATTAATTTTGATATTTAACCAAAACGTTATAATGAGTTCAAAAAAAGGAAAAGTTCAGGAAGCTATTCAGGAGAGATTGTTAGAAGAACGCAAGGTTTTTCTTTGGGGAATGGTAGATGATGATTCTGCCAAACATGTGATAGATAGATTACTCTACCTGGATCTTCAGAATAATGAGGAAATACAGCTGATCATCAATAGCCCTGGCGGATATGTGACCTCTGGTTTTGCCATTTACGATACCATTACTCAAATAAAAAGTCCGGTGTCCACAGTTTGTTCAGGCCTTGCGGCTTCCATGGGATCCATATTGCTTTCGGTAGGAGAAAAGGGGAGAAGATTTATTCAACCTCACGCCAAGGTAATGATCCATCAACCAAGTGGAGGGGCAAGGGGACAGGCTTCTAATATTGAGATCCAGGCTCGTGAAATCCTTAAAACCAAAGAAATCGGGGCTAAAATTCTCGCCGAAAACTGTGGACAGAAGGTAGAGAAAATCTTAAAAGATTTTAACCGCGATTATTGGATGGACGCTCAGGAATCTATTGATTATGGTATTGTTGATGCCATACTAGAGTAAAAATTCATCAAAAGGAATTTTTGTGAGACTGAATGAGGTAAAGCTTCATTCAAGCAGCAAAAGCCAAAAAAAAGTCCTTCGCGTTTTAAGAGAGAAGGACTTTCTGGATATATATGGACGCCTAAGCGGAAAATTCATAATATATACGTTAATTCACCCATTCTTGGTCGTTACCAACATGTTAAAAAAGGATTAAATTACGGCTAGTGAAACCATTAAATTTCCATAACTTTAGAATGGGGCGAAAATTACCCCCGCGGATGAGCAAGCTGCATGATACAAACTCCTAAAAAAATAGCCATAGCGGGTTCGGGTTTGGTAGGATCACTTCTGGCAATTTACCTTAGAAAGTTAGGACATACCATTACTGTATTTGATAGAAGGCCCGACATCAGAACCATAGAATTTTCCGGCCGATCTATCAACCTGGCCATGAGCAACAGGGGATGGAAAGCACTGAGGGAAGTGGGATTAGAGGAAGAGATAAAAAAGATTGCTATCCCGTTATATCAGCGCGCTATGCATGTGGGTAACAACCCGGTGTATTTTCAGAAATACGGGAAAGAAGGGGAGGCTATTTGGTCTATTTCCCGAGGGGTACTCAACAGAACAATGATCAACCTGGCCGAAGAAGCTGGCGTCAATTTCCGGTTCAATGAAAAGGTCTGGGACGTGGATCTCCCGGAAGCTAAATTGTTCACGGGAGAGTCCGAAAAAAGTGAATGGAAGTCATATCAATTCGACCATATTTTTGGATGTGACGGAGCATTTTCACGTATTCGGCATAAGATGCAGCGCAGGAGCCGATTTGACTATTCCCAGGACTTCATAGATGTGGGTTACAAAGAACTTACCATTGCTCCTAACGAGGATGGAAGTCATAAATTGGATAAAAATTCATTTCACATTTGGCCCAGAGGAAGATTTATGTTTATTGCCATGCCTAATCTGGATGGCAGCTTTACCTGTACCTTATTTCTGCCTTTTGAAGGTGAAATCTCTTTTAATAGCATCAAAAATAAGGCGGATGCGCGGGCATTTTTTGCGACCTATTTTCCTAATGTAATGGAGGACATAGACAATCTTCTTGAAGACTTTTTTACTAATCCCACCAGCGCCCTGGTAACCATGAAATGTTATCCCTGGACCTATTGGGATAAGGTTGCCCTGGTAGGCGATTCTGCCCATGCAGTGGTTCCGTTTTATGGCCAGGGGATGAATGCGGGATTTGAAGATATCTACGCCCTTTACGGCATAATAAAGCAATATGGAGACGATTGGGAGACCATCATGCAGGAATATCAGAAGACAAGAAAACCCAATGCAGATGCGATAGCCGAACTTAGCTACAGGAATTTTATGGAAATGAGCAGTAAAACAGCTGATGCCAAATTCTTGTTGCAAAAGAAGATAGAAAAGCACTTTGCAGCTAAATACCCGGATAAGTGGATCCCGGTGTATTCACGGGTTACTTTTTCTGATAGGCCTTATTCTGAGGCTTTGGAGGTAGGAGACCAACAGGAAGCCATAATG
>JBFOMC010000359.1:0-19851 GCA_040830565.1 Flavobacteriaceae bacterium
GAACAGGGTAAAGGAACACATGGAATTGGAATATGAGGCTGTTAGTAAGTTTGAGCCGAAATTGGCAACCCTCAAACCAGAAGCTTTTCATAAAGAATACAAACTGGAAGTGCAACGAGGGCCGGAATATGATATTTTGAATGAGGCACAATTGCACACCTTGTTTTCTAAGGAGTTCACTATTGCAAAAGAAAACAACAGGATGGCCTACCAATTGGAGGATAAAATAGAAGGACATACTATAACAATGCTTACCTCGGCTACCTTACCCGGCACAGTTCAGCTAACACCCGCAGGAAGACTGATAATTTTAATGAGAGACGGGCAGACGACCGGCGGGTATCCGCGAATTCTTCAGCTTTCTCAAAAAGCGATTTCCGTTTTGTCTCAAAAGAAATACGGGGATCAGGTGGCATTTCAGATGCATTAGATTATTCCGAGCAACTTATTGAATATGGTAAAATTATCAGGTTATAACACTGATAATCAACACTATATAATAATATTAAGCAGCTTGAATTTGGACCAGCAAAAAGTCGCACTCTTACAGACTTTTGGAAACAATTATCTTTGGCTTTCTCAGTAAATATTAGGCTTTTGCCAGAACTAAGGGCACTGTAAATGGAATTGAACAAGTATAGTAAAAATGTTACTCAGGATCCCACTCAACCCGCTGCTCAGGCTATGCTCTATGCCATTGGGCTAACGGAAGATGATTTAAAGAAACCTCTTATTGGTATCGGTAGCACGGGATATGAGGGGAATCCTTGCAATATGCACCTCAATGATCTGGCGCAAAAAGTAAAAGAAGGTACAGGGCAGGCAGACCTGGTGGGCTTGGTTTTCAATACCATAGGGGTAAGTGATGGTATTTCTATGGGGACCTATGGGATGAGGTACTCTCTGCCTTCCCGCGATATTATTGCCGATTCGATGGAAACCGTTGTGCAAGCTATGAATTATGATGGCCTTGTAACCGTGGTGGGGTGTGATAAGAATATGCCGGGAGCACTAATGGGGATGATACGCCTTAACAGACCTTCCATTTTGGTTTATGGAGGCACCATTGCTTCGGGATGTCTTAAAGATAGAAAGCTTGATATTGTCTCGGCCTTCGAAGCCTGGGGTGAAAAAGTAGCCGGGACGATAGGCGAGGAGGAGTATAAAAAGGTAATTCAAAACGCATGTCCGGGTGCGGGCGCCTGCGGAGGAATGTATACAGCAAATACCATGGCATCGGCAATTGAGGCCCTGGGTATGGCACTGCCTTATAACTCTTCAAATCCGGCTATTGGAGAAGATAAGAATGAGGATTGTATTAAAGCCGGTAAAGCTATGGGCAGGCTCATTCAGAACGATCTAAAACCTAGTGATATTCTTACGAGAAAGTCGTTTGAAAATGCGGTTCGCTTAATTACAGTTATGGGCGGCTCTACCAATGCGGTCTTACACTTTTTGGCGATTGCAAAGGCGGCAGATATAGATTTTACACTAGACGATTTTCAAAAGATCAGCGACACTACGCCTTTCCTGGCAGATTTAAAACCAAGCGGTAAGTTTTTAATGGAGGATGTGCACAGGATAGGTGGTACCCCTGCGGTTTTGAAGTTTATGCTCGAGAATGGAATGCTGCACGGAGATTGTTTAACGGTCACCGGGAAAACCATTGCCGAAAATCTCGAGGAGCTACCCCCGCTGTCTCAAGGGCAAACTATTGTAAAACCTCTGGATGCTCCCATAAAGGCAACCGGACATTTAAGGATCCTCTACGGGAATCTGGCAGAAGAAGGGGCAGTCGCAAAGATCACAGGGAAGGAAGGGCTTAAATTTTCAGGTCCGGCCAAAGTCTTTGAGGATGAATTTGAAGCTAATAAGGGGATCGGGCAAGGTTTGGTCAAAAAGGGAGATGTTGTGGTTATTAGATACGAGGGGCCAAAAGGAGGGCCAGGCATGCCGGAAATGTTAAAACCTACTGCGGCCATCATGGGTGCCGGACTTGGGAAAGATGTAGCGCTAATAACTGATGGCAGATTTTCGGGAGGTACACACGGTTTTGTAGTAGGGCATATTTCGCCCGAGGCACAGGAAGGAGGAGCTATTGGACTTTTGAAAGATGGAGATCTGATCACTATTGATGCAGAGAAGAATAGCATTTCGGTGAACCTTAGTTCGGAAGAACTTCAGCAGCGAAGAGCAAACTGGAAACAACCTGCGCTTAAGGTAAAAAAGGGAAGTCTTTACAAATATGCCAAAACGGTATCTTCAGCGTCACAGGGATGTGTAACAGACGAAATATAGCAAGTTAATATATCAGGAATCAGACTTGAATATGGAAACATTAAAAGAAAAAAACACGAAATCATCCAAAAAGACAGGAGTGAAGATCAGTGGGGCCGAAGCCTTAATTCATTGTCTTTTGGAAGAGGGTGCAGATCTAATTTATGGATATCCGGGTGGAGCCATCATGCCAGTGTATGATGAGTTGTACAAATTCCAGGATAGACTGACACATGTGCTTACTCGACACGAACAAGGGGCAACACATGCGGCACAGGGCTATGCCAGAGTAACGGGGAAGGTTGGAGTGGCTATGGCTACCTCTGGTCCGGGAGCTACAAATCTTGTTACAGGATTGGCGGATGCTCAAATAGATTCTACTCCTATGATCTGTATCACTGGTCAGGTTCCCAGACACCTGTTAGGATCTGATGCCTTTCAAGAAACTGATATTATTGGTATTTCTACTCCAGTGACCAAATGGAACTATCAAATCACCAAAGCCTCCGAAATTCCTGAAGTGATGGCCAAAGCATTCTACATTGCCAAATCAGGAAGACCAGGACCGGTTTTGATCGATATAACCAAGAATGCTCAATTTGAAGAATTGGATTTTAGCTATGAACCTTGTACAGGTGTCAGGAGCTATAATCCCGTACCAAAACCGGACGAGAAAGCGATTAGCGCCGCGGCCGAAATGATAAACAATGCCAAGAGGCCATATATCATTTTTGGCCAGGGAGTTATCGTTGGGGAGGCCGAAGCGCAATTAAAGGCTTTGGTAGAGAAAGCGGGAATACCTGCTGCCTGGACCATACTCGGCTTATCAGCAATGGAGACAGATCATCCGTTAAATGTTGGCATGGTTGGCATGCACGGTAATTACGGCCCGAATGTACTGACCAATGAATGTGATGTGTTAATCGCTATAGGAATGCGTTTTGACGATAGGGTAACCGGAAATCTTGAAACCTATGCCAAGCAGGCTAAGATCATTCATTTTGAGATAGATCCGGCGGAAATTAATAAAAACGTCAGCGTTGATATAGCAGTTTTAGGCAATGCCAGAGAAACTCTGGATCTGCTTATACCTCAGATTAAAGAAAACAGCCATGACGCCTGGCGCAGTCAGTTTGATGAAAAATACGAGGAAGAGTACGAGGCGGTAATTAAAAATGATCTTCATCCTACTAAGGAGGGTCTTACTATGGGTGAGGTTATTAAGGAAATTAATCTGGCTTCCAAAAACAAAGCGGTGATTGTTACAGATGTTGGTCAGCATCAGATGATAGCCTGCAGATATGCCAAATTTGATCAGTCTAAAAGCAACATTACTTCAGGAGGATTGGGAACCATGGGGTTTGCGTTACCTGCGGCAATTGGTGCTAAGATGGGAGCAATGGACAGAGAGGTGGTCGCCATTATTGGTGATGGAGGATATCAAATGACTATTCAGGAATTGGCCACTATATTCCAAAACAAGACCCCGGTTAAAATTGTGGTGCTTAATAATGATCACCTGGGAATGGTGCGGCAATGGCAAGAATTATTTTTTGAAAGTAGATACGCCTCTACCGTAATGACCAACCCGGACTTTGTTAAGATTGCTGAGGGGTATCATATCAAAGCTAAAAGAGTAGAGAAAAGAGAAGACCTTAAAGGTACCATTGAGGAAATGATTGCCTCCAAAGAAGCCTACTTCCTTGAAGTCCGGGTAGAAAAAGAAGATAATGTATTTCCGATGATCCCTTCCGGGGCTTCTGTATCCGATATAAGATTGAAATAAAAGCACATGGAAAATAAATGGTTTACCATCTCGGTATATTCCGAGAACAGCGTAGGACTCCTGAATAGAATATCCGGAATATTCTTAAAGAGACACATTAATATAGAAAGTTTAAATGTCTCAAAATCAGAAATTGATGGAGTTTCAAAATTCACCATTGTGGTTTTTACCACTGAGGACTGGACCAGGAAAATAGTGCAGCAGATTGAGAAACAGATAGAGGTAATAAAAGCCTTTTATCATACAGACGAAGAAACTATTTATCAGGAGTCGGCCCTTTTTAAGATAGCCTCTAATCTGCTGTTTGATGACCGGCAGATCCAGAACATTATTAAAGAGAGTAACTCTCAAATTGTAACGGTTTCAAGAGAATTTTTTGTCTTAGCTAAAACCGGCAGAAGAGGAGAAATAGATGAGATGTACCATCAATTAAAACCCTACGGCATAATGCAATTTGTGAGGTCTGGAAGGATAGCTGTTACTAAAGCCGAGATGCAGATTACTGCACTCTTAAAAGAATTTCAAACAACTTAATCAACAATAAAGCATAATACGAGAACGAAAATGGCAAACTATTTTAATACGCTTTCACTTAGAGATCAATTAGAACAACTGGGCAAATGCAGATTTATGGAGTCGGCGGAATTCTCCGATGGCGTATCGGCCTTAAAAAATAAGAAAATTGTAATTGTCGGTTGCGGGGCACAAGGTTTAAACCAGGGGCTCAATATGAGAGATTCCGGTTTGGATATTTCATATACCCTAAGAGAAGCAGCTATTAAAGAACAAAGGCAGTCCTATAAGAATGCCACAGAGAACGGATTCACGGTGGGCACTTATGAAGAATTGGTTCCCCAAGCTGACCTGGTGATCAATCTTACCCCGGACAAGCAGCACACTAACGTAATAAATGCGGTAATGCCCCTTATGAAAGAAGGAGCAACCCTTTCGTATTCTCACGGCTTCAATATCGTTGAAGAAGGCATGCAGATAAGAAAGGACCTTACGGTAATTATGGTGGCTCCAAAGTGCCCGGGTTCTGAGGTTCGAGAAGAATACAAAAGAGGGTTTGGAGTACCTACCTTGATAGCGGTACATCCGGATAATGACCCTCAAGGGAAAGGTATGGAGCAGGCCAAGGCTTACGCTGTGGCCACTGGAGGGCACAAAGCTGGAGTTTTGGAATCTTCCTTTGTCGCCGAAGTAAAATCGGATCTGATGGGAGAGCAGACCATTCTATGTGGGATCCTACAAACCGGATCCATACTCTGCTTTGATAAAATGTTAGAAAAGGGAATTGATCCTGGCTACGCTTCAAAATTGATTCAATATGGCTGGGAAACAGTTACCGAAGGCCTAAAATATGGTGGGATCACCAATATGATGGATAGGCTTTCCAATCCGGCTAAGATCAAGGCCTTTGAATTGTCTGAAGAGCTAAAAGAGATCATGACGCCGCTTTTCCACAAGCATATGGACGATATTATGAGCGGACATTTTTCTAAAACGATGATGGAAGATTGGGCGAATGATGATGCTAACCTATTAACGTGGAGGGCGGCTACCGGAGAGACGGCCTTTGAAAAGACTCCGGCAGGGGATGTAAAGATAGCAGAACAGGAGTACTATGACAACGGAGTACTCATGGTGGCCTTCGTAAGGGCGGGAGTAGAATTGGCCTATGAATCTATGACGGACTCCGGGATTATTGGAGAATCTGCTTACTATGAATCTCTGCACGAAACACCTTTAATTGCAAACACTATAGCCAGAAAGAAACTTTTTGAGATGAATCGCGTAATATCAGATACGGCGGAATATGGTTGCTATTTGTTTGATCATGCGTGCAAGCCGTTGTTGACGGACTTCATGAAGAAGATTGATACAGATGTCATTGGAAAACACTTTGGTGAAGGCAAGGATAATGGCGTAGATAATGCCAAACTCATTGCAATCAATAAGGTAATAAGAGAACATCCGGTAGAAGTAGTTGGAGAGAGGCTTAGGGCCTCTATGACTGCCATGAAGCCCATTGTGTAGCACGTTACTTTTCGGGCTAGTTCCTCTTAAGTGAGTAATAGATAATTGATAAACGAAGACATGGACACTACAATAGATATTATTCCTGAAGCTTTTAAGATCTCAGCTCCTATACACCAAAAAGAGTACCTCATCAACGGGGAACTACGAGCCTGGGAGGGAAAGCCCTCAGAGGTATATTCAACCATATCATCAACGGAAGACTATCAACCTACTCTTCTGGGTAGCATTCCCAATATGGGAGAAGAGGAAGCCTTGCTCGCCCTCGATGCCGCCTTAGGTGCTTTTGACCAGGGCAAAGGGGTATGGCCTACAATGAAGGTAAACGACAGAATTGAGTGCATGGAGAAATTTGTGAAGCAAATGGAAACCAAGCGAGAAGAAGTGGTGAATTTATTGATGTGGGAAATTGGAAAATCTCTGCCCGATTCGCAAAAAGAATTTGATCGTACCGTGGAATATATCTACGATACCATTGAGGACTATAAACAACTCGACCGAAATTCTGCGAAATTCCAGAAACATGATGGGGTTTACGCCCATATACGAAGAGGACCACTAGGGGTGGTACTTTGTCTTGGACCTTATAATTATCCCTTGAACGAGACCTTTGCCCTTTTAATTCCCGCTATTATCATGGGGAATACTACCATCTTTAAACCGGCCAAACACGGAGTACTGCTTATTGCTCCTTTGTTAGAGGCTTTTCAGAATAGTTTTCCTAAAGGAGTAGTGAATATTTTGTTTGGTAGGGGTAGAGCGGTAGCGGGCCCTATCATGAAAACAGGTAAAATAGACGTACTATCTCTAATTGGTAATAGCAAATCTGCGAATGCGTTACAGGATCAGCATCCCAAGAGTAACCGCCTAAGACTTGTGCTTGGGCTAGAGGCCAAGAATCCGGCAATAATACTCCCGGACGCTGATCTGGATCTTACCATAGATGAATGCATTGCAGGAACCACCTCCTTCAATGGTCAGCGATGCACCGCTTTAAAGGTGGTATATGTGCACGAAGATATACGGGAGGCATTTAATAAACGATTCGCAGACAAGATAGACACTCTTAAATTCGGAAATCCTTGGGAGAAGGGAGTAAAACTTACGCCATTACCAGAGCCAGGTAAATCTGACTATATTCAGGAACTGATCGATGATGCCCTGGCCAAGGGAGCCCAAATCTTAAATGAAAAGGGAGGTCAGCGTTACGACAATTTTATTTGGCCTGCGGTACTATATCCGGTGACCAAAGATATGCGTGTGTATCAGGAGGAACAATTTGGACCCGTTATCCCCATTGTTCCTTTTAAAGATATTGAGGAACCTTTAGATGACATGGCCGAAAGTAATTATGGTCAGCAGGTCAGTCTTTTTGGAAAGGATGTTTATGCTTTGGCTCCGCTGATAGATACTTTGGCAAACCTGGTTTGTAGGGTGAACCTGAATAGTTCTTGTCAAAGAGGGCCGGATGTATACCCTTTTACAGGACGTAAAGATTCGGCTCAATCCACGCTTAGTGTTCATGACGCCTTGCGCTCATTTTCCATCAGAACCTTTGTGGCTTTTAAAGACAATGAGTTGAACAACGAAACGGTACAACAACTTTTAGAAACGAAATTATCCAATTTTATCAGCACGGATTATATTCTTTAGTTTTGATTGTTTAGAATAAGGGCTAGAGATCAAAATGGAAGACATAAGGATACAGATAGCTACACAAGCGGACGCTCAGTTCATTGCGTTACTGGGTAGAATTACGTTTACCGAAACTTTTGAACATTTATTTAGAGATAAACAAGACCTGCTCGACTATTGCAATACCACCTTTTCGGTTGATAAAATTGAAAAGAGCCTGAGCAAGGCCGAAAACGTTTTTTGGATTGCCTTAGCGGAGAAGCTCCCTGTTGGCTATGCCAAACTTAAATTGAATTCACCTTCTGAATTCAATCCCTTACCTAATGTTTCTCAACTTCAGAAAATCTACGTGCTAAAAGACTTTCTATCCAGGAAGGTGGGTTTTCAATTGCAGGAGGAGGTATTGAAAAAAGCCAAAGAAAAGGGCAGCTCTGCCATCTGGCTATCGGTGTTGAACGAAAACAGCAGGGCCATTGGCTTCTATAAGCGAAATGAGTTTGCCGCAATAGGGCAGCACGACTTCCAAATTGGGAAGGAACACTTTGAGTTTACAGTAATGTCTAAATCTCTCCATACATAGCCTATAGTTCAAAGTTCCACCTGGTTATTATTTGTTCAACTTTTTATTTCATTGTTTTTCAAAGGTCGTATTGTTCTCTGGCACAACTCGTTCTTTTTGGATTTCTTTAAGCGCTTCAGCTTCCTTTTTAATTTTGCCATAAGTAAAAGGTGCCAACATTAAACCAAAAAAGGATTTGGGGTAATTCGGCATGGCTTCTATACCAATATCATCGCCTGGTTGCTCTCCCTTTGGCATATAGAATGTTCCAAATAAATGATCCCAGATGATGACATCCCCACCGTAATTGGAATTACCTTCTTCAATTTTTTTTGAATGATGGTACCGATGGTTTTTGGGAGACGAAAAGATATAATCAAACGGCCCGAGGATCAAATCCATATTCGTGTGCTGAAAACGCCCAATAGTTCTCCCTAGAAGGCCGGTAACAAAAACGATTTCTACAGGTGCTTTGATATAAGCAAATGGGATGGCCCACAGAATACTTGAAACCAGATATTCTAATGGATGGGACCTTGTACCGTTAAACCAGTACAACCTTTCTGAGGAATGGTGGACCGCATGCCACCTCCACATAAATTCGTTTTCATGCATCCATCTGTGATACCAGTACCTGAAAAAATCTGCAACAGTCAGTAACAAAAAGACTTGGACCACTGCAGGAAGGGACGAAGGCCATATCTCTTGCCCAATAGTAGGCGAAATTTCCTGTACCACCAGGGCAATGGTAGCCAAGCGTATGGGAACATTGATATAGTCATTCCATAGTTTGCTTCCGAAAAACAGCATAATATCTACCGGTGTCTCGCGGTCATCCAGCCATTTTCGGCTATAAGGAATTAGTCTTTCTAAGGGAGCAAAAATTGCTCCCAGGATTAGGAACATAATAATGGTGCCAAAAAATGTTCTGCTGGTATATCCTCCCTCTACCAATTCAAATCCAATAACCAAAGTAAGAATCATAAATAACGGAAAAATGGTTAGCTGTAAGATCTTTTTAAGCAGAGTGCCATCCAGGCGGTAACTTAGGGGATCTAACAATGACAGCGCCCATCTAAAGGGAGCAAGAAGGTATTTATGGCCAGCTAGCTCTATTGCTTTGAAGAAAGAATCAAGATATCTAAGAAGTCTTCTAAAAAACATATGTTGGCGGAATTCGTTCCAAAAACCTAAATATATATTTTCAAATCCTGCTCGGGAGCAACACTTGAACATTTTTATTGTTCATATGGCTAAATTGGATTATTCCAGATAATTCGGAGATGGCTTACAAGAGGTAGGGGCGAAGGAACACTTTTAATCCATAGAGATGTCTAAAAGGCTTTAATCAATTATTTCGCTCTCCCACATATTCTCTTTATTCTTTTTTCGCACAGCGAAACGATATGCCTTTAAGCTATCCATTACGGGGCCAAAAAGCGCTTTGGACAAGGATTGCTTACAAAAGGAGATGTCTCCTAGTTTGGCAATCCATTCACGAAGGATTCTTGATTTAATGGAAAAAATCAAATTCAGGGAATCAGTTTTTGCTTGATCATCTTTAGACCTCAGGGCCTTATCTGCTTTTAATTTGGCTTGTGACTGGTACCAGCGTCCTGTCTTCCATTCATAATCGTAACTGTCCAAGCTTCTTATGTAAGAGCTTTGCCTTATGCGCTGACGTAACCAGGCCATCTTTGATTTTTGGTAATTAAATAGTGATTCTTGCCATTCTCTTGCTTCCTTGGTGTTCAGAAGTTCTTGATGACGGGCTTCGCAATTAAGACTGTCTATTTCCTGGCTATGGACATAGTGGCCCAAGCTTATAAGTAAAAGCATACAAAAAGTTAGTATTTTCATAATGGCCGGTTTAAACTTTATTCAATGCCAATATATGTTTCAATAGTACTTCCCGGGCTATCCGGATCGGATGGTATATTTCCGGAAAAATTTCCTCCCCTTCAAAAAATGCTATTTCGGGATAGTTCTTCCTTAACCTATTTTCTTTTCGCTCCACATTTTCCTTTAGTTCGTTAGCAAGCCTCATTCTTCTAAACAATTCTAAAATGCGCTTGGTTCCATAAGTTTTAGGTAGAGGACCGTGTGCGGTGAATATAAAAGTCTGGTTTTTCTTAAGCTCGCAAAGTAAGATGCTATTGCGTTGGTAAGCGATCATGGCTTCTTGCCATTCTTTAGCCTCCTGGCTTTCCAAGATCTGTTGCTTTAAGATGAATCGGCTCCTGTCATCTGCGATTTGCGCATCTACAAATGTGGTGGAGAAAAGAAAAGCGGCTAACAAAAAGGCTGGTGTTTTCACTGTGATGGCTTTGTAATTCCGCCACAACAATTATGCCTCAAAATGGCCAGATCTATCTTCCTAAATTTGTGCTGCCAGCCAGTCGCCTACTTCACTGGTCTTGTACGCCTTCCCGCCTTCGGCCAGGTCTTCGGTTACCACCCCCTCAGCTAGGGAGGCATTGACCACATCTCTGATATGCCGGGCCTCTTCCTGGAGGTCCAGATCTTCAAAAAGCATAGCGGCAGACAATACGGTGGCCAATGGGTTGGCAATGTCTTTGCCCGCGGCTTGTGGATATGAGCCATGAATAGGTTCGTAGAGTGATACCTCGCTTCCAACTGAAGACGAAGGCATTAATCCCATAGATCCGGAAATTACAGAAGCTTCATCGGTTAGAATATCTCCAAAAAGATTGGCAGTGATAATAACATCATAAGCTTTGGGCCATTGCACCAATCTCATGGCTACAGCGTCTACGAACTCGTAGGAGACCTCAACTTCCGGATATTCTTTTTCCATGTCCTGCACAGTTTCCCTCCAAAGTCGGGAAGACTCTAACACATTAGCCTTGTCTACGCAACACAGTTTTTTGGAGCGTTTCATGGCCATCTCAAATCCTTTTTTAGCCAAACGCTGAATTTCTGGCCTGGTGTAGGTCATGGTATCATAGGCGGTATTCCTATCTTCAGTACGCCCTCTTTCTCCAAAGTAAACACCTCCCGTAAGCTCTCTTAAAATAATGAGATCTGTACCTTCAATACGCTCTTTTTTTAGGGGCGATTTATCAATGAGGGAGGGGAAGGTGAAGGTTGGTCTTACGTTAGCGAATAGCCCCAGTTTTTGACGCATTTTAAGCAATCCTTGTTCTGGTCTCACCTTGGCAGAAGGATCGTTGTCGAACCTTGGATGGCCAATAGCTCCAAACAGTACTGCATCTGAAGCCGCGCATAGGGTATGAGTTTCATCCGGATAAGGTTCCCCTACGGCATCTATAGCCGCGGCCCCTGTCAGAGCGGGTTTCCATTGAATTTCGTGATCAAACTTTTTAGCAACCGCATTACAAACCTTAACGGCCTGGTCTATTACTTCAGGTCCAATGCCGTCTCCGGCCAAAAGCGCAATATTTAATTTCATGAATTCTGGGCTATATGCCCGGTATTAAATTATGTTCAACATTTTTTCTGTGGCCTTTATTGCAGATACCGTCTGATCGGAATCCAGGCCTCTGGTAGTGAAGTTATTCCCATTATTTTGCCAGGTAATTACGGTCTCACATAGGGCATCCGAATTACTTCCGGGAGGAATACGCACAGCGTAGTCTACCAATAATGGCAATTCTTGTTTTTTGGCTCTATAAACCTTGCGCAAAGCATTCATAAAGGCATCATACTGTCCGTCCCCCTGTGCGTGCTCTTCGTAGATCTTACCATCAATATCCACGCTAACGGTAGTTGAAGGTTTTAGACCTTTAGAATGCGTTAGCACATAAGACTTTACAAATACTTTTTGCTGAAATGTTTCGCTGTCCAGGACATCAGAAATGATATACGGAAGGTCATCTTTCGTAACTTTTTCTTTCTTATCTCCGAGCTCGATAATTCTTTGAGTGACTTTTTTTAGTTCTTCATCATTTAAGGTAAGCCCCAATTCCTGTAGGTTCTTTTGAATGTTGGCCTTTCCTGATGTCTTGCCCAACGCATAGGTGCGTTTTCTGCCAAATCTCTCGGGAAGAAGATCATTGAAATAGAGATTCTTTTTGTTGTCACCATCGGCATGGATGCCCGCGGTTTGTGTAAAAACGTTGTCGCCAACAATCGGCTTATTTGCCGGAATCCCAAAACCGGTAAAAGCTGAAACCAGTTTGCTGACTTTAAAGAGTGACGACTCGTCTACCCCTATTTTAATTTCAGGCATAAAGTCGTTAACCACGGCCACCACACTGGCCAAAGGAGCATTGCCAGCCCTTTCTCCCATCCCGTTTACCGTGAGATGAAGTCCGTGACAGCCTGCTTTTAAAGCCTCCATGACGTTGGCAACACTGAGATCATAATCGTTATGGCCATGGAAATCAAAGTGCATTTCCGGGTATTTTTCAATGATCAGGCTAAGGAAATCATAGGCTTCCTTATGCGTGAGTACCCCTAAAGTATCTGGAAGTAAAATTCTCTTGATGGGTTGTGTAACGAGAAAATCCAGGTATTGAATCACATACTCCTGTGAGTTTCTCATCCCGTTACTCCAGTCTTCGAGATATACGTTGGTGGCTATCCCGTTTTTTTGCGCTAGTTTTATGGTTTCCGCAATTTCTTTGAAATGCTGCTCAGGAGATTTTTTAAGTTGATGTGTTAAGTGATTGAGGGAACCCTTAGTTAGTAAATTTTGCACCTTTGCCTTTGCCTTGATCATCCATTTAATTGAAAGGCCTTTATCTACAAAGGTGAGTACCTCTACCTGATCCTCATAGCCGGCTTCTTTTGCCCATTCCATGATCTGTACCACAGATTGGAACTCACCTTCGGAAACCCTTGCCGATGCAATTTCAATGCGATCTACTTTAAGTTCTTCTAGAAGAAGTTTTGCTAAAGTAAGTTTTTCGCCTGCCGAAAAAGATACTCCGGAGGTCTGTTCTCCATCCCTCAGGGTAGTATCCATTATTTCGATCTTTCTTTTTTTCATTTTTGGTTCTCGTTTCAATAGAGATGGTCCACCTTGCCCGATCTCAAAACCAACTTTTATTTTTCAGGTATAACTGATGCTATAATGCTGTATTTTCAGTAAATGCTTTGATCTCCTCCTTCATATTGAGTAAATAATCAATATCATCAAAACCATTAAGCATATTCTCCTTTTTATAATCATTGATTTGAAAAGACTCTTGTGCTCCGCTGGCCACAATGGTAATGGTTTGATCTTGGAGATTAATTTCGAGTTCGGTTTTCGGATCTGCCTCAATTGCCGAAAATATCTTTTGCAGAAACTCCGGGCTGATCTGCACAGGGAGTACTCCAATATTCAGGCAATTGTTTCTGAAAATATCAGCGAAAAAACTAGACACCACCGCTCTAAAGCCATAATCATAAATAGCCCAGGCTGCATGTTCCCTTGAGGAACCTGAACCAAAATTTTTGCCTCCTACCAATATCTTACCGGAGTACATGAGGTTGTTAAGAACAAATTGTTCTTTAGGAGTATTATCCGGATGGTATCGCCAATCTCGGAATAAATTATCGCCAAACCCCTTTCTTTCTGTGGCTTTTAAAAACCTTGCAGGAATAATTTGATCCGTATCTATATTTTCTAACGGAAGGGGTACCGCAGTACTTTTAAGTATGTTGAATTTATCGTATGCCATGCTTTTTTGTTTTTAGTTGATTGTTGATTAGTTGATGAGAATTTTGCTGTCATGTATACTGACAACCAGTAACCATCAACCGGCAACCATTTCTTCCATCAATTCCCTAGGGTCCGTGACTTTACCGGTTACGGCTGCGGCTGCAGCCACTAGCGGACTGGCCAAAAGCGTTCTAGCCCCGGGCCCTTGCCGGCCTTCAAAGTTCCTGTTTGATGTACTCACTGCGTATTTTCCCGCAGGAATCTTGTCATCATTCATCGCCAGACAGGCTGAACAACCGGGCTCTCTTAGCTCAAATCCGGCCGCCGTTAAAATATCCAGTAAGCCTTCCGCTTTAATGGCTTCTTCAACTTTGTGAGAACCGGGCACCAGCCAGGCGGTCACGTGTGCTGCTTTTTTTCTTCCCTTTACAATTGCCGTAAAAGCTCTAAAGTCTTCTATCCGGCCGTTGGTGCAGCTTCCGAGGAATACGAAGTCTATCTTTTTTCCCAACATGGCTTCACCCTCGTTGAAATCCATATATTGCAACGATTTCTTATAGGTAGCTACTCCGCCTTCTACTGCCTCAGCAACAGGAATTCCGTTAGAAATTCCAATACCCATTCCGGGATTCGTGCCATAGGTGATCATGGGTTCAATATCTGCACCATCAAAACTTATTTCCTTATCAAAAATGGCATCTTCATCAGTATACAAAGTGCTCCAATATTCCATGGCTTTGTCCCAGGCCTGTCCTTTTGGGGTATATTCCCTGCCTTGGATATAGTCAAAGGTCTTTTCGTCCGGGGCGATCATTCCGCCGCGAGCGCCCATCTCTATACTTAAGTTACATACTGTCATTCTTCCCTCCATGCTCATTGAGCGAAAAACTTCCCCGGCATATTCAACAAAATAGCCAGTAGCACCAGAAGTGGTGAGTTTAGATATAATGTATAATGCCACATCTTTTGGAGTTACCGCCTTACTAAGCTGCCCATCGATATTGATCCTCATGCGTTTTGGTTTGGGCGGCATAATACATTGAGTGGCCAATACCATTTCTACTTCGGAAGTACCAATACCAAAGGCAATGGCTCCGAAGGCCCCATGGGTAGAGGTATGCGAATCTCCACAAACTATAGTAGCCCCGGGAACGGTGATACCATTTTCCGGCCCTATGACATGGACAATCCCATTCTTTTGATGACCCAGACCCCAATAGGGGATATTATGATCAGCCGCGTTTTGCTCAAGGGCCTTGAGCTGGTTGGCAGATAAAGGATCCTCAACAGGTAGATGCTGATTAATAGTAGGGGTGTTATGGTCGGCGGTTGCAAAGGTCCTCTCGGGATGCAATACCTTGATACCTCGGGTTTTTAATCCGAGAAATGCGACCGGACTGGTTACTTCGTGTACCAAATGCCGATCTATAAAGAGAACGTCTGGTCCGTTATTAATGTGTCTTACAACATGCGAATCCCAGACTTTATCAAATAGTGTTTTTCCCGTGCTCATAATTCAGAAATTTCTAAGCTAACAAAACTATTAAACCTATTGATAATAGGAAATTGAAGCCTAAAAAATTACGATGTTCAACCAAAGGTTAGCTCCCTTTTTCTTAGTTTGAATTATCCGCCACCATATTACAACTTCAATATCCATGTTTGGGAGTTCTTGCAGAGCTATCCAAACTAGCGATACCGCTAACATCAAGATTATTTATAGTTTAACACTATACCATAAGAGTTTAACATAACCGTAACGATTTGCGCTATATGTGATCCATATCTTTAAAACTGATGAATACTATTAATTAATAAACGAACTCATGAAAAAATTCTACAAAAAAAGTCCGGCAATCCTCTTGCTGGCCATGCTGTTATTCAGTGTGCAAGGGATGGCTCAATTAGACCTTCCCAGAGGCAGCCAAATGGCAAAAGTCTCACAACGAATAGGCATTAGTGACGCGGTAATTGTATACTCAAGACCCAGCGTTAATGAAAGAGAGATCTGGGGCAAATTAGTGCCCTACGGCATGAATAATCTTGGCTTTGGCACTGCCAAGGAATCCCCATGGAGAGCAGGAGCAAATGAGAATACGGTGATCAAATTTACCGATGATGTGAAAATTGAAGGTCAGGCTCTGGCTGCAGGGAAGTACGGACTTCATATGGTTATACATGAAGGGGGAGATAAAGCAACCGTTATATTTTCAAAAAATAACAATGCCTGGGGCAGTTATTTTTATGATCCTGCGGCTGATGCCTTGAGGGTAGATGTAAGTACCTCAGAAATTCCGCATATGGAAGAGCTTACTTTTATGTTCCACGATGTAGACGCCACTTCAGCTACAGCTTCCTTGAACTGGGAAAAAAAGCGAATTCCTTTTAAAATTGAAATGGACGTAACAGACATTGTTTTAGCAGACATCCGTGGGAAACTTCAAAACTCACCAGGATTTAACAGACAAAGCTGGGAGCAAGCGGCAAACTACGCTCAGAACAACGGAGGCGATTTAAACGAGGCTTTGGGATGGATAGATGCCGCAATTGCCGGACAGTTTTTTTCTCAAAAAACATTTGCCAATTCTGCTATCAAAGCTCAGATCCTTCACAAGATGGGAAAAACCTCAGAGGCTACGGCTCTAATGGATGAGGTTTTGCCTATGGGAACAGTATTTGAAGTACATGGATACGGAAGACAGTTGATCGCTGCCGGGCAACATGATAAGGCCATGGAAGTTTTCAAATGGAATGCCAAGACGCATAAAAATACCTGGCCGGTTAACTATGGTCTGGGCAGAGCCTATGCGGCTAAGGGCGATAATAAGTCGGCCATTAAGTACCTAAAACTTGCACATGACAATGCACCCGCACAGGTAAACAAGGATCGTGTGGCGGCCAATATTGCCAAGTTAGAGAACGGAGAATCCATAAATTAATATCCTCAGAATGCTGAAGTAAAAGAAAAAACGCCTCTTTAAAAAAGGCGTTTTTTTGTTTTCAAATCAGTAATACACCGCTGTGATCTTTAGCTATCCTGCTGTAGTTATGGAAAGATCAGAATTAAACAACTATTAACATTTAAAACAAAATTGATGAAATTATTCTACAAAAATTGGCCGGCAATGACAGTGCTAGCCATCTTACTTTTTAGCTTTAATGCCAGCGCGCAATTAGATCTGCCAAGAGGCAGTCAGAAGGCCAAAGTGTCTCAACGTATTGGAACTACTGATGTTACTATCGTCTATTCAAGGCCAAGTGTAAACGAACGAGAGATTTGGGGCAAATTGGTCCCTTATGGCATGAACAATCTAGGATTTGGGACCGCCAAAGAATCGCCATGGAGAGCCGGGGCCAACGAAAATACAGTGGTCAAATTTTCTCATGATGTTACGGTAGAAGGACAATCCTTGAAAGCCGGTAAATATGGACTTCATATGGTGATCAATGAAGGGAATACCGCAACGATCATCTTCTCTGAGAATCACGGTGCCTGGGGCAGCTATTTTTACGAGCCGTCCGAGGATGTATTAAGAGTTGATGTAGAAACCGGTGAAATTCCCCATACGGAATTGCTGACCTTTGTCTTTGACGAGGTGGATAAGACCAGCGCAACTGCCGCCTTGTATTGGGAGAAAAAACGAATTCCGTTTAAAGTAGAAGTTGGAGTCACTGACATCGTCATGGCCGATGTAAAAAACAAATTACAGGACTCTCCGGGCTTTAATCGCCAGTCCTGGGAACAGGCGGCGGCTTTTGCTATGAACAATGGGGGAGACCTTGATCAGGCCATGGAGTGGATCAATAGCGCTCGCGAGGGCCAATTCTTTAGCCAGAAAACTTTTGGCAATACCGCAATAAAGATGCAAATACTCCTTAAAATGGATAAAAAAGATGAGGCGCTTGCCATGGTGGATGAAGCAGCCGGCATGGCTAACATGAATCAATTAAATGGTTTGAGTTATCAACTTTTGAATATGGGCGAGCATGATAAGGCATTGAAATACTTCAAATTGAACGTAAAGAACAATCCCACAAATGCTAATGTTCACGATAGCCTAGGTGAGGCTTATAAGACTATTGGGGATAAAAAGAACGCGATAAAGTATCTTAAGAAATCACTTTCATTGAATCCACCTCCTCCGGTGAAAGCCAATTCGGAAAAACTCTTAAAAGAATTGGGTGTAAGTGTATAAACCTTAGAGTAATTAGATAGGCCTCCCTTGCATGTTAAATTGCAGCAAAGAGGAGGCCTTTTAGCTTATATAGGTCCAGATATTTTTATGTTTTGACAACTGGACATAGGTATACCTGATAGCCCTGTTCGCTTCGGTTTCCAGATGCGGATCTTTCTTTAAAATATCGATAGCATAATATCTGGCGGTCTTTAATATGTCGTTATCCTTAACGATATCTGCAATCTTTAGATTCAACATCCCACTTTGCTGTGTACCCATAAGGTCTCCGGGGCCCCGGAGTTTTAGGTCTACTTCTGCGATCTCAAACCCATCATTCGTTGCCGTCATGGTCTCCAACCGTGTTTTAGCCTCTGAAGAGAGCTTATGTCCGGTCATCAGAATGCAATAACTCTGAGCAGCTCCACGGCCAACACGACCCCTTAGTTGATGTAGCTGTGAAAGTCCGAAACGTTCAGCGCTTTCAATGATCATAACCGAGGCATTAGGAATATTTACACCAACTTCTATTACAGTGGTGGCTATCATGATTTGGGTTTCCCCTCTAACGAAACGATCCATTTCATAATCTTTATCTTCCGACTTCATTTTTCCATGTACAATAGAAATTTGGTAGTCTGGTAAGGGAAAATCTCTGGCAATACTTTCATAACCATCCATGAGGTCCTTATAATCCAAGGCCTGTGATTCCTGGATCAAGGGGTACACAATATAGATTTGCCTGCCCTTTTTAATTTCATCTTTTATGAATCTAAAAACCTTGAGTCTGTTTGCATCAAACCTGTGTACGGTTTTTACAGGTTTTCGCCCAGGAGGAAGTTCATCAATAACAGAAATATCCAAATCCCCATAGAGGCTCATGGCCAGTGTCCTGGGGATGGGAGTGGCTGTCATTACCAGTATATGGGGCGGTATTTCATTCTTGTGCCATAATTTAGAGCGTTGCGCTACCCCAAACCTGTGTTGCTCATCAATTATCGCCAGCCCAAGATTCTTAAATTGTACCTTATCCTCTAAAACGGCATGGGTTCCTATTAAGATATGCAGGGTTCCATTTTCCAATTCCTCATGGATAACTTCCCTTTCCTTCTTTTTTACAGATCCTGTAAGTAGGGAAATATTAATCCCCATTTCTCTCACTAGATCTATAAGGCTATTGTAGTGCTGCTGGGCTAGCATTTCTGTGGGGGCCATTAGGCAGGCCTGGACACCGTTGTCTATGTCCAGTAGCATACTCATTAGCGCAACAATGGTTTTTCCTGAACCGACATCACCTTGTAACAAACGGTTCATTTGAGCGTTACTTCCAAGATCTGCTCTTATTTCCTTTACCACTCTTTTTTGAGCTCCAGTAAGTTCAAAGGGGAGAAAGTCTTCATAAAACTCCTTAAAAAGTGCTCCTACTTCTATAAAAGGAAATCCCTTTATTTTCTGTTTTCTGAGTTGTTTCTTAGTAATTAACTGTAATTGAATGTAGAAGAGTTCTTCGAACTTTAGACGAAATTGTGCTTTTGCCAACAGTTCCTGATTTTTCGGAAAATGTACATTGAACAAAGCCTCACTTTTTGATATTAGCTTAAGTTCATTGATTAGGTTAGGGGAGAGGGTCTCTATGAATTGCCCTTTGGTTTCCAGAAATAGCTGTTGCATTAACTTATTTACCACCCTATTGGTAACTCCTTTATTGCTCAGTTTTTCCGTGGAAGGATAAACTGGTTGCATGGAA
>JBFOMC010000360.1:0-2305 GCA_040830565.1 Flavobacteriaceae bacterium
ACTTCAATGATTTTGTAAATGAATATCGAGTGCAAGCCGTTAAGGATATGTTGCATAGTGGAAAGCAACAAAAACTTTCACTTTTAGGAATTGCCCATGAATGCGGCTTTAACAGCAAGGCTACCTTCAATAGAGCCTTTCGAAAATTATCCGGTACCTCTCCTTCGGAATTCCTAAAATCGAGAACTAGTAATTAATATTCAAAGAAAATAGAACGACTCAAATCGTATTTGAGTCGGTTCATATATGATTTAAAGCGCAATTTAAGTGAGCTTGGCAGACATTTGAAGCATCAATTAAATGTGTGAAAATGAAATCATTTATAAAAAGACTAATTAGTCCCGTTATCCAAGAGAATCTCATTGCTGACATTATTTTTGCCTTAATTAGAATCTTATGCGGTCTCCTTCTCGCCTTAAGTTTTGGCGCCGATAAATTTGGAATGCCCTGGACACCTGAAGGGCAAAATCTAAACCTTTTTGAAGTATCTGCCTGGTTCCCTGAAGACGTAGCAAGATACGCTGGGATTTTTGCCTTATTTCCGGTATTCTTTGCCTGGATGGGAGCCTTCAGCGAAGCGGTTGGCGGGTTGTTTCTGGCCTTCGGTCTTAAGACCAGAATTGCCTCTTTCCTAATTATGTGTACCATGCTTGTGGCCATCTTTTGTCAAAAGTGGGGCCAGGGAGTTTGGGGCATGCTGCCGGCCATGGGGTTCTTGTGGGTAGCCATCTACAATCTCTACTTCGGCTCCGGAAGGTTTGGAATAGACTATTTAATCAGCAGAAAAATTAATCCCATAAAACAAGTAGCATGAAACCAATTATTTATTTTACAACACTATTATTCTCCATAAGCGTAACGGCTCAGGCCACTCTTTCACTTTCAGATTTCCAAGTACTGGACAATACCGAATGGAAAGGAACCTTAACCTATATCAACTACTCAGATGGGCAGGAGGTTAGCCTCAGAACAACCATGCAAGTAACATTAAAAGGCGGACAAATCGTTATGCAAATCAACTACACAGATGAGCCCAGCGCTAATAGCACGTCTAAAATTGCCATTAGAAAAGGTGGGCGTTATTTTGGAACAGAAGAAGTGATTGAAAAAATATACCTGGAGAACGGACTTAAATTCGTGACCCGTTATGAAGGCTCTGACAATAACAAAAAAGCGACCATGTTCAAGACGTATACTTTTAATACTAATACGCTTTCTATTGCAAAGAAAGTGGTTTACAAAAAATCTGAAGAAAGCCTAATAAGAAATAAATATTCCTATGTCAAAATATAGCAACACCCGCATAGAAATCTGTATCATACGCTTTTGTTTTATGCTACTAATAACTGTTTTACTCCCTTTTAGCTGCGTACAGGAAACCCACATGAAAGTGGTTACCTTTAAAGTAGATACCACCAAAATCGAGAATCCAAGCGGGATAGGCCTTAGAGGTGCTTTTACCGAACCTCCCTGGGGAGTAACCCTTCCCATGACCGATGACAATGAAGACGGAATTTATGAAATAACTGTCAGGAAGAAAAGCGCTCAAAATGGTGTTGACTTTAAATTCGTTATCGAGAATGATATTCTCGAACTAGAAGGTAAGAACAACCGGAGAATACATTTCAAATACAAACCTGAAAACATTACCTACAGTGCCAACTTTGATGAGGAAGAGGGAATTCAGGAAATCACCAAATAAGGCCTTTGTTCCTATGTTGTAAAGGAGACTATGTCTCCTTTTTCATTTAATTAATATGCAGAAATGACGGCAAATTATACTAAGTTTAGACCTTTAAATACTTGTCGACATGCCCAAGAACGTCTTGAAGAAACACTTCGATATTGAAGCAGATCACATTAGTACTCTAGAAGGCTACGATAGTATCAATTATAAAATAGAAACCACTTCCGGCACGTATGTTCTAAAGCAGTACGACAATACGGCATCTAACAAAGAAATGCTACTTGCAGAAAATGCTACGCTAAAGGTGCTTTCCGGATTGAAAGCATTTGATTTTCCAGTGGCCTTGCCAAACAAGAAAATGGAACACCTGCCAGAGGAAGATGATGCGCTTTTTCGCCTTTTAAGCTTTGTCGAAGGAGAATTTCTTGGTGATGTAGAACATACCCCTACCCTGCTTAGATCTTTTGGTACATTTCTGGGAAAGATAGACAATGCCCTGCTCAACTTTGAAAGATCTGCCATAAGCGCGAAAGTTACTCCCTGGGATTTGAAGCACTTTCATCTAAGTTATAACTACCTGAAATATATTCCTGATGCCAAGCAAAGAAGTCTTGTCGA
>JBFOMC010000361.1:0-3724 GCA_040830565.1 Flavobacteriaceae bacterium
TCCACATGAATGGACGCATCTATGATCCGCAGATCGGCAGGTTTTTGAGCGCAGATACCATTATCCAAGCGCCGACTGATCTGCAGTTCTACAATCGCTACAGTTACGTTCGCAACAATCCTCTAAGGTACACCGATCCAACCGGATACGTCAGCGAGGAGAGACTATATGAAGAAGAAAAAAGGAAGAAGGAGAACGAAAAAGAGAAGTTTAGGACTAAAAGAGTCAGCTCGGGGGAAGGGAAGCCTGAAGAAGCATCAGTCCGGAAGGCGGAGAAAATGGCCCAAAAAGCACCTGACAAAGCTCCAGTAGAATGCGATATTGAGGATGATGACTTAGTCTCTGAATATGATAAGGGATTGGATACTATTGGAGACACATCTACTTGGAATGAGGCAACAGTCACGTGGAAGAACTCAGTACAATTGACTCAGGAAGATATGAAGGATATAGTAAAGTTCTTTTCAAAAAATGGGAAAATGATCAGAAGCAAATCTCCCAAATCAATTTTGAAGGCACTCAAAGCTAACGCTGAACTTGTTCAAGAGTACATTCTTGATAACAAGGATTTGTTTGAGTTTAATAGAGGTCATAGAAGCGAATGGAGTGCAACAGTTCCTGATGAGTTCAAGCCAGTTAAGCTTCTAACAACAATGGACATCTATTTTACGGTATTCACAGAATCAAATGAAATACCACTTCTAGGCATAGAATTTCCAAGCACGATAACAAGCGTGAATGCCGATGTTAAGTATATCGAGCAAATAGTTTTCGGAACATCCGAGCAAGCGAGTAGTATGTCTGCGGTGGAAATATTCGAGGCGAATTCACAATTTATTCAACGGCAATATGAGCATTTTAAAGTGAATTTTGAATTTCAATTATACTAGGCTGAATAATGAAAATGTTTATCTTCATCTGGATGCTTTATGGTTTAGCCACCATAAGCTCAGCAAATCTAACATGTGATTCACTGGATTCCTATATGAAGGATTTTATTGATTCTGTTTTAAAGGAGGAATACCAGGAACTGAATAAATATGCTGCGGATTCAGTTAGGAACAAAGTTCTTGATGGTGATGTTAGTACAGTAATTCTCACAAAAGTCGAAGAATTAGAGATTGTAGACTCTGTCGTTTCTCATGATCCAAAGGGAAATCCTGAAATGGCTAGATTCATCCTTCGATACAAAATTGAAGGTGAACCAAGTGCCAGGTATGGACTACTCTTTTGGATACATTTCGAGGAAGGTTGGCGTTTTGTGACATTACCATTTAGTATTTATGGCCGTTTCCCATTCCAATATGTTGAAACCTAAGTGAAGACCCTACAAGTACAAGCCATCCATCATACAGGTCACCTGTACGACCCGATAAAACCAGATTTATCTCACCCTTATGAGGGTACCTCACCGGACGCTTACCCAGGAATAGCCCCATCCCTTCTTTATCCCGAAACAACCGTTCATTGCCATCCACGTGGGACTCTTCCAAGCTCAACTGATTATAAGTCAAATAGATGGGTCTGGACAGTTTCGGAGCGATATGGTACTCCTACCACTTATATTGTAAATCCTGACGATACTCAGGCTTGGATCATCCCAACACAATTGCTTATTCGATGAAGAACATGATCTATAGAAGTATCACTAAACCTTTCAAACGGACTGTATTCTACCTATTGACTTCAATCGCATTTGGGATCGTTAGTGAAGGATCAAATTTGAGGGTAATAAGAGACTTCTTCTTGGAATCTGTTCATGAGGAGGAGATATGCGATATTGCTGCGAGTTATAATGCATCTATTGTATATAGATTCTGGTTTGAGCAATTAGACTCAGATGGAAAATCCTGTGTAGTATTAGCGATTAAACCTCATCAAAAAATAGGTGATGTACCCGGTCAGTACTTTGAGTATGACGGGAAGTGGACGGAAGTAAATGTGAGAACTAAGCACATATATCCGTCCGATATTGGAGGGGTATCGGAAAATGAACAATCTACAAATTATGCTGATAAGGGGATTAGAGAACTATTATCTTTAGTCGGCGCTTATGAGATTTTTTCACTTCCTCCAGAAGCAATAGGAAAAGAACCGAACGGCCAACCCAATGGGGAAATTGCTAAAGTTGCTGATGTGTATTTTGAACGCTATTATCATGGCGAATATGACAGTGTGTATAGAACCGTTTGTAGTGATTTAGAAACTCCTTTTTCTATCTTGCATAAGGCTTTGGTTTCTTATTCTGAATCCAGTTTTTGAATACATCTTACAAAAAGTCCATTCCTATGCATCAGTTATATTTTAGGATGTAACGGGGTCTGTTTGTAACGATCAGTTTGGTGCAGGATTAGCTCCATATATAGGGCTGATTAAACCTACCTTTTCATTCTCCACAAGAGGAATTCCACCTCCATTAATTCTAATGTAGACTGAATATATTTCAAACCCTTCAGAGTATCCTGAATGAAAGTAAAGTTTTGTTCCAGCAGGAAGAGATCCTGTTTTACCAGTTTCCAAAATGCCAACTTTCATATCGCTGGGTAAAACATAAACTTTCTCCTTATTTCCTTGTTTGAATCCCGCTAAAAACGCAAACAAACATAGTACGGCAAGAGAGAAATATGTGAACAAAGGAAGTTTTTTCATTGATTTTACGGGTATACAGTTTTTGTCATGGGTGCAGCTTCAAACTTAATCATATAGTCAAGCATTAATTGAACATCAAGTGGCATGAAGATACCGTTAGGTTCTACAAACAAGCCCTGAGAAAGGACTTCAATGGATTCCATTCCAGATCCATTAATAAATTGACGCCTAGATGGATCGATAAGTGAAGATCCAATACTAGCACCTTCCAAGCCTAGCGTGCAACAGTTATTTTTAACCGCATCATAATCTGAAGGCAGTTTAAAATGATCAGGATCGCCCCAAGGTGCAAGATCGCGTACTGGATCTTTATAAGGACTAGTTCCTGATGTTTTATCAGCAAAAAACGAAATTAGAGCATGTGCATCTTCCTCGGTTATCCCCAATTGATAATTACTCGTTTGTCGGCCTTCACCCAGTTGTGTTGATTGGTATTCTATGTACTTCTCAATATTTGGCCAGACACGTAAAATCCCATCACCCTTCGAACCGCCTGATCCCCAAACATCAGCGTATCGACCGAAATCCCAAACATACTCCCTATCTCCTATCGATAGACCCAAGGCAAAATGCCCGGCCCTACGAGTGATTCCTGAATCAGTATATGGTCCTCCAACAAGTAGATGCATTGTTCCGTTTAACGAATCAGCTTTTTGTGTTTCTTTTGAACTCGTCCCAGATGCTGATTCATTAATATTCACTTCGTCGATCAATTCATCTGAAACTTTCTCTGTATCAGATGAGTCTTCATCCGGTGTTTTCGATGAGCTAGAACTAGAATCCGCCCCAGACGAAGTTATTCTAACAGTGACAGGATCCGCCAATATAGATCGCAATCCTTCCCCGCTTTCGAATCTCTGCCTGAAGATTTCTCGCTCGATTTCCTTTTCTCGTTTCCGGGTCAGGTATTGTCGTTCTTCACTTTCATATCCGGTTGGATCGGTGTACCTGAGTGGATTGTTGCGAACGTAGCTGTAGCGATTGTAGAACTGCAGATCAGCCGGCGCTTGGATAATGGTATCCGCGCTCAAAAACCTGCCGATCTGCGGATCATAGATGCGTCCATTCATGTGGA
>JBFOMC010000362.1:0-7059 GCA_040830565.1 Flavobacteriaceae bacterium
GGTAAATTGGTTTTTCTTGCTTTACCTTCAGCTTCTCCTGGTGGGGCAATTACCACCTACAAACATATTGAGGGAGATACTTTTAGAAGACTTAGAGACGATAATGAATTGGGCGAGACGGTTATCTTTGAAAGAAATGAGGATGGAGAAGTTATTCGATATAAAAGTCATGGAAACTTTTATCAAAAAATGAACAAAGGGTAGCTGCCTTAACACGCTAATAAACGGCCAAAATTATGGATGTAAAACTTGCAGTACTTATAGATGGCGATAATATCCCATCGGCCTACATAAAGGAAATGATGGAGGAAATTGCAAAGTATGGGAATCCTACTATTAAAAGAATATATGGAGATTGGACCAATCCAAGATTGAGCAAATGGAAGACAGTGCTTTTAGAAAATGCCATTACACCTATTCAGCAATACGGTTATACTGCAGGTAAAAATGCTACCGACTCTGCCATGATCATTGATGCCATGGATATCCTATATTCAGGAAAAGTAAATGGCTTTTGTTTAGTCTCCAGCGATAGCGACTTTACACGCCTGGCAACACGACTCAGAGAAGCCGGGATGCAGGTATTTGGAATAGGAGAGAAGAAAACCCCCAACCCTTTCATCGTTGCCTGTGATAAATTTATTTACTTGGAAATACTGAAAAATAAGCCAGTAGAAGATAGATCCGAAATGGCCGCTGAAGATAATAAGGATAGCATAGACAAGATTACTAACAAAGAAATTAGACTTATTTCTGCAACCATTGATGATTTGGCCGATGAGGATGGCTGGGCTTTTTTAGGAGATGTGGGCAGTCTGCTTCAAAAAAAGCAACCAAATTTTGATTCCCGAAACTATGGTTTTCAAAAGTTGACGCCCCTTATTGGTGCGATAAGCAATTTTGAGATTGAAAGAAGGGAAGACTCTAAAGGGCGCAAAAAACTTATTTATGTTAAGATCAAAGAGAAGCGTAAAAGAGCTAAGAAAAAATGATTCGTTTAACTAGCTTTCAAAAGCTCAAGATTAACCAAAATAATTCTGTACTTTTAGCAGTCAACCGAAAAATTAATAAAATGAAATCAGTTACGAGAATACTGTGTATGGCTTTTACTGTCTCCCTGGTTTTTTATAGTTTGCCGCTAGAGGCAAACCATCAGAATCCCCATGACTTGGAGACTGTAGCCTTACTAAAAAGAGCTAAATGGGTCGGAGTTTGGGACTATACCGTGGAAGATGTCCCTCCGGAGTACAGTAAAGGGGTACTCCATGTTACTAAAAAGAAGAGAGTACACATAGTTAAGATAGAGCTGGAAAGCGGGACACTTGACGCAGAACAAGTAGTGGTTAAGAAGAAACAACTCAATTTTTCTCTTAACATAGAAGGGCAGCAGGTAGATGTTTCTTTGGTTATGGATGGAGACTCTTTTTCAGGAGAAAGTAGTTCTCCAGACGGTGTATTTGCCCTTCAGGGAACCAGAAGGAAATAGTACTTTTGTACAACGCACATCAGTTTTATCGTGTTCTGCTTAAAAAGTAGTCATTAATCACCTTAAGTTGATCCCCCGTTTTTTTTTAGATGTAATTACTAGAATCAAATGAAGAAGTTGATAGTAGGTATTTCCTTGTTGTTGATCGCATGTGAAATGACAAAGGAAGAAGTAGACTTAATTGTTTTGAATGCAAAGGTGTATACCGTAGATAAGGATTTTTCCACGGCCGATGCCTTTGCAGTACAAGATGGTAAGTTTGTATCTGTAGGCAGCGCAGCTGCGATCCGGGATAAGTATACCGCTCCTCAAATAGTAGACGCGGAAGGCAAGACTATTGTTCCCGGCCTCATAGATGCCCACTGCCATTTCTATGGTCTTGGACTTAATCAGCAGGTGGTGGATCTCGTTGGAACCAAAAGTTTTGAGGAGGTGCTGGAGCGGGTGAAGCAATTCCATCAAGAAAACCCTTCTAACTTTATTCGCGGTAGGGGATGGGACCAAAACGATTGGGAAATAAAAGAGTTCCCGACAAAAAAGGAACTAGATGAGCTTTTTCCAAATACTCCTGTTGCCTTAAGGCGTATAGACGGGCATGCGTTACTCGTAAATCAAAAGGCACTTGACATGGCCGGAATTGATTGGCGTACAAGGGTTGAAGGTGGTGAAATCGTAAAAAAATGGGGCTCCATTACCGGGGTGTTGGTAGATAGCCCAATGCAGCTCATAACTAATATAATGCCACCACCAGACAGGAAGGCTCAAATTGAAGCCTTAAAAGCGGCAGAACAGATTTGTTTTGAAAACGGCCTGACAACGGTGAACGATGCCGGGATAAATCGGTCCACTATAGAACTGATCGATAGCTTACAACAGGCGGGAGAACTTTCAATACGCGTATATGCCATGATTAGTAATACACCCTCGAACCTGGATTACTACCTGGATAAAGGGGTGATTAAAACAAGCAAATTACACGTTGGATCTGTTAAGGTCTATGGGGATGGAGCTCTCGGCTCAAGAGGTGCGGCATTAAAGGCGCCATATTCAGATCAGCCAGGGCACTTTGGAGCCATGATTACCCCGGTTGCAGATATTGAAGCTTTAGCGGAGCGTATTGCGGCCACGGACTATCAGATGAATACTCATGCCATAGGAGATTCTGCTAATGTGGTGGTGCTAAGAGCTTACCAAAAGTCCCTGGAAGGGAAGGCAGATAGAAGATGGAAGGTGGAACACGCCCAAGTAATTGCTCCTTCCGACTTTAATTTCTTCAATGAAAATATCATTCCTTCTATTCAACCAACGCATGCCACCAGTGATATGTATTGGGCAGATGAGCGTTTAGGGGAAGAAAGAGTGCTTGGTGCTTACGCTTTTAAAAAGCTTCTTCAGGCTGCTGGTAAGTTGGCTCTGGGAACCGATTTTCCGGTAGAGCAGGTAAGCCCGTTTCTAACATTTTATGCAGCAGTTGCCAGAAAAGATCTGGAGGGTTATCCCGAAGGTGGTTTTCAAATGCAAGACGCCTTATCCAGGGAAGAAACTTTACGCGGGATGACCATTTGGGCAGCCTACTCCAACTTTGAGGAAAATGAGAAAGGCAGTATTGAAGTAGGAAAGTTTGCAGATTTTGTGATACTCAGTGATGATATCATGACAGTTCCCGAAGAAGAGATCCCTCAAATTAAAGCGGAGCATGTGTATATTGATGGTAGGATTGCCGAGTAATTATTCATGGTGTACTTCTACAGAGTTCTGAGGGTACCTTTTTCCGTTCCCCTTATCCAGTGCGAGGTGTCATGCGTTTCGCGTGACGGAGGGTCCGACTAGCAAAAAGGAATAAGAGAAAGAAACACTTCATAAAAAAACGTCTGCCAATCGGCAGACGTTTTTAAATTTTCTTTCGGTCTTGGACTACATGCTTCCAAAGGTCATTGGGAGTGAAACACGAGTGTTTCCCCAACCCATAACCATATGAGCTCCACCATCCGCATCTTTAAATGCAATGGAAAAAGCTTCGAGCGACTTTCCGCCCGAAGAGGCACTTGCCTTAACTCTGGCCACATCAGCAGATTCATCATAGGAATAGGCACCCCACTGATTGAGTTTGCTGTTCAAAATAACCGTCCACTCTCCATCTCCGGGTATAGTAAATAAAGAATAGGTGCCAGCTTTAACATCCGTTCCGCCAACTTTAGCATCCTGATAGAAAGTAATTTCAACGGCTTCATTAGCGCCTGTTCTCCAAACCTTTCCGGCAGGTGCAAGTTCTGACAGGGATCTTCCCTTTAACTGAGGTCTACTGTAGGTGATTTTTACTTTTTTGTCGGCTACTTTATAGCTGGAAGGATAAGAGGCAATATCGGCCGGACTTTTATCTAGTCCACCAAAATCCTGGGCATTAGCTTCTGTTGTGAAAACCAGGGCTAAAGCCAGGGCTGCAAGCATAAATAATTTTTTCATAATAGTGTTTGTTTTTGTGTGGATAAAACTACTTCGTTTTTAACAGTACTTCTTATAAAAAGTCGTTAAAATTTGCTCGACTTACAAAACAACCGAATAAAGTGCTTAAACCTTATCTACTTATTACAAAATAATATTATTTGAAGATTTTATATTATAATTAGTAACTATTTAAGACAATTATGTTTTATAATTGAAAGATTGGCTTCATCTTTGTCCCCATAGTTAATAAAACAAGATTATGTGTGGAATAGTATGTGCTTTTGACCTAAAGCAGAGTACAGAGATTTTAAGACCCCAGCTCTTAGAAATGTCTAAGAAAGTAAGACACCGAGGGCCAGATTGGAGTGGAATTTACGCTGACGAAAAGGCAATCCTTGCTCATGAGAGACTGGCTATAGTAGACCCGGCTTCCGGAAAACAACCGTTATTTAGTAAGGATAAGAAGTTGATCCTTGCAGCTAACGGCGAAATATACAATCATAGAACTTTAAGAAAGCAATTTGAGGGTGGCTATGAGTTTAGCACGGAATCTGATTGCGAGGTAATTCTGGCGCTTTACCAGGAGAAAGGGGTGGATTTCTTGGATGAAATGAATGGTATTTTTGGTTTTGCCATCTATGATGCCGAAAAGGACGAATACTTCATTGCAAGAGATCATATGGGGATCATTCCTCTTTACATTGGTTGGGATAAAAACGGCACTTTCTATGTGGCATCAGAACTAAAGGCACTTGAAGGAACATGTACCAAGATAGAGCTGTTTCCTCCCGGACATTACCTGCATAGCAAAATTGGAGAACTAAAAAGATGGTACAAGAGGGATTGGATGGAATATGAGGCGGTTAAGGAAAACGAAACAAGCATTAAGGAAATCAGAGAGGCGCTTGAAGCGGCGGTTCACCGTCAATTGATGTCCGATGTTCCTTATGGGGTTTTACTCTCAGGCGGACTTGATTCCTCTGTTACTTCAGCGATCGCTAAGAAGTACTCTCAAAAACGTATTGAATCTGGTGATACAAAAGAGGCCTGGTGGCCACAATTACATTCATTTTCGGTGGGATTAGAGGGTTCTCCGGATCTGGCAGCAGCCCAAAAAGTAGCCGATCATATTGGCACGGTGCATCATGAAATTAAGTTTACCATTCAAGAAGGTCTGGATGCCGTAAAAGATGTTATCTACAACCTGGAGACCTATGATATTACAACCATTAGGGCTTCTACTCCCATGTATTTGATGGCCAGGGTTATCAAATCTATGGGGATAAAGATGGTCCTCTCAGGGGAAGGTGCAGACGAACTTTTTGGAGGTTATCTGTACTTTCACAAAGCACCAAATCCCAAAGAATTTCACGAAGAAACGGTACGTAAATTAGATAAACTTCATATGTATGATTGCCTCAGGGCTAACAAATCTCTGGCGGCCTGGGGAATTGAAGGAAGAGTGCCTTTTTTGGATAAAGAGTTTATGGACGTAGCGATGCGAATCAATCCAAAAGACAAGATGATCAATGGAGAACGCATGGAAAAATGGGTGGTACGCAAGGCTTTTGAAGATATGATCCCTGAAAGTGTTGCCTGGAGGCAAAAAGAACAATTTTCTGACGGGGTGGGGTATAGCTGGATAGATACTTTAAAAGAGTTAGTAGAAGATGAGGTATCTGATGAACAATTGAAAAATGCGAATTTCAGATTCCCTATCCAGACCCCAACAACTAAAGAAGAGTATTATTACCGCAGCATTTTTGAAAGTCATTTCCCCTCCGATGCCGCTGCCCTTAGTGTGCCTCAGGAACCTTCGGTGGCTTGTAGCACCAAAATCGCACTGGAATGGGATGAAGCCTTCAAAAACATGAATGACCCATCAGGAAGAGCTGTGGCCATGGTTCATGACGATGCTTACGTGAAAGCGTAATACGAATATTCCACTTTCCCTTCCTTGCTAGTTGGAAGGACATTTTTTAGTTTAATTAGTCAAAAAAAGGTATCTCATTGAGGTACCTTTTTTACATTTTGCTTTCGAGCCAGAAGTCCTTTAAAGGCAAATTTTTTGTAGCCTTTCAACTCATAAAGTCGCCATACATGAACATGAGAATTACAACAAGGGTTATGATCAAAGGTCCTAGAAGTCCTGAAGCCAGGCCTCCAAACCTAAAGTCTTTTTGCTCCAACTTACCTGTACTAAAGGCTATGGCATTGGGAGGTGTAGAAATGGGTAAGAACAGGGCCGTAGAGGCACACAACCCTATCACCAATGGCAGTACTATTGGGTTATCGAAGGTGAGGATTATACTGATGGGAATGAGGATGGTAGCGCTAGCCGTATTACTCATGATATTAGACATGATGACCGTCAGAAACGCGAAGACCAGCACCAGCGCATAGAAGTTAAGATTAAACTGTTGAATTTTGGACACGTAAAGGTCCGCCAGCCCCGTTTCTTTAATAGCAAGCCCAAGAGCCAAACCTCCGGCCACCAGCATCAAAGTATCCCAGGGCAGTTTCCTGACGTCCTCTCCATTGATGATTCCCGTCATGGTAAGAAGAATGATAGGAAGCAGGGACACCACAGACGCCGGAATACCATGGACCTTTTCTGTAAGCCAAAGCAGTAGGGTTAAAGCAAGAACACCTACTACTACTTTCTTCTTTATTCTTTGAAATTTGTTTGCAGATGCTGTTTCCACCTCCACATCATCTTCTAATTGAATACGCATATTTTTTTTTCGAGGGATGTATTTTTTGGTTAGTAAGAACCAAAAAAGAATTGTGAGCAGTAGCGCAAGTGGAAAGCCCACCATCATCCATTCCAGGAAACCAATGGCAATACCGTGATTGTTCAAAGCTTCCACAGCAATGGCATTTGGGGGCGATCCGATCAAGGTTCCCATGCCCCCAAAGGATGCGGCGCTGGCGATGCCTACTAGGATGGCCTTTGAAAAAGGGGAATCCTTGTCAAGTGTGTTGATAAAAGGTATGACCGATGCGATCATCATTGCCGAGGTGGCCGTATTAGACATGATCATAGAAAATAGCGCTGTCGTAAGCATCAGCCCAAGAAGAATAAATTTTGGAGAAGTGCCGAAGCGCGTTACAGCTAACTTGAAAAC
>JBFOMC010000363.1:0-3169 GCA_040830565.1 Flavobacteriaceae bacterium
CCGGAACAGGAGGAAGTGCTACCAGAACTTTTGTATGGCTAAACAACTTAAGCAGAGCTGATTATAATGCGGATATTACCGCATCTGCAGAAGGTACTTTTAACATTCTGGTACAAGACGCCGATGGGAATACCGTATTGAGTAGATCCCTTGAAGGTGCAACTGAGCCAGATTCGTTTTCAGGGGTTACAGATGCAGGGACTTCCGGGATATGGTCTGTTACCATAACTCTTGGCTCGTTTAATGGCGATGGAAGCTTCTCCTTGAGCGAGGGAGATTAGTCGCTGGCAAATAAACAACTTTTTAGTCCGACAGGTATAGATCTATCGGGCTTTTTTTATGCTGGTTTTTTCCCCGGGCATTAGGTCTTCGAATTGTTTTTCGTATTTTCTTTTCATGAACCTTTCCAATGCCAATCTCGGAAGCAGTATTTCAGCTGTTGGAGGCTTTTTGCTGCTCCTATTGCTCCCTTTTGATAAAATTCTAGGGCCTTTTGGCCTGGATGAATTCAAGGCACACCACCTGGGAGATATCCTAAAAAATTGTACTATCATCATTTTTGTCCTTTTCCTCATCAAGAGGTCTGGCTGCCTAAAAATTTCAGGTGTTAACAATTTTATCCCCAGACATCCGATGTTGCTGATAGTTCCCTTGTATTTTGTATTTCTGGGACCCATTATGTATGTAGTGTTTGATTATGAATTTTACAATATCAAAACTGCTGATGTTCTCATTTTACTAACAGCAATGATAAGCGTCGGTATCTCAGAAGAAGTGATTTTCCGGGGCTTTGTACTCCCCAACCTGATTAAAGGAGCCCCTTTAAATCAACCGCTAATTGTTCCCATACTGCTGGGGTCCTTCCTCTTCGGGCTGTTGCATTTTCTTAACCTTTTTAGGGCAGATACCTCACTTCCTTTGGTGCTTTCTCAGGTGACTTACGCCACATTTTTTGGTGTGGCCTTTGGTATAGTATTGTTGAGAACCGGAAGTCTGCTTCCCCTGGGGTTGTTACACGGCATCATCAATTTCTCATCTAGCTGGGACGATCTCCCTGGCGCCGTAGAGCCTCCGGAAATAAAGGAGTTTGTAGTGCAGGAGGCTATACTGTCCGTGATTGTGGTGCTTCCGTTTTTATTTTATACCTTAAAACAGCTTCCGAAAATTGACCGTAATGCGCTGCTCCAACTTTATGAAAAATAGTATATGAAGAAAAACCTCAAAAATTCCGAGCATTACAGCTGGGGAGATCGCTGCAGCGGCTGGCATTTAGTAAAAAGTAAAGCCTTGAGTGTCATTGAAGAGATGATGCCGCCAAATACCAAAGAAGCCAAACACTACCATACCAATGCTCAGCAATTTTTTTATATTTTACAAGGAGAAGCCACCTTTGAGATCAAGAAAGATACTTTTAAGGTTTCTGAAAGGGAAGGGATTCATATCAATCCCAAAGTGGTGCATCAAATCAAAAATGAAACGCAGACAAATTTAGAGTTTCTGGTAATTTCACAACCCACTTCCAAAGGAGATAGAACTCATGTAGACTAACGCTCAAATAACGTTATTATGATCAAAGGCATCAATACCATGTTCTACAGTTCGCAGGCTAAGGAAATGCGAGAATTCCTTAGGGATAAAATCGGCTTTAAAGCAACCGATATTGGAGACGGTTGGCTGGTCTTTGATATCGTCGAAGGAGGGGATATGGGAGTAGAAGTAGCTGATGAAACCGGACAGACCGGAAAACCTTCTGGCACCCACCATATTTCTTTCTATTGTGACGACATTGAAGAAACGGTGGCAGAACTTAAACGCAAAGGGGTCGAATTCAAAGGAGAAATTGAAGATTTAGGATGGGGGCTGGTTACCTACTTTAAAGTTCCGGGAGACTTCTATTTGCAGCTGTACGAACAAAAATACAGAAAGTAAAATCATGGAATTTACACTCAAAACAATAATCAACGCCACGGCAGAAGAAATCTATACCGCCTGGTTAAGTTCAGAAGGACATACGAATATGACTGGAGGGGAGGCAACGGCCTCAGACAAGCTTGGAAGTCATTTCACCGCTTGGGATGGCTATATTGAAGGGAAAAACCTTGTCCTGGAACCTTTTGCTAGGATAGTACAATCCTGGAGAAGTTCTCAATTTGAGGCCCACGAAGAAGATTCGCAAATAGAAGTACTGTTAAGCGAAGTAGACGGAGCAACTGAACTGACCTTGATCCATACCACGGTTCCGGAAAGTGGAGAACACTACAAAAAGGGTTGGGACAATCATTATTTCCAACCTATGAAAAAATATTTTTCAAAATAAGGCTTAACAGTACAGGAATATGGAGGCATCTAAAGTGGCCAAACAACCTTAACCACTGATACACTCAATCTGACCATCTACACGTAAATTCCTGTATATCAAACAATAACTCTATTTCTTAAGCCTGGAATACCCTACTTTTAAGTTCCCTTGAACTTGTGGCCCCCTATGAAACCTTTTCAACTATATAAGGATTTGCTACCTACAATTTACTGGATAGGCATCATCCTTCTGCTTTCACCCACCATACTTCCAGCTCAAAAGCAACAGAAAGTGCTCGACAGTCTTTTGACCGCGCTAAAATCTATGCCTTCGGATACCTCCAGGGTACAGACCTACGGACAAATAAGTCGACTTTATGCGGTAAATTTGGACAATGCCGAATTGGCCACCAGGTATGTAGATAGCGTACAGCTCTTGTCGAATCAGCTGCAATTTGAAACCGGAAAATCTTACGGCTTTTTTTTACAGGGGCTCATCGATTATAAATCCGGGAATTACGATAAATCACTCGAAAGCTACAAAAAAGCCCATCTCGGATATCTAAAAACAGCCGACTCTACCTATGCTATTTCGGCACTCCAAGGGATGGCCCAGGCCTACAGGCAACAGGGTGCCTATGAAAAAAGTCTGGAACTACTTCTGCGCGCTGCAAAATTCTATGAAGGACGAGATCCCTCGTATCCCCTGGCGGTTTCGTATACGGGAATTGCCAATCTCTTTAGAGTTCTTGAAAAATTCGATTCGTCTATATCATATCACAGAAAATCTTTGGATATCCTTAAAAATCTTGGCTACACCAACTTATACGCCATGGGGCTGCAAAATATGGCTAATGTATATGTTGAGAAA
>JBFOMC010000364.1:0-3575 GCA_040830565.1 Flavobacteriaceae bacterium
AATATTGGTTTAGGTCTAAAGCTTCACATTTTATGCTGTAAATATTACCCATTTTATATTATCTCTGAGTTGCATCTTCCTCCAGCTCAGAGAATTTGTTAATCTTCTTATTTAAGGGCGCAGCCCGGTCACTGGTAAAATAAAAATTACCTCTTTCCAGATCAACATAAGGACAAAAATCCAGTTTATCTGAATTTACAATTTCACCCAGGTTTTTAGCCGCAGTCCAATTTCCCTCCGCATCTTTTTTGCTGTAATAGAGATCTCCTCCGCCTTGCCCATCTTTTCTTCCAAAGGCGCTGAAAACCAGTAAATCTTCATCAGGACTTACATAGGCGTTAAACTCAAAAACCGCCGTATTTACTGTGCTATCTAGCGGAATAGGAGCTAGGTAAGCCCCATTGGTAAATTTACTTAAAAAAATATCTTCCCGGCCTATACCGTCTTCCCTGGTAGCGGTGTAGTACAGATTCCCGTTCTTACTGACCGAAGGATAAAATTCGTCCTTTGTGGTGTTGATAAGGGTATCAAGAGGGGCAGGCTCTGCCCAACCTGAGTTTGTTCTTTTAACTACCCAAAGGTTATAGTCCGTCCTTGTAGTGTCTGCGTCCATAGGTCTGGTAGAGGCAAAGTACAGTTTTTGGCCATCCGGGGAGTAGAAAGGTTCAATATCATGGTATTTGCCAGAGAAAGAAAGAATCTGTCTTTCGCCCCAACCTTCATCCGTCTTTTTAAGTTGTACAAGGCATCTAAAACTTTGCTTGTAATTCCCCAAGGTATATGTTATCTCATCTCCGTCCGGAGAAATGGCCATATCCCGTTCGTACAGGTGGGTAGAGATAAGGTCTTTTCCAAATAGGGCAAGCTCATCCGGGTTGAGGTTAAGATCAATTTGCGGAAGCTCAACTTTTTTTTCCTGGCAGCTGACGAGCACGGTCAGTAAAACAAACAAGAATTTCTTAAAATAGGTCATATTAGAATAATTTTGACTCAAGAAGCAAATTTTATAGCAAAGTCTCGTATCTCCCTATATACTTTTACTCTTTCTTGATTTCTGGCTGATCTTTCACCCCGAAAGTAAAAATGTCGTCTCTGGCATAATGTCCAATTACGTCGAAATCCAGTTTACTTTTTGGAATGTCATCCATATCAATAGTAGCCGACACTATGCCACTTTGGTCATAAAGTGGCCCTGCAAGCACCTTGCCAAGTGGCGAGACAATAATACTTCCTCCTCGACAGAGGTTTTCAGGCTCGTCTTGAAGCAAAGCCTGATATTTTTTAGGATACATAGACTTTGTAAAGAACTGATTACATCCCAATACAAAACATCTACCTTCCAAGGCGATGTGCTTCATGGTAGCAATCCACTCATCCCTGGAATCGGCAGTAGGAGCAATATATATCTCCACGCCCTTTTGATACATAGACATTCTGGCAAAAGGCATGTAGTTCTCCCAACAGATAAGGCCTCCAAGTTTTCCAAGTTTTGTTTGAAAGGTTACCAGAGAGTCTCCGGCAGCCTCATTCCAAACTACCCGCTCCGTACCTGTTGGCTTAATTTTTCTATGTACTCCCAAAAGACCCTTTGTTGGTGAAATATAGAGCATGGAGCAATACAGACTACCGCTTGATTTTTGTTTTTCGGTAACGCCAATAACAAGATAGATATTATTTTCCCTGGCTACATCTTCTAATTTCTTTAGATCCTCTCCTTCAAGATCAATGCTATTGTTAAAGTATGCCGCATAGGAACTTCGGCCTTCTTCTGTTCTATGCCCAATTTTGGCCCCAAAAGAGAACCCTCGTGGATAACCCGGGATAAACGATTCTGGGAACACTAGGAGATGAAAACCTTTGGAAGCATATTCCTCAGTAAGTTTCTCTATCTTATCAATAGTTTTGTCCTTATCAAAGAATACCGGACTTTCTTGTACCAAACCAACGGTTATCTTCATGATTTCTATATAGCCAATAGGTTCTTACCAATAGGAGGACTAATGTATTCCATTTTTATCGAACTACAGCATCGTCTAAATGCCTAAAATCCATTTTGCAATCCAGAAATAGATCAGGATACCGAAGATGTCATTGCTGGTAGTAATGAAAGGTCCTGTTGCTATGGCAGGGTCTATACCTCTTTTATGTAGAAATAAGGGGGTAAAAGTGCCTATGATACCTGCAACGATAATCACGGCAATAAGGGATAAAGAAATGGCGAGAGCCGTGTAAAAATGGCCATTTAGCCACCAGGAAAACAATAGGAGAATCGCAGCTAGAATAATTCCGTTCAATGCCGCAAGCATCATTTCTTTTATTAACCTGTTGCTAATACTGCCTTTAAGATCGTCATTGGCAATACCCTGAACAATTATCGCACTGGATTGTACTCCAACGTTCCCAGCCATCGCGGCAATTAGCGGAGTAAAATAAAACAGGATGGCATGCTCGCTGATCAATTCTTCAAATCCTCCCATGATCGCAGCGGCTCCCACACCTCCGATCAGACCTAAGAACAGCCAGGGCAATCTCGCCCGTGTTAGGTCCCAAATACTATCATCTGCCTCGACATCCTGCGAAATACCAGCGGCCAATTGATAATCTCTTTCAGCCTCTTCTTTAATTACATCAACAATATCATCTATGGTAATTCTGCCTACTAAACGCCCTAACTCGTCAACCACAGGAATGGCTTCCAGGTCGTACTTGGACATAATTTTCGCCACCTCTTCTGGTTTTTCATTGACATTGACAGAATCTACCTTGGGAATATATACATCTCGTATTGGAGCGGTGGTAGAGGTGGTCAGTAGATCTTTCAAAGAGAGCCTTCCTTTTAACTTCTCTTCATCATCTACCACATAAATAGAATGTACCCTGGTTACATTTTCTGCCTGGGCTCTCATTTCCTTTACGCAGGTAAGAACACTCCAGTTCTCATTAACCCTAACCAGCTCTTTGGCCATTAACCCCCCTGCTGAATTCTCGTCATATTGTAGCAGGTCTACAATGTCCTGGGCATGTTCTTTATCCTCTATCTCGGAAATTACTTCCTGTACAATTTCTTCGGGAAGTTCTGCAATAATGTCCGCAGCATCATCTGTATCTAACTCTTCGAGTTCTTCCGCGATTTCCTTAGTAGACAAATTATTAAGAATGGCTTCCCTAACATCTTCATCTAACTCGGTAAGTACATCAGAGGTTTTATCACTATCCAACAACTTGATCAAATAGGTGGCCTCATCTTCATTGAGTTCATTGATGATCTCAGCTACATCCGCATAATGCACCTCTTCCAACAAAAGGACCAATTTACTGCCTTGTTGGGTTTCGATTAGCTGTTCTATTTCAGCTAGAAGTTCTTCGGTTAGTTTAAACGGTGTCATGCGCTATCTGCTTCGTCAGGGCAATAAAATCCTCTACAGATAATTGCTCCGGACGGCGGTCAAAGATAGCATCTTCTTTTAAATTAGGAGAGAGCTCAAATACTTTTAAGCTATTGCGAATGGTCTTTCTACGTTGGTTAAAGGCGGTCTTCACCACTCTGAAGAACAATTTCTCATCACAATCCAATA
>JBFOMC010000365.1:0-6615 GCA_040830565.1 Flavobacteriaceae bacterium
ATGGAGCCTTGCATGGGTTTGAAGGGCAAGTCAGTGTCTTCAACTACCAGAATGGCCCCACCTACAGATGCCTTTTTCCAAAAATGCCTTTAAATGAAGAGATCCCTAACTGTGATGAAAATGGGGTGCTTGGGATAATTCCGGGAATAATCGGAAATCTTCAGGCCCTGGAAGCCGTTAAAATGATTTCTGGAGTGGGAGAGGTGATGGCTGGCAAGTTATTACTGTATAATGGGTTAAATAATACTTCAATAAAGGTGAGTTTTCCACTTGTCGCTCAAAACTTGGAGATTAGGGAATTGGAAAAAAAATACGAAGTTCCTGCTTGCCTTCCGGCAATGGAAGTGACCCCAGAACAATTGGTGGAACAACTCGAGGAGGATGAGAATATACAACTCTACGATGTCAGATCTTCCCGGGAGTTTAGCCAACAACATCTTCCAGCTGCAATTAATGTCCCGTTGGAAGAACTTGAGGAACACCTTAATCAATTAGACCCAAATGCAGTGATCTATTTTATTTGTCAGTCTGGAGTAAGGAGCAGACTTGCCCAACAGATCTTACTGGAGCATTTCCCCACGGGTACAGCATATAGTGTTAAAGGGGGAATGAACAATTGTAGTTATATATTTTCATAAATGGTTTCCTTTGAAGAAGCACATAAATTAGTAATGAGCTATGCTCAGGACTATGGCACAGAACTCCTTGGGATAAGGGATGCGACTGCCAGGGTTCTGGCAGAGGAAGTACTTGCTGATAGGGATTTTCCGCCATTTAATAGAGCCACCAAAGACGGGATTGCCATAAACTATGAGGCTGTAGACCAGGGTCTTCTGAAGTTCAAAATTGCTGGCACCCTTCCTGCGGGAGTTCCTCCAATGGGTTTGGAAAACTCTTCAAATTGCATTGAAATTATGACAGGGGCTGTTGTGCCCGATGATGCTGATACGGTGGTAATGTACGAAGATCTTGTGATCCGGGAAGGAATAGCCTCCCTAAAAAAAGTTCCGCCCAAAGGAGCTAATATTCATTATGCAGGAAGTGATGATAGGAAAGGGGCAAAACTGTTGACCCCAAATACCGTAATCTCGCCAGCTTCTATTGGAGTAATGGCTTCCGTTGGCAAGGCCGTTGTAAACGTAAAGAAATTGCCGAGTATTTCTGTAATATCGACTGGGAAAGAACTCGTCGAAATTGAAAAAACTCCTCTACCACATCAGATTAGACGCTCTAATGCCTATTCCTTGTTCTCCTCCTTGTCAAAAGAAGGGATACAGCCTTTGCTGCTGCATTTAGATGATGATAAGGATATTATCCGACAAAAATTAGACTACGCAATTCAGGAAATGGATGTACTCCTGCTTAGCGGAGGAGTCTCTAAGGGGAAATATGATTTTCTCCCAGAAGTTCTTGACGATCTTGGAGTTAAAAATGTATTTCATAGGGTAAAGCAACGCCCCGGGAAGCCCTTTTGGTTTGGTTTTCATGAACAGGCCCGAACGCTCATTTTTTCCTTTCCTGGGAATCCTGTATCTACTTTTGTAAGCTATTATGTTTACTTCAAGCCTTGGCTTCATAAAAGCCTTGGACTCAAAATTCCGGATAAACATGTAATTTTAGCAGAAGATGTAGACCTAAAAAGTGATCTGAGTTGCTTTTTAGGGGTTAAATTGGGAATAGATTCAGGCAAGTTAACCGTCAGTCTGGTACACGGAAACGGGTCGGGAGATCTCTTAAGCCTAACCAATTCGGATGGATTTATACGCTTAGATCCAAAAAAAGGGAAATATAAAAAAGGTACCCTGGTACCCTTCATTCCAACTATGGTATACTAAAATGACTCATGAATTGAAGAAAATAGTGCAGGCTTACCAAAGAGCCTCTGAGAAAGGGGTCTCTTCGGTTCTGGCCTCTGTTGTGGCCTTAGAGGGCTCATCCTATAGAAGGCCGGGAGTGAGGATGCTTATTCTGGAGAATGGGAATATGATTGGCGCCGTAAGTGGGGGCTGTGTCGAAAAGGAAATAGCCCGGCAGGCAGCGAGCGTTTTTAAAGACGGTAAGGCTAAGATGATGACTTATGATGGTAGGTACAGATTAGGCTGTGAAGGGATATTGTATATTCTTATTGAACCGTTCAAGCCCAGTAAGGATTTTTTACAATCTTTTTGGAGTACAATAAAAACTCGTCAACAATTTGGTATACGTACATACTTTAAAGCAGAAGACAGTATTTCAAATGCTTACGGATCTGTTTTTGAGTTTGAGGGTGGGGCAATAGGAGTTAGGGCTCATTTAGAGCAAATAGAGGACACCTCTGTCTTTAAGCAACAAATGGATCCCTGTTTTAGGCTTTTTATCATTGGAGCAGAACACGATGCAGTGCAGTTATGCTCTTATGCAGCACTTACTGGTTGGGAGGTTACTGTAGTTGTTCCGCCTTCAGAAGAAAAAACCATTGATGATTTTCCCGGGGCCACAGAATTCTTGGCTGTTGCGGCCGAAGCTTTTGATCCGCAAGGTATAGATGACCAAACAGCCGTAATCCTTATGACGCATAGTTATGTTAAGGATTTGAAATTTCTCCTGCGTCTAAAGGATGTAGCACTAATTTATCTCGGACTTCTTGGACCTGCGGCCAGGAGAGAAAAACTACTGTCGGAGTTCCTAGAACATTGCCCGGAAGTAGCAGACACTTTTTTTGACCGGATTCACGGACCAGCAGGTTTAGCAATAGGTTCCGAAACCCCTCAGGAAATTGCGATTTCTGTACTATCCGAGATTATTTCCGTTGTGCGCAAGCAAGAACCCATGCCACTAAAAGATAAAAAAGGTACTATCCACAGTCGATGAACAAAAACATTGCAGTTCTGGTTCTAGCTGCTGGAGCCGCCACGAGAATGGGTAGCATAAAACAACTGTTACCATGGAAGGGTAGCACTTTGCTAGAAAATGCCTTACAAACTGCTGTAAATTCTTCTGCCCGCTATGTTACCTTGATTACGGGAGCAAATGCTGAGGCCATCATTAATGAAATCAAGATTCCAAAAGCAGTAGCCGTAGTTTTCAATAACCAATGGACTTTGGGTCTTAGCAGTTCTATTAACTGTGGTTTGCATCATATTTTGGAAGGGGATTTAGAATGTGATGCCGTGCTAATGCTTATGGCAGATCAACCCCTTATCGATACAGAATACCTGAACAACCTAATATCCGAATACCATAAAGGTGCTTTTGGAATTGTAGCCACCTCTTACGAGTCCGGACCCGGGGTTCCGGTGATCTTCGATCGGAAATATTTTGAAGAACTCAGAACTCTGGCACAGGACAAGGGGGCAAAGAGCTTGATTAAGGCAAATATGGCTGATACCTTTGTAATTGATCCCCTGGGCAAAGAAAGAGATATTGACACCCCGGCTGATTATAGCAGCTTATCTAGAGAAGCAGGCAAGCGATAAACCTAGGTCTGCTTTTGTTCAGTTGACCCGGTCGAGAGTTTGTCCTTTATGTGTTTCATGCGTTCTCTGGAAACTATAAACTCTGTGTTTTCTTCGTCCTCCATGCGCAGAATAAATTTATCGTACTCCCAATAGGAGTAATTATGGATGTAATTCCTGTTTACAATAGCGCTGCGGTTGATCCGGATAAATCCTGACGGAAGCATGATTTCTTCAAGTTCCTTGAGGGTTTTTCTAACCCTATAACTCTTTTCCTTAGTTCGCACCCAACAGGTTCTTAATTTTCGCTCTATCCAGTAAATTTCGGTTAGTTGAATCAAAGTGTTCCCATTTTCATTAATTACTTCCAAATGATCAGGCTGCCTCCTATCCATCTCTTTTTTACCAGACTGCGATCTGGCATTGGAGCGTTTAAAAAGGAGATTAATATTAAAAGCGACATGACCTACCAAGATAAGGGGGATGGCTGATTGTAAATACACCCTACCAAAATGCCTGAAATTTGAGACTAACCGGGCCGCCTCAAGGCTCAGCCCGTTTCTCCAATAATGCCTGAGCACAATAGCCAGCGGAACAAAAAGACCGAGGGATATGAGCACTAAGAAAAGATACCTAAAATTAAATTTTACCCAATCTCTACGGGAATCGGGGTATCGCGGTGCAATGAACTTGCCGAGCCAGCTAGTAAGAGAAAAGAGAATAAGTACAGAGACTGCATCAACCAAAATCCGATCTACAACAAATCTCCTTAGAAATAAGCTGGCATCGGTGAATGTCCGACTTAGTAATTCAAATTGCCCTTTATAAATAACAAAGCCAATTATTTGAAGAAGCCCTACTGTTATAGCAGCTATCAGTAGCACTTTTGTGTTTCTAAAGAAGGTGTAGCTTACTTCTGTCCGTTTCATTTAGAACTTAAATATCAAACTTTATTCAGGCAATTCTGCAGTGTTTCGATATGAAATTATCGGATTTGAGACAAAAAACTTCCCCGGAATTTAATCTTTTTTGCTTTTTGATGTTCTAAACTAGAAAGGTAAAACAGCGTACTGCATATATAGATCAATTAGAAAATGCGTACGAGTCCTTGATTTTCCAACGTTTAGAATGGACCCAATTGGTTCAGCTAAACCTCTAATAAACAACAATTAAAACCTACGAATATGAAGACCATTCAATTGTTTTGCTACTTTTTGCTTACAGCAATCCTGCTTTCTTGCAGTGACGATGATGTTGAAAGTACTCAAGAACTCATTGCAGATGATCTGGGAACCAATTTCAGACAAGTAGATTACAACTACAGTGATCACCAGGATGGTATTCGGTATGTGAATGCCACCACAGGGGTAAAAATAATTAATGATGCTCCAAATGGAATAAAAGGACAACATTGGGTGTACAAATCCCCTAGCTTGCAAGGTCAGGAGATTGGCTTTAGCGTGGTATATTCCTCGGCCTGCGAAGGAACCCCCTGTGATGTCATCTTGTTTTTACATGGTTCTGAAGGTTCCGAAAACTCAGGATCTACCTTGTTTTATGATTACTATATAGAAAATGAAGCCGATAAACCTAGAGCTTTCATTTTTGCGAATGGAATTTACGCCCCAGAAAGTCCAATAGAAAGTGGGGTATGGAAGTCAAGAAGCTTAAATGACCTCACTTTTAATCACCCTCAGCAACTTGTAGAGCTCATCGGCGGTATAGTAGATGATCCCGAGCTGTTTCCTTTTATGAAAACGGATATGAACAACTGGAGCGTTACCGGATTTTCAGCGGGGGGTAGCGGGGTTATGGGAGCCTATATGGATCCGGCCTTTGATAGCCATAAACAATATCAGCCAAAACATTTTTTTCCACTAGGAGGTTGGATGACAGATTCATTAGGTAAATATTATGATTTTGACGGTGGCTTAACGCTTCTAGAAAGCTGCGATAACTCGGACCTTGAGCTGATAATTGCCAATCATATTGAAGATGATGTGGATTGCAAAGGCGCTAAACAGTTTCAGAGCAAAGACTACCTGGTAGGTAACTTCACAGCCAAAGATGTTCCATTCACATTTTTAGGGCTTACGGATGAAGGTTTGGCATGCGAGCAAGGTACAGATCATAATCCGGTACATTCCGTCAAATTCTATCTGAGGAACACTATAGATGGGGCGATCAAAAATGTGAATTGTGGAGACACCACCTACCTGGAAGCCTATGAAGTTCTGGGAGACTTACTTTACCGAACGTATTAAGTGATACATTATAACATACTGTTATATAGATTATTATAAATTTTATGAACACTATAAGAATTGCAAATGAAAAAAAGTAAACCCTTAGCGACTTTCGCCAGAACGTTGGAAGTAAAATTACTCGCTATGATGACTTTTAGCCTGTTGTTAATGTCATTTGAATGTAACAAGGAGGTAGATATGGTTATGGATGATGCGACAAAAGAAGAGCAACCCGATGGAGAGGAAAATCAGAACGGGGATCCTTCACAATCTTCCCCTTTTGAAAAAGTGACCAGAATAACACCTGGAGGAATAAAAGCCGGAGATTTTTTTGGGTTCGACATTGTGGCAACGTCTCAACTAACGGCTGTTAGTGCTCCCTTCAGTGATGACAAAGGTCAGCGCAGCGGAGCGGTGTATATTTTTAAAAGGGAAGGAACTCAATTCGAAAATACTGCACATACACTTTATATAGATAATCCTACGAATGAAGATAATTTTGGTTGGAGCATGGCTATGGATGGCGATCTTTTAGTGGTAGGTGCTCCAAAAAATGACAAGTATGGGGAGAATGCGGGTTTGGCATTGATATTTGAACATCAAGGGGGCAATCAGTGGAGCCTAATAAAGGAACTTAAAGCCCCCAATGCGCATCCCGGACAATTGTTTGGTGATGCCGTTTCGGTTTATGGAGGCACCATAGCTATTGCCGCTCAATTTGACGAAGACAATTATTACGATGAAGGTAATATCAACAATGGTGCAGGTTTCGCTCAGGGCTCCGTATACCTTTATAGTTCCACAACCGATTGGGAATTTGCACAAAAGCTCCTCCCTAAAGAGGGCCAAGGTCATAAATGGGACGCTTTTGGGACTTCAGTAATCTTAAATGAGCAGTATTTGTTGGTTGGCGCAAAAGGCACGGATAATACTAC
>JBFOMC010000366.1:0-13177 GCA_040830565.1 Flavobacteriaceae bacterium
ACAACCTCTCTTTTTCTAAAACCATTATTCCCGAAGGTTTTGGTTTCATCTATCAACTTAATTGTGCCTTGTATTTCCATCATTTTATTTAATTACTGCAAATTATTAATTATATCTGTCAATTAGGTATTCCCAAGACATAAATCCCTTGCTTTTTTGTTTTTTTAAGGGCATGGCCTTTGGTCCAGGTATATTTGTCAGAGTTCAGGCCCTCCAAAAGAAGATCTATATCTTTTAGGGAATATATTCTGGGAAGGGAGGCTTGTCCGTCCCAGGCATAGCAAATTGGGATAATAGGTATGAGATAGGTAAAGACCAATTGCTGCCATGTGAGCGGTCTTACGAAGGGGGTCATAAAAAGTACCATAATCATAAGTATGACTAAAGATATGGGCAAGAGCAGCCACCAAACCAAAAGTGGCATTTTGTTATCCCCCAACTCATAAATTAAAAGCGGCTGGTGATTTTGTTGGGCGGACTCTAATATCTTCCTTGCACGCTCCGGAGGCATATGATGAAAGCTGTTCACCATGGTTTTAAGTCCGGCAGGAGCAGTAGCAATGTTGGTAGCGTCAACAGAGGTAGGATAATAGCTCATATTGAGGTCTTGCTTCTCTGTAATTTCCTTTATGATCTTCTCGTTAGGATATAGATCCGTCATAGTAAGTTTTACGTCCTTTAGCTCAGGATCTTGCCTCAAGAGCTCCAGAACATCTGGCATGACCCCACCAGAACCAGATCCCAGGTCTACTATAGTCAAGAGTTGTTTTTCTTTGAGCACCTTAGAAATTAAGTTCGCAAGCACTTGGCTGGTACCCATCATCCGCTGCAAGAGAACAATAAGTCTTGTCATACAATTTCGCAGCCAGGCCGGGAACCAGCTGAAATCTTCAAATTCAAATAATTGTATGCGTTTCATTCTCTATTGTGCTTTTACTTCAATTTTCTTTTGCAAGGAGAACCATCCAGGCTTCCAGGGGTTTATTTTCTCCCAAAAGTTCCTTCGCTTTTTTATGAAGTAAAGTCTCGTTGTCTGCGCTGATGATCGCTTTTATTTCGAAGTTGTCTTTCAGAAAATCAGCTACCTCCTCCGGAGAGGGTATTTTTTCAACATTTCCCAACTTTCCAAGGTCATTCCCGCTTAGGATCTGGCTGTTTCTAATTGCTGCAGGAATTTGATCTACACCTATTCCCAGAGAGGAAAGCGGTTTAGGTACCTCAAACAGCCCTTCATTTGCCCTACTGTACCAATTTCCTCCCATACGGGCTACCTGATCTATCTTAAACTGGTCTATACTTCCGTTTTCATCTAGGATATCTTCTTTGATATGAACCTTTAACACCTCTGCAAATATGAGATTCCCTGCCCCACCATCCTGCCCGAGCGCCTCCACCTTAGTTACTTTACATTCGAACTGTACCGGAGACTCTCCAACTCTAAAAGGTTTCACCAGGTCCGATTTTATCATAGTAAGACCAGCCTTTTCAAACTCGTTCACTCCTTCGGCATATTCCGTGCTTGAAAGAGACATTTGTTGTACTATATCGTAATTCACAATATTGACCACTACTTCAAGGGTTTTTAGGACATTTTCCAAAGTATGTTTCGTGGTATTGTTTCTTACTCTTCTTGCCGGAGAAAAAATGAGTATTGGCGGATTGGCACTAAAAACATTGAAAAAACTAAAGGGAGATAAATTGGGGGTTCCCATTTCATCAACCGTGCTTGCAAATGCTATGGGTCTTGGCCCGATGGCACCCAACAAATATCCGTGTAATTTGCCGACAGGAACCTCGGAAGGGAGAATGGAAATTGTTCTGTTCATAGGTGCACAAAGGTACATAAAATGCCTCCTTTTTAAAACCGCAATCGCGTTAGCAAATACAACATTTTATAGCAAATTAAGTTATCTTTAAAGTCTATTACACACGAGGATGAATTTTAATCCTAAAAGAAAAACTTCCAATATTTTTTTATTGATAGCATCCTTTGTTATCGTGAGTCTCATACTTTGGAATACCAATAGTTTTTTCAGAAAATTCAAGGAAGAAGAACGTTATAAAATGGAAATTTGGGCAACCGCCCAATCTGAGTTTCTTTCAATGCCGGCCGATGCTGATCCGGGTAACCTCACCCTCAGGGTTTTTCAGAATAATACCTCTACTCCAATGATCCTGGTAAACCGCGATGGAACAATTAAAACCAATAACATTCCGGCAGAACTAGCTCAGGATACCGTTTACTTACTCAAAAAGATGGAGCAATTCAAAAATGAGAATAGCCCTATTCTAATGAATGACAAGGATGAGCACCTGGCCACATTATACTATGGGAATTCTGAAGTATTGAACAAATTAAAGTATTATCCTATAGCTTTGCTTTTGATCATATTTTTGTTTGGAGCCGTCATCTTTTTCTTCTTTAAAACCAATAAGGCCTCTGAGCAAAATAAACTTTGGGCCGGAATGGCTAAGGAAACAGCCCATCAAATAGGCACCCCGCTCACCTCCCTTCTGGGATGGAACGAAATTTTAAAGACCGAAAAAATAAATCCAGACATTACCAAAGAAATTGAAAAGGATATTGGTCGGTTACAAACCATCACCGAGCGATTTTCAAAAATAGGTTCTCTTCCTAAATTACAAGAACAGGATATTGTGGCCGAAACAAAAAGTGCATACGATTATTTAAAACGCAGGAGTTCTAAACTCATCCATTTTAGTTTCAATTCTAAAGTTGATAAGCTCCCTGTGTTGCTTAACAGTTCGCTGTACAACTGGACCATTGAAAACCTTGTAAAAAATGGCATCGATGCTATGAAAGGAAAAGGCAATATTGGTATAGAGATCATCCCTGAAGGGAAATACGTAAATGTATTGGTCTCGGATACAGGGCATGGTATAGCGAAAAGCGATTTTAATAGCATTTTTAACCCCGGAGTTACCACAAAGAAAAGAGGGTGGGGCCTGGGGCTTTCTCTGGTTAAGAGAATTGTTGAAGAATATCATCGGGGCAAGATAAAAGTGTTATCCTCAGGTAAGGAAGGCACCATAATGCAAATCTCATTAAAAGTAAAGACCTAGGTTATGGCAAAGGAAGAATTAATGATCATCCAAGAGTCCGATCTGACCAACAATTGCCCCGAGTGCTTTAATCAGGAGCTCAAGCTCACCTTCTATCAAAAGCACAAGTTTCACAGGCTGTATCATAAAGTCACAGGAGAAGTAAGTCAGGAATTGAAATGTAAAACCTGCGAATCTATCATTTACCCTGTTAAGTGGGACAAAAACACTGAAAATGCCTTTAATTATTACCAAAAAATGGTTAGCCCTGAGAAATCTTCGATCCGCTTTACCACTTTGTTCTATATTCTTGTGGTGCTCCTATTAGTGATTGCCGGTGGGGTATTCTATCTTTTTCAGGAAGAAATCATCCAATTTTAGATTGAATGCGTTTTGCGATCTCTTCAAATTCAGCGGGAGACAGAGATGTTTTATGCTGGAAAGTAGCATCGCGCATGGCATTTAGAGGTATTAGATGCACATGAACATGCGGAACCTCAAGGCCTATGACAGTGAAGCCAACCCGTTGGCAGTCTATAGCAGCTTCGATAGCCTTGGCAATTTTACGACTAAACGCCATTAAGCCCATATAGGCGGCTTCATCCAGATCGGTGATTTTATCAATCTCCTGTTTTGGAATACAAAGTGTATGTCCGGGAGTATTGGGATTGATATCTAGAAAAGCAAAGTAGTTTTCGTCCTCTGCAATTTTATAACAGGGTATCTCTCCGGCTACAATCTTTGTAAAAATACTTGCCATCCTTTTAGGCTCTTGTGATCTCGAGGATATCAAATTTTAGTGTTCCGTTGGGCACGGTGATTTCGGCTACGTCGCCCACTTGTTTTCCCAAAAGTCCTTTCCCGATTGGAGATGTAACTGAAATCTTTCCGGATTTCAGATCTGCCTCACTTTCCGCTACCAGGGTATATTTCATTTCCATTCCGTTCTGCTTATTTTTCAGCTTGACGGTAGATAGGACCAATACTTTTGAGGTGTCTAACTGAGACTCATCTATTAGTCTGGCGTTGGCCAAAACCTCTTCTAGCTTAGCTATTTTAAGTTCTAACAATCCCTGTGCTTCCTTAGCAGCATCATATTCGGCATTTTCAGAGAGATCTCCTTTATCCCTTGCTTCTGCTATCGCCTGGGAAGCCTTTGGACGTTCAACATCTTTAAGTTGACTTAGCTCTTCCCTTAATTTTTTTAACCCCTCCGCAGTGTAATAAGATACGTTGCTCATAACTTCATCGTTTAATTAATAACGTGCCATAATCCATTGTTCAACACATTTCATCGGATTCCACGTTATAAATGAGAAAATCCTCTAGGTATCCTATACAGTATAGGTTTTTTAAAGAGGATTTAACGCAAAGATACAGATTTTTTGCTCAATTTTGTTCAAGTTTTCTTAAATAGCCCTTGATTATGCGCTCCTTATGGCTCTTTCTTTCTTTAGCTTTCATTCTTAGCTGCAGTAGTGACAGAGGCACGCGAAATCCTTTTCTTCAGGAAGTTGGTTTCAGGTTTGACATCAATCTCAATTTACCGTTGTACAGTCCGCTCACCAATAATGGTAACGCCGTATATGTCGGAACATTAGGGGTGGGAACAAGAGGAGTTTTTGTCATCAACGCCGGCTTTGATGTGTTTAGGGCATTTGAGGCCAGTTGCCCAAATCATGCCCCAAATTCCTGCTCCACTATGATTCTAGACGGGCAAATAGCCAGGTGTTCCTGTGAGGACTATGAATACAGCCTGTTTACCGGGCAGCAATTAAACAGGCCGGATGACGGGCAGCGATACTACGATATGTTAGAATACCGGGCCACTCAAAGCGGAAATTCGGTTATAATCTCCAATTGAGAAAAAGGAGTTACTAATTTCAAAAACTCAAACTAGCTCCCAATAGAAAATTAATCCCTGCCTGAGGGTAATAACCCGCTCCCTCTATGGTTGTTATAGTTCCCGGATTTGAAAAGTCGTCATCAAAAGTAAAAAAGTAGCCATTTGATACATACTTGGCGTCAAATACGTTATTTACCAGGCCAGATAAGGTAATGCTCTTAATAAACGAATTGGTATTCCATTGGTATTGAATGTTTAAATCAGTCTGTGAATACCCCTCGAGCACGGATAATTCAGAGTCAATATTTCCCATATATTGCTTGCCTACATATTTTGTGAGGACCCCTATTTGTATCGCTTCAGAGGGGCTGTAAACAAGACTATTCCCCAAAATAATGCCGGGTGAGAATGCGATATTGGTATTGCCTAATTCTTGTATAGCCCCATCTCGTTGAAAGACGAAATCGACATTTTTGTTGCTGCTCAATGCAAAGTTCGGTTGCCAAACAAAATGTTTCCCAAAACTAAATCTGGCATCTAATTCCAATCCAAGACGATAACTATCTCCTACATTTGCTCGTAACGGGGCCCCAACGTCATTTAGCTCTCCGGTAAGTACCAATTGGTCTTTGTATTTCATAAAATACATATTGCTATTTATTTGGACAGAAGGAGATAAATAACGCCATCCCAACTCAAAATCATTCAGTTTTTCAGGTTTAGGATTCCCATTCTCATAATCATTTCGATTGGGTTCTCGTTGTGCAACGGCATAAGAAAAATAAAAATTATGGTTTGGGTTAGGATTGAAGCTTATCCCGGCCTTCGGATTAAAAAAAGTAAAGGAATCATCTACCAAACCCGTATCAGCTCCGTTTGCACTATAGGCTACCGTTCTTAGTTGAAGATCCCCAAAAAGCTTCCATTGGTCCCCTACTTTATAATTTGTTTTCGCAAATAGATTCAAATCTGATTTCCTGGAATCGTCTTCGTAGTACCTATCGCGAATATTACTATTAGTTGCAAAGCGAGCCCAAATAACCTCTCCAAAATGGTCCCCTTCATAGACGTTATATCCTCCACCAAGGATAAGGTGCAGCTTTTCCGATCTGTGATTTGCTGAAAATACAGTGCCATAAAAATCATTATCCAGCCAACGTCTTCTGATGAGATCTGTGGTATTTATCTCCGTCCCATCAACATTGATGGGTTGGAAACCATAGGTGCTAAAGTCATCGTCTTCTCTGAATTGTTCAAAATAACCTCTCCCCCTGGTATAATGTAAGGCTATATTGGTATTCCAGGTAGCAGAGATTTGCTCATTCCAATGCAATTGAAAATGATCCTGTTTGTAGTTGTCTTCTTCATTATCGTAAAATTGCGTCTCCCCATTCTCGTCTGTATATAAACCGGCCGGATTAAAGGTCCTGTTGTTTGCCAAGGTTTGTGCATCTATGCCAAACCAAGACTGATAGGTAATCTCATGCCCTCCGAATAACAAAGCTTTTACCAGGGTGTTTTTTTGCTTAAAGCTTGCCTGTAAAAAGTAAGACTCTAATTCTGAACTTGCTCGGTCTATATAGCCATCAGAGGTTATTCTGGAAAGTCGTCCTGCAATTTCCACCTTGTCATTTAATAATCCAGTACTAAATTTCAGGTTATTTCTGAGCGTATTAAAGCTCCCTAAGGAGGAAGAAATCTGAGCATAGGCATCTTCTGAAAATCCATCGGTTAGCAAATTCAGGCTTGCACCAAAGGCGCCTGCTCCGTTGGTAGAAGTTCCCACACCTCTTTGCAATTGTAAACTCTCTGTGGAGGAGGCAAAATCAGGCAAATTCACCCAAAACGTACCGTGAGATTCCGAATCGTTATAAGGTATGCCATTTATGGTAACATTTACTCGTGTTGCGTCACTCCCCCGAACGCGTATACCAGTATATCCTACGCCAGCTCCAGCATCTGAAGTAGTGACTACTGAGGGCAAAAAATTGAGGAGAATAGGGATATCCTGTCCCAGGTTTCTGGGGGCTATCTCTTCTTTGTTCAAGTTAGAAAATGTCACAGGAGATTCTTTGGTGACTCTCACCGCGGATACAAGAACCTCATCCAAAATGATCTTCTTTCCCTCAAGAGTGTCTGTTTCTTTTTCCTGGGCCCAACAGCTCCCAGCAATCCCGAGAAGGATTAATGTTGCAAAAATAGTCTTCATTCGTAAAAATTATTACGAATAAAAGGGGCTATTATTCCTTGTTATACTTTGGTTTTGTTCAATTAAGAACGCTAGAATTACCTAACAGCGATATACGCTTCCCTTAGCGGCATTACCCGCCCAGGTTCATTGGGTATAATCTCAGCCATACTAGTTTCAAAAATGTCTAAAACTAAAATAGCACCCCTTTGAGATAGTGCAAAGATAGCTCCCTCCGCCAATTTATCATAGGGATTGCACTTTAAATAATTAACTTTTAATAAGAACCCATTCAGGCATAATTTACGTATCTATTAGGAGCCCCAATACCTAAATGTATGCAGGATAGTTATAAAGGTAAATTTACTTGGAAAGTTGTATTAAGCTATCTGGTCCTGGCTATTCTGACCCTGGTGGTTGGTTTTTTCATTTTTTCAGAGATCAAAGCATATCTGTCTAGTGAGACAGTAGATGCCAATGATGCCAAGCTTTTAAAAACCAGCTCATTACTCACGCAGCTATATGAATCGGAAAGTCTTTCCAAGCTGGCAATACAAACCAGAACTAAAACCAATTTCAACGCCTATTCTGCAAAAATTGATACGATATCAGCAGAGATCGATTCCCTGAAATTATTAACTGAAAGTAGTAATCAGCACAAACTATTAGACAGTGTACAGTTACTCTTAAAACAAAAAGTGGCTAATAGCAATGAGTTGCGTAAGCTGAAAGTAAGGAATGTAGTGAATAGCTCCTTGGATAGTGCACTCGAGGAATTTAAAAAGTTGGAAGCATCCCTAGGTAAAATTACTCCTGAAGCCCTTGCTCCAAATATCGCAGAGCTTTCACCAAAAGCACAAAGTGTCATACGGGATCTTGCTACCTATTTAAATAACAATGTTCCTAAAGATTCCAATGACGTCCCGAATGCAGAGAAACTGGACTCCATTTTGAATACTTCCAAAGCCCTATTGAACCAGGCCAAGCTTCAGGACAGCAGAGCCCAAAGGTCATTAGAGCGGAAAGAGTTTGAGATCCACAATAATGACCTGATGCTTTCCCAACAGCTGCGGAGCATTATTGCAGCCTTTGAGCAGGAATTGATAGTGAATACCTATAACGACAATTTTAAGAAACAAGCCATTTTTAGGCGAAGTATGCGCCTGGCTGGTCTTGCCGCTTTACTGGGATTCATTATTGTCGGGATCTTTACCTTTTTGATCAACAGGGATTTTTGGAAGATACAGTCGTATCGTAAAAGGTTAGAAAAGGAGAAAAAATTCTCAGAATCTCTCCTAAAAAGCAGGGAACAACTCATCTCCACAGTGAGTCATGATCTAAGAACCCCGCTTAATACCATTACCGGGTATTCGGAATTAATAGAGAATACGGCCTTAACGGAAAAGCAACTATCCTATCTCAAAAACGTAAAATCAGCGTCTCAATATGTAGACAGCCTGGTAAATGACCTCCTGGATTTTTCAAAATTGGAGGCTGGGAAGATCAAGATAGAAGAGGTTCCTTTTGTGCTTTCAGAATTGATACAAGAGACTGCCGAAAGCCTCAAAGAGATGAACAAAAAAAAGGCTCTGGAGCTCATTCTCGAAATAGATCAAAGACTAGATGTCACCGTTCTTGGAGACCCCTTCAGAATCAGACAAATAATGACTAATCTTATCAGCAATGCTTATAAATTCACAGATACCGGATTTATAAAAGTCCAGGCAAGTATTAAAGAGGGGGCTTCTGATGGCTATCACACCCGCATCTCAATAGAGGACAGCGGAATTGGTATTCGGCAAGAAAAACAGGATATGATATTTAAGGAGTTTACCCAAGCCGAGAAGGACACCGAAAAAAAATATGGCGGCTACGGCCTGGGATTGACCATTTCTAAAAAGTTGGCTGAATTGCTGGGCGGTACTCTAAGTCTTAAAAGCAAAGAAGGGAAGGGAAGTACATTTACCTTGGAGCTTCTCCTAAAAAAAGCCAGCACCAACAAACCAAGCTCCGTTACTAATGTATTTCTTAAAGAGGAACAAAAGCTTTCGCTGCTTATCATCGATGATGATACTGCCATGCTACAGCTTCTTTCCGAAGTGTCTGATGCCATGGGCATGACGGCTCAGACTTTTTCGGATTTTGAGGCTGTAAAAAAAGCAGTTAATCTAAAATATGATGTGGTGCTCACGGATATTCAGATGCCAGGTACAGATGGGTTTGAAGTAGTACAAGAGCTGAAATCTGGAAAATACCCTCATTATCATTCACAGCCCATCATTGCGATGACCGGCAGGAGAGATCTACAAAGCTCACACTATAGCAAATCAGGCTTTTCCAAGGTTTTGCAAAAACCCTTCAATAAAACCAAACTTGTAGTGGTTTTAAAAGAACTCTTTCCTTTTCGATTCTACTCCAAAAGTGATCAAAAAGTATCCAAAATTGCCCAAAACGAGCAAAAAGTGTTCAATTTGAGTATTATTTCTTCATTTTTGGATAATAATGAAGAAGCCATACATGAGGTTTTAAGCACCTTCATAAAGGACACCAAATTGAACTTAGGGCAGCTCGAGAGTGCTATTGATCAGTCGGACATGGAATTGATCAGCAAAGTGAGTCACAAAATGTTGCCAATGTTCCGCCAATTAAAGGTGAACACCATCGTTCCTGATTTGGAATTTCTGGAAGTTAGTTCCGAGAGGGTAGTGTCTAAGGAAATTGAAAAACGGTATACACAAATTCAAAAACACTCGGTAATTTTGCTTGAAGCCTTAGCGTCCTATATGACTAAAAGTCCAAGTTATATTGATTGATTTTGTTGTAAAGGGTTTTACGTGTTACCTGGAGTAATTTGGCTGCCTTGGACTTATTAAAATTGGTCTTTTTCAGTGCCTTAATGATCTGCGCTTTTTCATAATCTGCCTTCGAGAAACTATCAGAATTTGCACCGGAATTATCAGCATTTAATACCTCCCCGGGTAGGGCGCTTAATTGTATAACATCACCCACAGTCAAAAGGACTGCTCTTTTAATGACATTTTGAAGTTCTCTTACATTTCCCGGCCAGTGATATCGCTGAAAGGCTTCGCGAACTTCTTCGGAAAATTCGATTACATTTTTTTCAAGACTCTGATTTGCCTGGTCCAGAAAGTAATCAGCAAATAGTGGCAGATCTTCAATTCGCTCTTCAAGCGAAGGCAGCGCAATGGAAAACTCATTGAGTCTGTGAAAAAGATCTTCTCTAAACCTACCTTTTTCAACAGCTTTCATCAGATCTTCATTGGTAGCAGTGATAATACGCAGATCTACGACGATCTCCTTAGTACTTCCCACTTTTTTTATTTTCCGCTCTTGAAGGGCCCGCAGTAGTTGGATCTGATTTTCATAGGATAGATTTCCGACTTCATCTAAAAAAAGTGTTCCTTTATTTGCAGCTTCGAAATGACCTACTTTATCTTCCACAGCCCCCGTAAAACTCCCTTTGAGATGACCGAAGAATTCGCTGGCGGCCAATTCCTTAGGGATAGCCCCGCAGTCAACAGCAACAAAATCAAAATCACTTCTCGAACTTTTGCTGTGAATTGCCCTGGCCGTGACTTCCTTTCCGGTTCCACTTTCTCCTGTAATTAAGACAGACATATTCGTCGGAGCAACCAACTGAATATGTTCATTTAACCTTTTGGATGCGTCACTTATTCCTTGAATCGCCTGTTGTTCTGGAAGTACGGCCCGATCCCTGGTTTTAGAATGAGGAGAAGTACCTTTTGTCGTGATTGCTGTATTCCCTTTGCGCGCGCTGGAGACCACGAGCAACATTTCATCCGGAGTCAAAGGTTTAGAAATATAGTCGAATGCGCCCTTTTTCATTGCGGCCACTGCCGTACCGACTTCCGCGTAGCCGGTCATCATCACAACGGCGGTTTCCGTGTTTGTTCTTTTAATATCTGCCAGGAGCTGAATACCGTCATAATCCGGTAAACGCAAGTCTGTTAACACCAGGTCAAAATAGGTAGACTGGTACGTTTTCTTGGCATCCGGGGCATTAGAGCTGCTTTGCACCGAGTATCCTTGTTTGATAAGGAAGTTTTGGAGCATTTGACAGAAAGCAGCATCGTCTTCAATTATCAAGATTGATGGCATAAAGCTGTCTTTTTAAGTATGTACGTAAAAACTTAACAAGAAAGTTAGCTCGATCTCTTAAAATATTTAAAAAAAAAAAGAACGGAGCCCAAAAGGACCCCGTTCCGACCAAACCAACTTGATACAAAACAAATAACTCAAGTTATTTTATTGCTCTATCCAATTGCCATTTTCATCGGCAAACAAAGTTCCAGAAGTTCCATCTTCAAGTGAGACTTCCAGTTTATATTGCTTCGCTTCGTTAACGTAGGCTTTGTTGATGGTTGCGGTGGGGTAATTTTTCTCAACCGCAGCTGTTACAGCCTCAGGCAATTCTTCTACAGCTATCTCAGAGAAATCATCTTGGGCTGCAGCCACAACTTCAGTAGCTTCGGCTTGAGCCTCTTCTGTATCTTGAGCAAAAGCAGTTAAGCTTCCTAGAGATAAAACTGCTGCAAAAATTAATTTTTTCATGATTTTCATATTATTTAAAAATTAAACTTGCCTTAGTAATAGAAAATATGATACCATAATTTTCCCTGTGCTGTTTTATTATTTAATGATATGAAAATGAACTACTTATAATTTTTAGGGTAATTTCTATACTGTGTAATTTTGGGAACACCGAAGAAAAATTGTGTAAAATATATACGTACTAATTCAAAAAAGCCCTGATCCCGATGAGCATCGGGAAATCAGGACTTAAAAAAACCAACAACCAAAAGACCTAAAACTTTACCAACTATTTCAATAATTATGAACAGAAAAAGAGTGTTGCATCTTCATCTTTTGTATTGAACTGTAGGGGAACTAAATCGTCTTAGATATTTTGTTACCTCTGTTGGTTCAGGCTAATTCCAGGTTAGTGTTTCAGTAGTGGCATTAACCTTATCTTTTTTAACTTGCTCTACCTTCAATTCAACAATACCTAAGTCTTTTTCCTCATATTCAGCCTCTCGCATTACAAATGATGCCATTAAGCAAGTCATTAGGCAGGCGAAGCCAAAGGCGGCCGAAATTTTTAAGTGTCTCATTTGTTCGGTTAAGTTTATTTTCAACTTCTAATACTTTAGACACACATTTTATTTCAAGGTCACATATAAAATAAAAATGCCCCTGGTGCAAGCACCAGGGGCATTAATTAAACCAAACTAACCAAAAACTAATTAACTCTACTTTATAATAAACGCTTAACTTACATTTCTAACCAATTCCCTTCAGCATCGGCATATAAGGCTATCTCCGTACCGTCTTCCTTGGTCACTTCTAATTTGTATTGAGCCTCCTCATTAACATATGCCTTACTGATTGTGGCATTTGGGTGATCCTTAGCCAAAGCTTCGGTTATGGCTTCTGGCAACTCAGCTAATTCAATAGCTGTAAAGTTGTCTTGTGCCTCCATCACTTCTGTTGCTTCTGCCTGAACTTCTTCAGTCTCTTGAGCAAAAGTGGTTAAACTTCCTAAAGCCAATGCGGCTACTAAAAATAATTTTTTCATTTTCTGTTCTTTAGATTACACATTTGTTTTGTACTCATCTCTATGTAAAGGAAAAATGATGCCATGGCCTCTGCCCTAAGAAAAAGAATTTAAGATGTTGATTTATAATGCTTTATACTTGCTCAAATTATTCTGCACGTGTATAATGCTGGGTAAGAAATAAAAAAAGTGTGTAAAAAATACACACTTATAAGGTAACGCTGCCTGGGCGTTTTATCAGATTTGATGCGCTGGTTTTAAGAGGTCGTTCACGGTTTTCACGGGATTGAAAGTGATCAGTGGGACTTCAACAAAGACCGTATTCCAAAATGCCATTGCACCATTCCAAAGACCAGGTAATTCCAAGGCTTTTAGATCTCTTCCATCTTTTGTTTTATTTGTGATAAAGCCTTGTTTAGGGTCTACATAGTTCAGAAGATTGTATTTCTCTCCCCTGTGATTCTTAACACCACAGACCAGATCT
>JBFOMC010000367.1:0-8737 GCA_040830565.1 Flavobacteriaceae bacterium
TGTAAGATGGGGATACGGATAGAACAGCATCAAAGTGCTCCAGATTTGTACTTTTAAATTCCTCGGCAATCTGTAGCGTATTATTCCCCCCGATACCGACAACTAAAGGCAATCTTCCGTTATTTTCAGATACAACGGTTTTCATCACCAATTGTTTTTCTGACTTGCCAAGGGTAACGGATTCTCCGGTGGTCCCAAGGACCACTAGATAGTCTACCCCACCCTCAATGCAGTGCCGAACTATAGCTCTGAGGGCTTCCTCATCTACAGATAGGTCTGCTTTAAAAGGAGTAACTAATGCAACCCCTGTACCTCTTAATTGATTCATTTAGGAATAACTTTTTAGGCTTGAAGGCTTACCGCTTACCAGATTTGATGAATAGCCAAACTGCTTCTGCCAAATTCACAAATTAATTTCATTCAACACGCCGAGGTATTTCTTAAGCTCCTGTTTAAAGGTTTTAAAATCACTCATGGAAGTTTCCATGATAAGATCATTGAACGTGGTATCTACTTGCGGAAAACCAACATTTATCCTCGCTTTGGTTTTGATGGTCATCAACTGAAGCAGTAGATTCTCTTGAGTGTAATAGTTTACTAAAAGATCGTATTCTCTACTTAAAAACTCCAATGCATAACTGTTTTCAATTGCTCCGTTCCATCCGAGATCCTTATCGGAAAAAACCGGAGTAGCGTAGGGAGAATTTTTATCGTAATAACTTTTATATCCTATTACCTTTACCGCGTTCGGTCTTAAATTAAATTCCTCGACAAATTCATAGAACAACTCGGTCTTATCAAATTTATCCATATCAACAATCACGCCAACCGAAGTGATCCCTTTTGTTCTATCCACAGGGTCCGTCGGGGTACTGAGTTCTTGTTTTAAATATTTAAGACCAGATTTGTACTTAAATTTATCTTTGAGTCCCTTTAAAAACATGTACATTTACATTTGTACAAATGTAATTAATCTCCAGGCAACTCATAAGCGAAGATAAAAAGGAATATGAATTTAAATATAAAACATTTTGTTATATTTATAACAATAGTTTTGAATTTTTCATGTAAGCCGGACAGACAAACCCTATCCCAGGTCCGTGGGGAGCAATTGTCTATTAATGATTCCATCAGTCCGGCCGATTCCATTGAGGCTTTTGTATTGCCATATAGAAATAGGGTAAACGAGGTATTGGATAGTGCTCTTGCCTATGCTCCCTACATGATTTCTAAGACAGACGGGATTTATAACACTACCGCCGGGAATTTATTGGCGGATATCTTGCTCCAGGAAGCAAACCCGATCTTCAAATCACGTGCTAATAAGGATATCGATTTTGTGGTACTTAATCACGGAGGTATTCGCAGCATCATCTCCGAAGGGAAGGTTTCTGCCAGAACGGCCTATGAAGTGATGCCTTTTGAAAATTCTATTGTGGTTGTTGAGCTCAGCGGTAAATCTGTGAGAGATCTGGTGGCCTTTTTAATAGCATCCAAAAGAGCACACCCTATCGCCGGCTTGCAAATCATCTTAGATAAAGACGGTGGTCTGCAATCGGTGAATATTAAGGGAGCTCCCTTTGATGAAAATAGGAGGTATTATGTGGCCACTTCCAATTACCTGGTTACGGGAGGAGATAATATGGGTTTTTTTAAAGACGGACTTAGTTTTACAGATACGGATTATTTGATAAGGAACGCAATGATCGATTATTTTAAGAAAGTAGACACCCTGGCCCCGGTGGTAGACGATCGGTTTATGAAATTGAATTGAAGATGAACAGAAGAGATTTTTTGGCCCGGGCAGGTGCTGGTTCGGCCTATGTGGGACTTGGGGGGCTCGGTTTAAATTCTTGTCAAGGATTTGGCAAACGACAGATTACCATTCTGCACACCAATGATGTACACAGTCATATTGATCCCTTCCCAAAAGATCATTCGGCTTATCCGAACCTTGGAGGCCTGGCACGCCGTGCTGCTCTTGTAGCTAAAATTAGAGAGGAAAACCCCAATACCCTATTACTAGATGCCGGCGATATTTTTCAGGGCACTCCCTATTTTAATTTTTATGGAGGGGAGCTCGAATTCAAGTTGATGAGCAAGCTGAAGTACGACGCAGCCACCATTGGAAATCACGACTTTGACAACGGACTGGACGGCTTGCTGGCACAAATGCCACATGCAAAATTTAAATTGCTTTCTGCCAACTACGACTTTTCAAATACCGTAATGGATGGCTATGTAAAACCTTATGAAACCTATCTCTTAGACGATATTAGAGTCGGGGTTTTTGGCATCGGCATTGAGCTCGAAGGCCTTGTTACTAAGGCCCTTTATAAGGAAACCAAATACCTGGATCCGGTAGAAATAGCTCAGGATACTTCCCGATTATTAAAGGAACAAGAAAATTGTGATCTGGTCATCTGCCTTTCTCATTTGGGTTATGCTTATGAAGGAGAAGAAAAACCAAGCGATCTTCTCCTGGCTTCCCGGACCGAAGACATTGACCTTATCATTGGCGGCCATACCCACACCTTTCTTGATGCCCCGGTAGTTCGGCAAAACAGGAAAGGGCAACAGGTCATGGTGAACCAGGTAGGATGTTTTGGCCTTAATCTGGGCCGAATTGATTTCTATTTTGACTCCAGCAAAAATGTAAAATCAGAGGGAGCAAGTATTCAGGTTTAGTTTTGCACTAGAAATTCGACAAGATCTTCCCATTCCTGCTCAAGGCTTTTTTCCGGAAATGGGCGGTTTGCTCTTCTATACCAATATCCGGCATTCCATCTATCTCCTTCCTTTCTATGTAAGTAGGCATGTACCCAATTTGCATGTTCGGCTCCAGAACCATCAACCAGGTCATGAGCCGTATGCCAATCTCCCTTGGCATCCCACCAAAGTGCCTTAAGTGTACTTGGCCAAGAGTTTCCTGGACTTTTATCGACCAACGTTTCTATAAACGCCTCATATGTGGTTGGGTTTTTCATGATAATCTCTTTACCAATCTGCCTACACTAAGACCTTGAACAATAATGGAGAACACCACCACAATATAGGTGATCACCAAAAACAGGTCGCGATGCATTTCCTGGGTGAGTCCAAGTGCAAGGGCAATAGATATTCCTCCCCTTAATCCGCCCCAGGTCATAATCAAATTCGTATTAGGGACAAAGTCTAACTTCTCTTTAAAAAAGTTGATCGGAAGCAATAGGGATAAATACCTGCAGATCAAAATAATGGGGATGGCCAAAATTCCTGCTGCTATATAGCTTACTTCAAAGGCCAGCACAAGAATTTCCATCCCGATCAATACAAACAAGAGGGTATTCAATAAAATATCTATCAGCTCCCAGAATTTATCGACATAAGCTTCTGTTATTTCAGACATTGAGGTGTCTCTCAGGGTATCGTTCCCCACTACTAGTCCGGCAGTTACCATGGCCAACGGAGCAGACAGATGTAATTTCTGGGCCACAATGGTACCTACCATTACAGCGGCCAAAGTAATTATAACCTCAATATCGTAATCGTCTATAGATTTCATCAGGCGATAACTGATCCAACCCAATAAAAGGCCCAGCAGGATTCCTCCTATAACCTCAACCCCAAAAAGCTTCACCACATCCATGAAGCCTACTTTGTTTCCTGAAGAAGAGGCAAACTGGAATATGGTAAGAAATACGACCACCCCTACTCCGTCATTAAACAAAGATTCCCCTACAATTTTAGTCTCAAGTTTTTTGGGAACTCCTGCCTTTTTCAAGATACCCAGCACTGCAATAGGATCGGTTGGGGAGATGAGTGCGCCAAAAAGAAGGCAATAGACGTAGCCAACTTCCAGCCCAAATAGCGGGAGGCAATAAAACATGGCCGTGCCTACCAAAAAGGTAGATACCAGTACTCCCAAGGTAGAAAATAACAATATTGGCCAACGCTGAATCCTCAACTGATTAAAATTTGTATGCAAAGCACCAGCAAAAAGCAAAAAACTCAACATGATATCGAGCAGTACAGTTTTGAAATCAATATGAGTTATAATGTATCGTTCCGCATTTAACAAGGTATCGTCAAAATAACTCAGCGCAAAAACCCCCAAAGTAAATACAATGGTTATGACCATTAGGCCAATGGTATTTGGAAGTTTTAAAAAACGGACATTTATATAACCAAAGGCGGCTGAGAGGAATACCAGAACGGTAAGTATGAAAAAATAATCCATCTGTACTAAGCTTAATAGATTACAAAAATGCAATAATTGTTTAAGAAGTAAATTCAACTTCTCACAATTTTTTCCGGAAGGTCGGGCAGTTTTACCTCAACCAGGTATCCGGATTTAAATGGAACATTTTTCGCCAGCCCTGTACCGCCTCCCCGTCATAAAGTTGGGGATAGGGAAAAGGTGTGGTAATGGCATAGTGCAAATGTGGCGGTTTGCCTTTGGCATTTCCAGTATCTCCTACGGTGCCAATTTTGGTCCCTCTTTTAAGGGGTTGCAAGGGCCAGGCACTGTAGTCTTCCAAATGGGCGAAATAATGAAACCTCCACTTAGGGCCCAGGACCATAACAGATTTACCGCCTTTTCCGCCTTCATAGGTATAAACAACAATGCCATAAGTGCTAGAAATTACCGGCGTTCCTTTTGATGCAAAGATATCTACTCCTTTGTGGGTAATTGAACTTCCCCAGGGGTAGGCCCAGAACGAATTTATGTCCCAGCTCTTGGTGGTAGCCCCCTCCACCGGAATAATCATGTTCTGCGGCAGAAAAAATCCCAGAATTAATATGACCAAGGGGCCCAATAACCAGATTCTGGTCCGTCTGTCTCGCCAAAGTAGCAGAAAAATAGAGGCCAGAGCTCCCCAAAATCGCTGTGTGGTAGAGGTAATCATTGCAGTTATAACATCGCTAAAAACTCCTCTTCTGAAATCATTGGCACTCCTAAGGTCTCGGCTTTGGTCTTTTTACTCGGCCCCATCTTATCTCCGGCCACGACATAACTTGTTTTTGAAGAGATAGATGAGCTCACTTTTCCCCCGTTGTCTTCAATGAGCTTTTTTAACTCAGTTCTACTAACTTTTTCAAAAACTCCTGATACTACAAAACTCTGACCGTTTAACAGATCTGTCTGGCCTTCCAATTGCGCTTCAGACAAGGAAAATTGCAATCCATAACTCTTAAGTCGGGCAATGATCTCGCGATGCTCTTCACTAGCAAAGAAATCGATCACGCTTTCAGCGATCCTGTCCCCTATTTCGTCAACGGCCGTGAGCTCCTCCAAGGAGGCCGACATAATTGCATCGATATTTTTATACGCCCTTGCAAGTTTTTTTGCTACCGTCTCTCCTACATAACGTATACCTAGTGCGAACAGCACGCGTTCAAAAGGGATATTTACTGAAGCAGCTACCCCATTTACCAAATTCTCCGCAGATTTCTCGGCCATACGTTCCAGAGGCAATAGTTGTTCTTTGGTGACCTTATAAAGATCCGCATAATTGTTAATAAGCCCTTCTTTGAAGAGCAACTCAACGGTCTCTCCTCCGAGACCTTCAATATCCATAGCCTTTCTGGAAATAAAGTGCTGAATTCGTCCGGTAATTTGAGGTGGGCAGCCTGCCTCATTGGGGCAAAAGTGTTGCGCCTCACCTTCTTGTCTTTCCAATGGCGTATCGCACTCAGGACAATTGGTAATATAGGAAGTAGCTGAACTATTAGCCCCGCGCTTAGTGAAATCGACCCCCACGATTTTTGGAATGATCTCTCCTCCTTTTTCTACAAAAACGGTATCTCCTTCCCTAATGTCCAATTTGGCAATTTGATCAGCATTGTGTAAGGAGGCCCTTTTGACAGTGGTACCTGCGAGGAGCACAGGTTCCAGATTCGCCACCGGAGTAATGGCGCCTGTACGTCCAACCTGATAGGTGATCTCATTCAAAATTGTAGCCTCTTGTTCTGCCTTAAATTTATAGGCTAGGGCCCATCTGGGAGCTTTTGCAGTATACCCCAATTCCTCCTGATGTTGTAAACTATTGACTTTTATTACTACTCCGTCAGTTTCGTATGGCAGATCGTGCCTGTGAGAGTCCCAATGCGTTACGAATTGCATTACCTCCTCGGTGGAGGTACATAATTTTGCGATAGAAGGCACTTTAAATCCCCATGATCTAGCCTTTTCCAGCATTTCGAATTGGGTAGCCAGATTAAGATCTGTCCCAACTATGCTGTATAAAAGGCATTCCAGCGGGCGCTTTGCTACTAAGGAACTGTCCTGAAGCTTTAGGCTGCCGGAAGCTGTGTTTCTCGGATTCATATAGGGTTCTTCCCCATTAGCAATCCTTTCCTGATTCATCTTTGCAAAACCTTCGATTGGCAAAACGATCTCGCCTCTGATATCAAATTTTGCAGGATAATCTCCCTTTAATTTTAAAGGGATAGACCGAATGGTCTTAATATTGGTCGTAACATCATCACCTTGAAAACCATCACCACGAGTTACGGCCCTTACGAGCTGCCCCTCCTCATAGGTCAGGCTTATTGAAGCTCCATCGTATTTCAATTCACAGGTAAAAGCAACTTCTACTCCTCCCAGGATGCGCTGCACCCGCTTTTCCCAGTCGAGAAGTTCCTCTTTTGAATAGGAATTATCCAGGGAGTACATTCTGTGTTCGTGTTGTAGGGTGTCAAAGTTCTTTGTTATCCCGCCACCTACACGTAATGTTGGGGAATTCGGATCATAGAATTCCGGATGTTGTGCTTCAAGCTCCTGCAGTTCCTTCAACTTCATATCAAAATCGTAGTCCGATATTGTGGGCTTGTCCAGGACGTAATAGTTGTGGTTGTGTTCTCGTAGTTCTTTTCGAAGGGTCTCAATATGTTTTTCCTGGTTCATATTTTTCTCTTGCTATTTTTTATATCACCGGCTCTTTCAAAATTACATGCTGTCAATTTCGGAGCTTGCGCGAACCTTTGGTCCTTTAATTGCTTTTAGAAAACGGTTGTTTTTAAAGATATCCTTTCGCATCTCAATTTCTAAAAAATTACGCTCTTTCAAAAGCACTTTGGTTTCTGGCCCGAGATATTGATTGATCTCGAAGTACAAAGTACCAGGGGTATTGAGATGATCAGCGGCCAGGTCAGCTATTTTCTCGTAGAACAACAGCGGAGTTTCATCAGCCACAAACAAAGCCTCTTTTGGTTCATATGCCTTCACATTCTTATGCATTTGTTCTTTTTCCCGTTCGAGCACATAAGGCGGATTAGAAACAATGATATCAAAAGTACCATCTAGTTGGTCAGTAGTCAAAATATCGGCTTCAAAGAAATCTATCATTACCTGATTCTTGTCTGCATTAGTCTTGGCAACCTTCAAGGCTTCTTTTGATATTTCTATGGCAAAAACATGAGAGTTGGGAAGGTTTTTGGCTAAGGCAATGGCAATACAACCGCTTCCTGTTCCTATATCCAAAATCTTCAGCTTTTGCCTCTCAGGATCAAAAAGTTGGGTAACATCATCAATAATCCATTGTACTAATTCTTCCGTTTCAGGTCTTGGAATGAGCACATGCTCATTTACTAGCAATGGTAATTCCATAAAAGTTGAGGTTCCTGTAATATATTGAATAGGCCTCCCTAATTTAAGTTGGGCCAAAGCCTCAAATAAAGGCTGCTCCTGCTCTTTAGAAAGGACGAGTTCTGGTTGCAACACAAGAACAAATCGCTCCAGATCTAGGTAATGTTCAATGAGCATATAAAAAAAGCTCCCAACCTCCTCTTTCGGGTAGGAAGCCTCCAGCTCTTGATGAAAAATATTCTTAATTTCTCTTAACAGCATTCTCCTCGGCTTCGATAGTTCTCAAAACTTCTAATATAGTAAACCATATGAGAGGTTGTTTAAGGTCCTTCTATCACTCAGACTCTTACCCATTCCCGTTCTCTTTTAATGTCCTATTTTTGCCGTGTGAAGATACATGAAAAGGGCATAAACTTAAAATTGAAAAGCCATCAGGCTTCCTGATTATGGGACAAGGTGATACCATCTCTGCCAACCGTGTTAAGCAGGATGAGAGATACATGAAACGCTGTCTCTTTTTGGCCAAAAAGGCTCTGGGACATGCAGCTCCAAATCCTATGGTGGGCTGCGTAATTGTTCATAAGGAAACTATAATTGGCGAAGGGTATACGAGCGCATATGGCAGGGCTCATGCCGAAGTAAATGCCATCCGCTCCGTCCACGATCCTTCTCTGCTGCCTGAGGCCACGCTTTATGTAACTCTGGAACCTTGTTCACATCACGGTAAAACACCCCCATGTGCAGATCTTATCCTGTCGCATAAAATTCCGGAAGTTGTTATTGGTCTAAAGGACCCTCATGTCAAAGTGGCCGGCCAGGGAATCGAAAAACTGAAGAAGGCTGGCTGCGAAGTAAGGCTTGGCATCCTTGAAAATGAATGTAAAAAACATCACAGGCGTTTTTTAACTTTTCATCTAAAAAAACGGCCGTATATCATTCTTAAATGGGCGCAATCTCTTGATGGATTCATGGCCCCGGAAGACTCAAAGCGAAGTGAGGACCCTCAACCCTATTGGTTAACGAATACGTACTCAAGGCAACTGGTTCATAAATGGCGAAGTGAAGAACAGGCCATTTTGGTAGGGACCAATACCGTAATTCAAGACAACCCACACCTCGGGACCAGGTACTGGAACGGCAGGTCTCCTATCCGTATTTTTTCGGACA
>JBFOMC010000368.1:0-24150 GCA_040830565.1 Flavobacteriaceae bacterium
AAGAAAGATTCTAAGCTGACCACCAGCGAGTACCAAAAAATTTACTTGACATCCTAGGCGTAAAAAATCCGTAAACTTTCATCGGACAAGTAAACGTTGATAAGAGTTTCCTCCAATTTCTAACAGAGCAAATTACTTAGGGGCCGTAACTAGCTAATGTGAATAATTCAGCTCTGAAAAAGTACTCCTATAGAAAGACTTTCTTTGGTCTCATTTTTTTGGGTATTTATTTGAATTAGTCATCAATAACACTTCAGGGCTGCCTTTACATTATTAACTCAAACTTTAATTAATATGAAAAAAAAATGTAATTGGCTGTGCATGCTATTTCTCATGGCAATCACTTTTGCACATGCACAAGAAAAAACGGTCTCGGGTGTAGTAACCGACCAAAATGCCATTCCCCTACCGGGTGTGAATATTTTGGTAAAAGGTACGACTACGGGGACCCAATCAGATTTTGATGGAAATTACGCCATCACTGCAAACGAAGGAGATGTCCTTGTTTTTTCTTATTTGGGACAAAGAACTACAGAAAGAACTGTAGGCGCCTCCAGTACTATAGATGTACAGATGGAGGAAGATGCACAGGCACTGGAAGAAGTAGTGGTAATTGGCTACGGTAACCAGGAGGAAAAGAAAATTATCCAGAACGTAGGTATTGTTAAGGAGGAAGCCATTGAAAATCTTCAGGTGAACTCTGCAGACCAATTACTGCAAGGACAATCTGCAGGTACACAGATAGTGAATTCTTCTGGTGTACTTGGTTCTGCCGCCGTTATCAGAGTTCGTGGGGTAAATTCCATCAACGCTGGTAGTCAGCCGTTAATTGTAATAGATGGTGTACCTATTACCGATACCGCAACCAATACCTTAAACAGAGGTGGTAATACAGGTATTAACCCACTATCTTATGTTAACGCAAATGATATTGCATCACTTACAGTACTAAAGGATGCCGGGGCAACCTCGATCTACGGATCCAGGGGTGCGAACGGGGTTATCCTTATTACTACCAAAAAAGGTCGTAGAAATTCCAAAACCACACTAACATTAGATGTAAATACCCAGTTCACTCAGTCAACAGATGTCCCTGATATCTTAACTGCTGATGAATTCAGACAATTTAAATCTGAGGTAGCTACGATTCAAAATGGTGGCGTTACTGTTACTCCAGAGGACTTAGGCCTTGGAGCAATTGGTTCTGGAGGTACTGATTGGCTTGGAGGTGTACAGCGTACGGGTATTTCACAAAACTACAACCTTGGTGTAAGAGGTGGTGGAGAGAAGACTTCATTCTTCTTTGGAGCCGATTTCCAGGATACTGAAGGTTTCATCATTGGAAACGACCAGCAAAGAGGAGCGGCAAGAATTAACATTGATACTGACGTTACTGACTGGTTAAAGGCTGGTATGAACCTGGGGGTTACCAATACAAGACTAAATCGTGTGGGGATTGAGAACAATATCAACGCACCATTTACTACAGCCTTCTTACAGAGTCCTATAGTACCTGCTTTTGACAATGAAGGAAACTTTGTGCAATCTGGTTCTTTTATTCCAAACATCTTTGCTCGGGTAGCTCTTAATACGGACGAACTAAAGACCTTTAGGGTTATCGGTAACTTCTTTACTGAACTAACGCCAATGAAAAACGTCACCTGGCGTTCTGAATTAGGTGTTGATAAATTGGAGCTAGAAGAATTCGTTAGGAATGCAGAATTCAACTCTCCAGGTGGTTTTGCTCAGCAAATTCATATTGCGGAAGACCGTTGGTTAACAAACCAGACCCTTACTTATAATAATGTCTTTGGTGAAGATCATACGGTTTCTGCCTTAGTTGGTTTAAACTATGAAGAAACCCTTAGAACGCGTTCTAATGTTCAGGCAACAGGATTCTTAACGGATGGCCTAAGAAACTTAGGATCTGGTTCTACTCCGTCTGTACTTAATGGCGATAGATTCCCATCAAGACTTTTCGGTCTCTTCTCTAGGGTATCTTATGATTACAAAGGAAAATATCTGCTTGAAGGTTCTGTAAGACGTGATGGTTCATCTCGTTTTGGTGCCAACAACCGTTTTGGTTACTTCTGGTCTGCTGCTGCAGGTTGGGTAATAAGTGGTGAAAACTTTATGGAAGATGTTACCTGGATCGATTATTTGTCCTTACGTGCCAGTTTAGGTACAGTGGGTAACGATCGTTTGGGAACTTTCCCTTCTTTAGGTCTGTTTAGAGCTGGGGCAATTGCAGATAACAACGGTGCTTCCGGGGTAATTCCAAGTCAGCCAGAAAATCCGGATCTTAAGTGGGAAGAAAGTGAAACTCTAGATGTTGGTCTTAAATCTACCTTCTTTAACGGAAGATTAAACTTTAATGTGTCTTACTTTAAAAAGACCACAAGCGACCTGCTTCTAAATCAGGTATTGCCTCCACAAACCGGATTCCCTTTTATAAGTAGAAATATTGGTGAAATGGAGAATAGTGGTTGGGAGTTTGAAATAAGTTCTGTAAACGTTCGTACAGACAACTTTGAATGGAGAACTAATTTCAACCTGGCTACCATAGACAACAAAGTATTAAAACTTAATGATGATGCGGCTACAGATGCTCAGGGAAGAAAAATCATCGATGGTCCTATTCAAAGAGCTATTGAGGGAGAGTCTCTAAACAACTTTTTCCTTATTAGATATGTAGGTGTTAATTCGCAGACGGGAGATGCAGAATGGTTAGATGTTAATGGTAATATTACCAATGCTCCCGGTTCTGGAGATAGGGTTGTTACCGGAAGTCCATTACCAGATTTCTCTGGAGGTATCACCAACACCTTTAGATATAAAGATTTGGATCTGTCAATTTTAGCCAACTACTCATACGGAAACGATGTTGTAATAGACGGTCTTAGATTTGCAGATGGTAACGATGCTATTGGAGGTATTGTGAACATCAGAAGGCAAAACCTTAATATCTGGAGAAATCCAGGAGATAATGCCTTCTTACCAAGTCCAAACAGTTCTACGTTTAACTTGTATAACCAGCGCTCATCTGTACAGCAGTTAGATGCTTCTTATCTTAGGATTAAGAACATTACATTAGGCTACAATCTGCCTCAGAAAGTGCTAGACAGACTAGGAGGAATATTTGCTGGTGTAAGGGTGTATGCTACTGCAACAAATCTTTTAACTTTGAAGAAAGATGAAATGAAAGGGATAGATCCTGAAGTAACAGACGACATTGATCCGTTATTCCAGGGAGAGTCGTTCTTTACAGCACCGCAGGCCAAGTCTTATTTGTTTGGAGCTAGACTACAGTTTTAATTAAAAAAAATAGCAAAATGAAAATATATAAAATCATAACAATATTTTTAGGACTTATGGTTACTATTTCCTGCGAAAATCAATTGGAAGTAGTACCGGAAGACCAGGTAGCCTCGAATACCGTTTTCAATTCTTTGGCTACGATAGATGGTTTGGTAATAGGTGTTTATAGTATGAATCAAAGTGGTGACCTTAACGGGATGGCCCAACTGATGTCAGATTTCATGGCAGACGACGTGAACTTCGTTGGTAGTTTCCCTTCACTCCAGGAAATTGATCAGTTTAATACCTTGGCCACTAACACCTCAATTGATAATATTTGGCTGGATGGCTATCAATTAATAGCAGCTGCTAATAATGTTATTACCAATTTACCGGATGTTGACCCTGCCGAAGTGCAAGGTTTATCAGAAGCGCTGAAGGCGCAATTTATTGCAGAAGCTAAATTTCTAAGAGCGGTTACTTATTTTCAATTAGTGAATTTATTCGCTCAACCCTATCAGTTTAGTCAGGGCACTAATTTAGGAGTTCCCCTAACATTAGACTTTTTCGAGGGTGGAGATATCTCTGAGTTCCAATTAGAGCGTTCCACAGTGAATGAAGTGCATGCACAAATTGAGCAAGACCTTTTAGAAGCCGCTGCTGCGCTTCCTGCCAGTAACGGTATCAGAGCTACTTCCGGATCTGCAAGAGCATTGCTATCTCGTCTGTATCTCTATAGAGAGCAGTGGGGGCAAGCTGCAGATTTGGCCAACCAGGTAATTGCTTCAGGTGAATACAGCTTAGCTGCAGATTACGACTTTTACGATGATAATCCAACGTCATCTGAAAACGTCTTTGTAGTGGTAAATACACCAACAGACGGACCTCAGGAAGTTGCCGGATCTGATGAAGTGTATGTAAACTTCTACAATGCTGCACCGGGTGGAAGAGGAGATGCTCCTTTTAGCCAGGATCTTATAGATGCCTATGCTTCAGAACCAGGAGATAGAAGATTTGATGAGCTTTCTGTAGCTGCAACAGATGCTGGTGGAAATAACACCTTCTTCACTACCAAGTATCCAGACATTGTAAACAATGCCTCTGATGGAATGGTATTGAGAATCACAGAGATGTATTTGAATCGTGCTGAGGCTAACTTGAGAGGCGGAGGAAGTGTTGGAGATACTCCATTAAACGACATCAACCTTTTAAGAGCCAGAGCTGGACTTGGAAATCTCGGCGCCGCTGATTTAGACGCTATCTTAAATGAGAGAAGAAAAGAACTAGCCTTTGAGGGTCATAGAAGAATGGATTTATTGAGAAATAACCGAAACCTGCGTCCAGGAGGAGGAGCTGCAACAGCGCCCGGAGCAGACAAGGTGATCTTCACAATTGTGGAAGATGAATTCACCAATAATCCAAATATTACTCAAAATCCGGGTAACTTCTAAAAAATATCTTGATTGATATTGCATCAAAAACCATTAGGGCATGTTATTTGCTTTAATGGTTTTTGAGTTTTAGAGGCTTAAGCTAAATTCGTATAGATTGAACGAATTTTAATAGTTAATAGAGAAACGCTAAAAGGGCGTCATAAACCAATACAAAGTAAATTGCTAAAGATGAAAAATGTAATCCTATTCATAATGCTTCTGGCTGGCAGTAGTTTGGCCGCCCAAATCCAGAATGTTCAAAACCAGACGCTTCAGGACCTTCAATATTACGTAAGAACCAATAATCCTGCATATGCCGCAGCCGAAGGCTCCAGGTATCTGCAAGATGATTTCGTGCCGGCCAAGATCAATGGTATTCTAAAAACCCAACTAGTAAGATTCAATGTGCCGGATAATGTGGTCGAAGTGAAGAAAATAGACGGAGAGATCATGGCGCTTTCATTTTCTGAAGGATACATTATTCGCCTACAGGATGGTTCTGGAAAAATATACGAAACGCAATCTGTGATCAATGAAGATGACAAAAAGGAGACTACCTTTTTGGAGCTCAAATACCAGGACGACAATTTTAAGTTATACCTTAAAGAGAATATCAATTTCACAGCTGCGAAAAAAGCAAGAAGCGGATATGAACCTGCAAAACCCGCAAAATTTACCAAAGGAGTTAATACCTATTACGTGTTGGGGGTACCCTCAGGATCTAAAGCGATCATAGCACTCCCAAAAAAGAAAAAGAATTTCTACCAGTTTTTTGGGAAGCACGCCAAAACCATTGAAAAGAAGGCCAAATCTGAGAAGCTAAGTCTTAAAAACGGAGAAGATATTACAGGAATATTGAAAGCCTATTTTGAACTTCCGTAAATGAAACGGGTAAAGCAGCCGTAAGTTTTTATCGGAAACAGTAAACGTTTATAAGCCTTTCCCGAAATTCAATCAAGAGCTTGTTATTTTGATATAACAATTAAATGAAATGTAAAGCAGCCCTGAGATCTTACTTCTAGAAAAAAGCTTCTGTCTCATTTTTTAGACTGTAATTATTTGAATTAGCTATCAAAATAATTCAGGGCTGCAATTTACATTCTCTGCAAGTCGAAAAGGTAAAAAAACTCACTTCCTCAGTAAGAAAAAATTCCAGAGTTCATAAGCCTTCTTCCCAGTTCTCCCAAAATGATTCATGTATCTATCGAATTCTGTCTTTCGATAGATAAATTTTATGAAAAATATAACATTAGATTGCCATAATGTTAAATTATGTAAAAAAAAAGTAAACTTTCATCGGAACAGTAAACGTTTATCAGTCTTTCCCAAAGTTCTGTAAGTAGCCCTTTACTTTGAGTTTATAACTAGCTAATGTACAATAATGCAGCTCTGAGATATACTCCTAAAAAAGACTCTCTTTGGTCTCATTTTATTGGGTATTATTTGAATTAGTCATCAATACATTTCGGGGCTGCTAGCTACATTACCTCTCAAAACTCAACTCATATGAAAAAAAAGTGTAACTGGCTGTGTATGCTGTTCCTGATAGGGATATCCTGGGCATATGCACAAGAAAAAACAATTACCGGAACGGTAACTGACCAGGACAATTATCCCTTACCCGGGGTGAACATCATTATTAAAAACACTACAACGGGTATTCAGACAGATTTTGACGGGAACTACTCCATACAGGTCAGTGAGGGTCAAATTCTGGTATTCTCCTATTTAGGACAAAGAACAGTTGAAATCACTGTTGGGGCAAATAATGTCATAAATGTTCAAATGGAGGAAGATGCCCAGGCTTTGCAAGAGGTGGTGGTTACCGCACAGGGAATTGTGCGGGAAAAACGATCACTCGGATATGCCGTGACCACGGTAGAATCAGAGGCCGTAGAAGCCAGACCTGAAGCAGATATTGCCCGGGTCCTTAACGGTAAAGTGGCAGGTGTTAACATAACTTCGAACAACGGTTTATCTGGGTCCGGTACCAATATCATTATCAGGGGATATTCGTCAGCTACACAATCTAACCAGCCACTTTTTATTGTTGATGGAGTTCCATTTGATTCGGGCACCAATACCCAAACAGACTACCTTGACGGAAACACTGAATCTAGCCGGTTTTTAGATATTGATCCAAACACCATTGAAAGCGTAAGTGTGCTAAAAGGATTAAGTGCGACAGTACTTTACGGGAATAGAGGGCGAAACGGGGTAATTCTGATCACCACTAAAAACTCTACCACCGGGGAAGCTTCCAGCAAAAGTGAGGTGAGCATTACCCAATCTGTATTTACCTCAACTGCCATTACTCCAAAGTATCAAAACAATTATGGAGGCGGATTCCACCAGGGCTTTGGGTATTTCTTTAGTAACTGGGGGCCAAGATTCGACAGAACAGATGATGACGGCATTGCCAATGCAAACCAATTTGTAGGTGATGGGCCAGGAGGTGTTGCAATTCTACAACATCCTTTCAACTTTATCGCTGATCCTACTTTAATTGCAGGGTTTGAAGATTTATTAGACGATCCTTATCCCTACCAACCTTATAATGGTGTAGAAGAGTTCTTTAGAACAGGATACGTTTTTAGCACCTCAGTGAATATAAGAGGTGGTTCGGAAAAAGTAAATTTTAACGCCAACTACGGAAGAACTGAAGACGCCGGGGTTACTCCTGGAAACAGATTACTTCGTAATAACTTCAGTATTGGTGGAAGTGCACAGTTATCTAACAACCTAACCGCCCAGGGGGTATTCAATTTTATCAGAACAGGTTATACCTCCCCTCCTAACGCGGTAAGTACAGGTAGTGGAGCAGCTTTCCTCGGATCCGCAATTTTTGGAGATGTACTCTATACTCCAAGAAGTGTTGATCTTACAAATTTGCCCTTCCAAGCCGCTGACGGTAGAAGCGTTTACTATCGTTCTGGTAACGATATTCAGAACCCATACTGGACGGTTGCCAACGCAAAGACTTCTCAAGATACGGACAGGTTTCTGGGGAATATGTCTCTGAGCTATCAACTTAATGATTGGTTAGGCCTATCGTATAGACTAGGTTTGGATACCTATACAGAATTAAACTCATACGGACAAAACAGAGGTGGTGTAGACGGACCCACGCTGGGAATTCTCAGAACCTGGGCCGTAAGAAATTCCATCTGGAACCATGACCTTATTTTAAGTGCTGATAAAAACATTACAGAGAATCTAAACCTGAAAGCCACGCTTGGGGCTAACAGTAGAAGGGATGTTTATTCTCAGGACGGTATTGAAAGTACCGGACAACTTGTTTTTGGAGTATTAGAACACTTTAATTTTACAACCCCCTCCTCTATCAACTCCTTCTCTGGTACCAATCTCAACCAGGACTTTGAGGAGAATCTCGTGGGGGTATATCTAGATGCTACATTAGGATACAAGGATTTCCTTTATCTGAACGTTGTTGGTAGAAACGACTGGTCATCTACCCTGGAGCGCGAAAACAATTCCTTGTTTTATCCAGGCGCCAGTATTTCATTTGTACCCACTACTGCCTTTGAGAACTTGCAGGGAGATGTGTTAAGCTATTTAAAACTTCGTTTCGGTTACGGATCCTCAGCAGGATTCCCAACACCTTTCAACACCAGAGACGTACTTACACTTGGAGCCAGAAACCTTGTTGATATCAATGGAAATGTAGTTTCTGGTAATACGGTTTCAGACGCTTTAGGAAACAGAGGTTTAAAGCCAGAACGCGTTGAGGAATTGGAAATAGGTATAGATTCCAGGCTTTTCAACAGGCTTAATTTAAATGTAAGTTTGTATGATAAAACCACCACAGATCTTATTACAAACAGAACCCTCGATAGTTCTACCGGTTTTCTCAGCACTTTTGTAAATATTGGAGAAATTCAATCGCAAGGGGTCGAGATTGATTACGACCTGGATATTCTTCCACGTGGTGAAGACAAGTTCGGATTTAACCTTGCCGGTAACTTCACGGCCAACGAAACCATAGTTACAGACCTGGCAGAAGGAACAAACAACATTCTTTTAACTCAGGCAATTGCAGGTGAAGCCGCTAATTACGCTGTTGAAGGCAGGCCTTTTGGGGTCTTTCTAGGGACAACAATACTTAAGGATGCTAACGGAGACCGGGTCGTAGGTGGAAACGGATTGTACCTGGTAGATAACAACATTTCGGAAATAGGAGATCCTAATCCGGACTGGACCACAGCTTTGATCCCTACCTTCACCTACAAAGGATTCACCCTGTCTGCCAACCTGCAATACAGACATGGAGGAGATATCTATTCTGTTACTTCTGCCGCCCTTATTGGTAGAGGTACTGTAGATGCCGATGTCCCTATTAGCAGAGAGTCTAATTTTGTACTTCCAGGGGTACAGGCCGACGGCACACCCAATAACATTGCTATTAGCTCTACAGAGTTCGGATTCAACACCTTCTTTGGTGGAGATATTAATGAGTTGAGTGTATTTGACGGTACTACCATAAGACTTCAGGAAGCCTCTCTGGGCTACTCACTCCCTGCTAAAATGCTCAAGAATACTCCTTTTGGAAGTATGTCTTTTACCTTATCGGGTACCAACCTTTGGTTCGACGCGGTGAATTTCCCGGATAATGTCCGATATGACACCAATGCTTCCAGTACAGGGGTAGGTAACGGTCAGGGAATCGACTTTATAACTGGGCCATCGACCAGGAGATATGGATTCACCATAAGGGCATCCTTCTAATTGCTAAGAAATTAAATGAAAAGAATTATGAAAAAAATATTCAAAATAATTGGCTTAGTAATGGCCAACATATCTATACTCCTTACAGCCGGTTGTGACACCACCGAACTCTCTGTGGTACCTAGCCCTAACGACTTAAGTCCGCAACAGGCCAGTGTTGATTTCTTTCTCAATCAAATTCAAATACAAGTAGGTGAATTACATTCAGGTGAGGAAGATCGAAATGAGTTTGGATTGAGTCAGTTTGGGATGGAACCGGTTAGGATGCTCAATAGTGGAGGACCTACATATAGAGAGCTTCACGATCCCTCGGATTTTGACCGCTTATGGGATAATGTCTATGCCAGAGCCTTAATAGATATCAGGACCATGAATCCGGTGGCGGAAGAAGCGGGCCAGTTTACCCATATAGCTATTGGGCAGATCCTGGAAGCTTATATTATGATGACCATGGTCGACTTTTTCGGGGATGTGCCCTATACCGAAGCAGTAAACGGTGGGGCCGGGATTCTTAACCCCTCAGTAGACACAGGTGCTTCAATTTATCAAGCTGTTGATCAATTGTTGTTAGATGCTGTAAGCAACCTGAATAGGCAAGAGATTGCGCTTCCAACCAACGATCTTTTTTATGGAGGTGATGAAGGCAAATGGATAAAGTTGGCGAACACTATGCGCCTTAAACTGTATTTGCAAACGAGATTGGCCAGTGACGGAGGTTTCGGAGCAGCCACCTCAACCACTGTAATTAACAGTTTAATAGCCGGGAATCAACTCATATTAGATTCCTCTGAAGATTTTCAGTTTCAATGGGGTACTAGTAATGCTGCACCGGATAGTAGGCATCCTTACTTTGCTGCTAATTTTGACGGAGCAGGTCCGGATTCAGATTTTTACATGTGTAACTACTTTATGAACCTACTGGCTAACCAGTACGGAGACGCAGATCCAAGGATCCGTTACTATTTCTATCGCCAGGTAGGAGATTATTCAGGAGCTGATGTAGTTACCAAAGAATGCGTTACTGAAATATCCAGACCAAACTGGTGGGCCCCTGAAGAGCCTTACTGTCTGGTACCAAATATTAACGGTTTTGACGGACTTTGGGGTAGGAATCATCTAGACAATGACGGTATTCCTCCGGATGATGCCTTTAGGACTGTTTTTGGCGTATATCCTGTAGGCGGGCCGTTTGATGATGATTCTTTTAGAAACGTGTCTGGTTCTGCTGCAGTAAGCGAAGGACTTATCGGGGCAGGGATCTCGCCTATCATGATGGCTTCTTATACTAACTTTATGCTGGCTGAAGCAGCATTAACCCTAGGGACAACAGGAGATGCCAGAACCTACCTTGAAACTGGGGTGAGAGAATCTATGAGTAAAGTAATCGCCTTTGGGGCGTCATTGGCCGCAGGATCAGGATTTGTTCCATCTCAGACAGATATTGATGACCACGTGGATGATATTCTAACGGCTTATGATGCCGGATCGGAGACCGACAAATTGCGCATCATTGTGGAACAATATATTATCGCTCTTTGGGGAAATGGCGTAGAGGCCTATAATACGTATAGAAGAACCGGGCAGCCAGATAATTTGACTCCTGCTTTCTTTTTGGCCGATCCAGGGGATTTCCTGAGGTCTATGTGGTATCCACAGGTAGCCTCGGATAACAATACCAATATTACCCAAAAAGGCGCACCTAATACCGCAGTATTCTGGGATACTAACCCAGCGGGTTTTGTTGATTGATTACTAATTAAAACTGTGAAAAAAATGAAAATAACAATAAAATCAATTTTAGGCCTGCTTCTAGTAGCACTTGCATTTACAGCTTGCGAGGAAGAGGATAAAAAACCTATAAACCTCCTGGGCGGGGAAGAGACCAGATCTCCTTATGTGAGAATAGTGGTAGACCAAACTATTGTGGCAGCCGGAGACATTGCTACCAGCTCCTTTACTGCAGTAGTTGATGATGTAGACGATAACGTAGCTTCCTGGGAGCTCAGCGTTAGTAGAGAATCTGGTGGTGTCGCAAGTGATACCGTATCCCTTACGACTATAACCAGCTTTCCAAGTGATATTTCAATTCCGTACACGGATATAGCTGCCGCTCTTGGTATCTCAACCGACGATATCTCCGGAGGCGACTTTATTCGCTTCCATGGCACGGCTATCGGTACTAATGGTGCTGTCTTCACCTTTGAGAACTTTACAGGTAGTATTACAGGACAGCAAGAACAGCGTCAGGCATTTAACTTCATCGTCTTGGTTAAGTGTTCTCCAATCACTGATTCTACTGTGCCCGGCACATGGATCGTAGAAATGCAAGATCTCTACGGAGACGGATGGGATGGAGCCTTCCTCACCTTTGAAATTGATGGAGTGGCCACGAATTATACGATTTCGGCCGGACAAGCTTCGGCAGCAACACATATCATCAACGTTCCAGCCGGCACGGCAGAACTGGTAATATCCTATACCAGTGGAGCTTTTGAGGAAGAACATGTGTACACGGTGGAGACTCCTGATGGAAATGTTCTCGGGCCTTTCGGACCGGCACCAGCACCCTGTATAAATTGATGTAAAAATTTGTAGTAGCGATCTTAAAACCATGGAAGACCCTTTAAAAAATAGGTGATTCCGTGGTTTTTTGCATAAAATCGTTCTAAACTAAAGCCTAAAGAGGTTCATTCGGCTTAATAGGCATCTACGGTAAATAATTAGTAAACTTTTATCGGATTAGTAAACGTTTATAAGTCTTTCCCGAAATATGCAGAGGAAGCTGTTACTTTAATTAAAATTCGTAACCAATGTAAAGCAGCCCTGAACACTTACTTCTAAAAAAACTTCTGTCTCATTTTTTAGACTGTAATTATTTGAATTAGCTATCAAAATACTTCAGGGCTGCATTTTACATCACTACCTTCACCAAAGTCTTCCTAATTCACCCTAAAGAAATGTTTCAACCTTTGGAGTTGTTAATTTACCTTCTTATACAACCCATCAAAGGCCACGCTTACCACACTGTCTTTTTGTAAAACCTCCCATAATTGCCTAACGCTGCCATCGTCATTGGCCGTCCAGGTAATTCTGTTTACATAAAGCAGGCCATCATTTCGTTTGAACTCATCTGAAGACAAGATCATTTGATTCCCTACTTTCTTACCTTTCAGTTTTAATTGATTGCCAGCATTGTCTACCCATAATTGTTCCCATTGCCCGGTCCTTTGATTATAGAAATTAATACTTGTTCCCGTAAAACCGGCGCTGGCGCTAATCCAGTTTTCAGATAGCATACAGTCGCTCTGTATTTTTTCAATGGTGTTTTTCCCGGCAGCGGATCCGTCAGTATTTGTGACCTCCCACTCGCCTATCCAAAAATCGAAAGCTTTATGATTTTCAGTACAACAGGCACAATTTTGCGTTTGCCCATAGGTGAGACATCCGAGAAATAAAAGAAAGAAGAATAGTGTATATTTTTTCATGATAATTGATAATTAGACTACCATATAAAAATACGAAATAGCCACTTTAAACTCCGATATTTCAGTGGATTTTAAAGCCCTCTCACCGCACTTTTTTTATGCCTTAATTCCCAGTTTTTTAACACTTCTATCTAATAATTCTTAAAAATTAGATAAATCACCTGATTTTTAGTTGAATACCAGGGGTAACCAACATCCAAAACTTCGATTTGACCGTATATTTGTAAGAACAAAGAAAAAGTCAATGGAAAATCAGTATTGTAGAGTGGGAGCAGTTACCCCAATAACCACAGGAAGACAGGCGGTTGCACTTTTAGAATTTCAGTATCAGAACTTTATCGAAAAAGCATCAATGGATAACGCAGATGCAAAGCTGCGTGAATTCTTCGAGCAAAAGGCACTTAAGATCCAAAAGATGCTCGAAAATCTAGTTTAATCTCCTTACTGTTTATTAGCATTTAAGATATGGGCCATCTGGCCTTGCATATGTTTTGCCTTTTGGGTTGCAGCTATGTCAAAATCCATCCCGTCAGAGGCGTAGATAATCCCTCTCGATGAATTCACGAGCAACCCTACATCTTCGGTCAATCCGTATCGGCAAACTTCTTCTAAGCTACCTCCCTGGGCACCAACTCCAGGCACCAACAGAAAACTTTTAGGCAGTATTGCACGGACTTCCTCCAAAAATTCTGCTTTGGTTGCACCAACCACGTACATCAGACGTTCAGCATTGGAATAGGTTTTAGAAGTCTCCAAAACCTGTTTGTAAAGTTCCTTGACCCCTATTTTTTTGGTTTGAAAATCAAATGCACCCTCGTTAGAGGTTAGCGCAAGAAGAATAGTATGTTTACCCTCAAAGGCGAGAAAAGGCTCTACCGAATCTTTGCCCATATAGGGCGCAACTGTAATAGAATCAAATGCCAATTCCTGAAAGAACGCCTTCGCGTACCTGGATGAAGTGTTTCCTATATCCCCTCTCTTGGCATCAGCTATAGTGAAATGCTCAGGGTAATTGCTATTGAGATATTCTATGGTTTTTTCCAGAGCCTTCCATCCCTTCAGGCCATAGGCTTCATAAAAAGCAATATTGGGTTTGTAGGCCACACAGAAATCCTGCGTAGCATCAATAATGGCTTTGTTAAAAGCGAATATCGGGTCTTCCTGTTCTAGTAGATGCTTTGGAATTTTTTCCAGGTCGGTATCTAAACCAACACACAGAAAAGAGTTTTTCTTTCGTATATGCTCAGTAAGTTCTTTGGTGGTCATAAACTGGTCTTAGGTATTTGGTTTTGGGTATTGGATCTCATGACTCTTCATTTTTATAACTTAATGTGCCTACCCTAATCATTCAAATCTTAGATTCCGCATACTTTTTAAGTGACTGCAATCTTTTCTGGATTATATGTAGTTCTTTGATAATTTCTCCGTGCTCCTCGTACGATAAAAATCCTAATTCTTTGGATATTTCCAACTGTGTCTCGAGCTCAAAAGAAGATCCTAAAGAAATTTGTAAATATCTGGAAAACTCCTTTTGGGAATCTCTTGAACAACCTTCGGCGATATTAGATGATATAGACAATCCAGATCTTGAAATCTGAGATACTAATCCATATTTCTCACTTGTCGGATAATTAGACAGTAATAAATAGACTTTTTTTACTAATTGAACACTATCTCTCCAAACTTCCAAATCCCTAAAATTCCTCATCTTGAATTCTTCTTCAAATATGAAAACCAAGACCTATCACCATGCACCTAATACCTAACACCTATTAGAAAATCTCTGAAGCCTCCTTCAACTTTTCGGTGTTTTCCACAAGACTGAGTTCATCAATTATTTTCTGAATGTCTCCGTTGATAATATTTTGCAGGTCGTACAAGGTGAGTCCTATTCTGTGATCTGTTACACGTCCCTGAGGGTAGTTATAGGTGCGAATTTTGGCAGAACGATCACCACTGCTTACCTGAGAGTTTCGTTTGGCGGCGTCTTCCTCCTGTCTTTTGGCCAGCTCCAGATCATATAGCCTGGAACGTAATACTTTAAAGGCCTTGTCTTTGTTTTTATGTTGCGATTTCTCATCCTGGCACTGCGCCACTAAGCCTGTGGGGATATGAGTTAGTCGGACGGCTGAATAGGTGGTATTCACAGATTGACCCCCCGGACCGGATGAACAGAAAAAGTCGATACGCACATCTTTGGGATCTATTTGAACATCAAAGTCCTCCGCTTCCGGAAGCACCATGACAGTTGCTGCACTGGTATGTACTCTTCCTTGAGTTTCGGTTTGAGGTACCCGCTGTACCCTATGCACCCCGGCCTCAAACTTTAGAGTGCCGTAGACATCTTCTCCACTCACTTCAAATTGAATTTCCTTGTAGCCGCCACTGGTTCCTTCACTTAGATCAATGATATTGGTCTTCCATCCTTTAGATTCGCAATACTTTGCATACATGCGGTATAAGTCTCCGGCAAAAATACTTGCTTCGTCTCCTCCGGTACCGGCCCTGATCTCCATAACAACATCTTTAGCATCTTCAGGGTCCTTAGGAATTAGTAAAAACTTTATCTCTTCCTCTAGTTTGGGAAGGGCTTCCCTGGCCTCCTCAAGTTGCATTTTGGCCATTTCCAGCATTTCTGTATCGCTACCATCTGCGAGTATTTCTTCGGCTTCTTTGATATTGCCTGTAAGTTCCATATAGTAATCCCGCTTGTCCATAAGCAATTTCAGGTCCTTATACTCCTTATTCAACTGCACATACTTCTTCTGATCCGATATAATATCGGGTTGAATAATCAGATCCGAAACTTCGTCAAATCGCTGCTTTACTATATTTAGTTTCTCAATCATGTCCTGGCATCCTTAATTTGCGAATTTACAACTTTTTTAGAGCTAAACTGGGTTTAGGTAGACCGAAGAAATCCTAAATAACTCCTGGAAAACTACAATTTAGGGTTTAATTATTTGGCAGGATCCCGTTGCTCTTAAAAACGTTATCGTCCTCGTCTAAAATAACAACCTCTGTACCGTCTAACTGATTTACGAGGGCCAGACCAAGCTTTTTTCCCATAATGTAAATTGCGGTTGACAGAGCGTCGCAAAACTCTGCACTTTTAGACAGCACCGTGACCTTTTTTAAACCCATAGCCGGATAGCCTGTTTTCGGGTTAATTATATGTGAATATCTTTTCCCGTTAAAGGTAACGTACGCGCTGTGATTTCCGGTAATGGCCACAGAAGACTCTACTAAAGGGATCCAGGAGAAGAAAAGACCCTGATCTTTAGGGTTGTCTACTCCTATAAGCCATTTCTCGCCACTTGCCTTGGTGCCCCAGGTGGTAATGTCCCCGGCAGCGTTGATCATTCCGGCCGGCACCTGCTTAGACACCAGTAGCTCCTTGGCTTTGTCCGCAGCATAGCCCTTACCTATAGCACCAAAAGCTATTTTCATTCCCTTTTCCTTGAGGAAAACTGTGGTCTCATTGCTATTAAGCACAATATTTCTATAACCCACTTTGGACAGGGATTTTTCTACTTCTGCAGCAGAGGGTAGATATTCCATTGAACCATCAAATCGCCAGAGCTTATCTAAGGAAGCATAGGAAATATCAAACGCTCCATATGTGATCTCTGAGATTTGAACGGACCTTTCTATCAACTTAAAAAGCTCCAGACTTACTTTCACAGGTCGTATGCCGGCATTTTTATTGATCTTAGAAGTTTCCGATTCAGAATCCCATGAAGAGATCAATTTTTCAATCCGCTTTATTTCCGCAGCGGCTTCCTCTATATTGATATAACCTATTTCCTCATTCTGGGCCACCACTGTGATCTCAAAAGGACTTCCCATTAGGCTTAGGGCCCTGCGAACAGTGATATGATCCCTTTCCTGGGCCTGAGCCGCAGTAAAGGACAAAAAAAGAATAAGTAAGGCGGTCAGAGGCTTCACTTCTCACTAGTGTTAGGGCAAACTAAGACGACAGCATTAGCCGAATGGAACGCACGGTTAAAGAAAAAGACACGAGGCAAATTGTCTCATTTTAGTACCCACAAGGGATAAAACTTATTCGAACACTCTTAAAATGTCGCCATTAAGTTCTGTTTGAAAAATTTTTAAAGGATTGTTTGTAATTGTATTTAGCGGAGTACCGGTCTGAGAAAATTCGGATCCGTGCGTAAAACACTTGAAAATTCCTCCGTCATCAGTAACGAACCGAACCTGATCTGTTTGTTGATGACTGCAGATCATACTGGCCGCCACAAAGTTTCCTTGCAAATTCTTAACCACAACAACATCATTCTTTAAAATAAAATCACCATTGTTTGTAAGATTTGCACCTTCGGCGGAATTCAGATCCACGGTAAAATCAACTCCGGTGGGGATAGGATGCATGGTGACATCTTCACCGTCTCCCGAACACCCATGCAGGCAGGGGAAACTTATGGCAAATGCCGCTCCCGCTCCTAAACTCCGTAAAAATTCTTTTCTTTCCATAACATCAATTCTTTTAGGTAATATAGTAGTTCATGACCTCGGAAACTCTAAAAATCTAATCCCGAAGTACTTCTTGGGGTCTACAGCAATTTTTGGTTTCCCTTGGAGGGAAAATTGTCCAATTTTGCTATAAAAATAACGCGTTAAATAGGGGAATCGTATACCTTAATATACAAACCTGCCGAAAGGGCTTTCAATGGTTAGTCTTTTGGTAGTACTTTCCTCTACCCTACCGATCACCTTGGCATCTACCTCAAAAGATTTGGAAATGGCAATGATATCTTCTGCTATGGCTTCATTTGCATATATTTCCATCCGATGACCGCAATTGAAAACCTGATACATTTCCTGCCAATTTGTACCAGATTGTTCCTGGATTAATCGGAATAACGGAGGTATAGGAAACATGTCGTCTTTAATGATATGCAAGTGGTCTACGAAGTGCAGTATTTTGGTCTGGGCTCCCCCACTACAATGCACCATGCCATGAATGTTCCTTGCATCGTATTTCTCCAGAATTTTTTTAATAATAGGGGCGTAGGTCCTGGTAGGAGATAATACCAATTTTCCGGCATCAAGCGGACTGTCTGTTACGTTATCGGTCAGTTTTACCTTGCCAGAATACACCAATTCGTTGGGAACAGAGGGGTCGTAACTTTCCGGGTACTTCTCGCTTAGGTATTTTGAAAAAACGTCATGCCTGGCAGAAGTTAAACCATTACTACCCATTCCCCCATTATAGGTCTTTTCATAGCTAGCCTGCCCAAAAGACTCCAATCCAATAATAAGATCTCCGGCCTTGATATTTGCATTGTTTATGACCTTGTCTCTCCTCATCCTGGCCGTAACGGTAGAATCAACGATTATGGTACGGACCAGGTCCCCGACATCTGCTGTTTCTCCTCCTGTTGAATGAATTTGTATTCCGTATTCGGCAAGGTCGGCAATCAACTCCTCGGTGCCATTTATTATGGCCGATATCACCTCTCCGGGTATGAGGTTTTTATTACGCCCAATGGTCGAAGATAAGAGTATATGATCTGTAGCCCCTACACAAATAAGGTCATCGACATTCATGATAAGGGCGTCCTGGGCAATCCCTTTCCAGACCGACAAATCCCCCGTTTCTTTCCAATACATATAGGCTAGGGAAGATTTGGTGCCTGCACCATCTGCATGCATCACCAGGCAATAGTCCTCATCTTTTGTCAGGTAATCAGGAACGATTTTGCAGAATGCCTTAGGAAAAAGCCCTTTGTCAATATTTTTGATGGCATTGTGTACATCTTCCTTTGAAGCTGATACTCCTCTTTGACTGTACCTATCGCTGGTCGCTGAACCCATATTCATTAATTTGGGACAAAAATAGCGGAAAGCATTAAATCCACCTTACTTTATAAACAATAACTCCCTGTACTTAGCTAATGGCCAATTTTTATCATCTACCAATTGTTCCAGTTTATCACTGTGGTAGCGAATTTCATCAAAATAAGGTTTAACAGCATCGCTATAGGCAGTTGCCTTTTTGGTAACGTCTTGTAGTTTGTTTGCTTGCTTACGAGCCTCGGTCATTAAGTCTGTTTTTTTCTTAATTTCCGTTATATGCTGTGCTATAGCCTCTGCAATAGCGCGCTGACTTTCAGAAAAATTCTTGTGATCTGCTCCGTAGATCTCCTTCAGGCCGTTAATATTTCTGATTAACTGACTTTGATACTCCAGGGCTGTGGGAATGATATGATTGTACACCAATTCATTGTATACCCTACCTTCTATCTGCGTCTGTAAAATATAGGTTTCTAATTCTACCTCCTGCCTTGCTCCGATCTCCACTTCACTCATTACATTCATGGATTTAAAGAGCGCAACGCTCTCTTTAGAGGTCATAATTTTTACCGCCGAAGGAGTAGTTTTGTTATTACTAAGTTTTCTCTTCTTTGCCTCTTTTTCCCAGGCTTCGCTGTATCCATCACCATCAAATCGGATCCGCTTTGAAGATTTTATATACTCTCTTAAAATGTTGAAAACAGCCTCATCCTTTTTCAAATTCTTCTTATCTATTAACTGGTCTACCTCATTCTTAAAATCGATCAATTGCTTGGCAACTATGGTATTAAGAACTGTCATAGGTTTTGCACAATTGGTCTTAGACCCTACGCCCCGCATTTCAAATTTATTTCCGGTAAAAGCAAAGGGCGAAGTACGGTTTCTGTCTGTATTGTCTAATAAAATTTCCGGGATTTTACCAACAACATTCAATTTTAGTTCGGTTTTTTCTTCAGGCGATAACTTCCCCTGAGATACCCCCTCTAACTCGTCCATTACCTCACTGAGTTGCTCCCCGATAAAAATAGAAATAATGGCAGGAGGCGCTTCATTGGCCCCAAGTCTATGGTCATTGCTAGCCGATGCTATTGATGATCTTAAAAGTTCTTCATAAGTGTCTACGGCCTTTATGGTATTCACAAAAAACGTAAGAAATTGGAGGTTTTTCATAGGGGTAGAACCCGGACTTAAAAGATTCACTCCCGTGTCTGTAGCCAGGGACCAGTTGTTGTGCTTCCCGGATCCATTGATCCCGGCGAAAGGTTTTTCATGAAATAACACTTTAAAACCATGACGATCAGCAATCTTTTCCATGACATCCATGAGCAACAGATTGTGGTCTACGGCAAGATTGGCCTCTTCAAAAACCGGAGCCAGTTCAAATTGGTTAGGGGCCACCTCATTATGTCTGGTCTTCACCGGAATTCCAAGCTTGATGCATTCTTTTTCCAATTCGCGCATAAAACTTATCGCCCTTAGGGGAATGACGCCAAAGTAGTGATCATCCAATTGTTGCCCCTTAGCGGCCTCATGACCTACTAAAGTTCTTCCTGCCAGAACAAGGTCCGGACGCGAATTAGCCAAAGCCTTGTCTATCAGGAAGTACTCCTGCTCCCATCCTAGGGTAGCATATACTTTAGTCACATTCTTATCAAAGTATTTGGCGACAGCAGTAGCTGCTTCATCTACGGCGTGCAGGGCTCTTAGAAGTGGTGCCTTATTGTCCAGGGCTTCCCCGGTGTAGGAAACAAAGACCGTCGGAATACAAAGGGTAGCGCCATATATAAAGGCAGGTGATGTAGGATCCCAGGCGGTATACCCGCGCGCCTCAAAAGTATTTCTTATTCCACCGCTCGGGAAACTAGAGGCATCCGGTTCTTGCTGCACAAGCTGACCCCCACCGAATTTTTCCAGGGCCTTTCCATCGGGTAATAAATCAAAAAAAGCATCATGTTTTTCTGCAGTGGCTCCCGTAAGGGGTTGAAACCAATGTGTATAATGTGTTGCACCCATAGAAATTGCCCAGGTTTTCATTGCCTCGGCAATTTGATCGGCCATTTTACGGTCAATTTGTGTCCCGGAAAAGATAGCCCCTTGAACGCTTTTCAGCGCATCTTTTGTCAAATATTGCAACATGCGCTCCTCGTTAAAGACGTTGGTGCCAAAGGACTCTGAACGCCTGCCCGTTTCTTCAATTTGGATAGGTTTTCTTTCGTTACTCTTGGCAATAGCGTTAAACCTTGTTTTAGCCATTTTAGGTGGTATTTTTAGAAATCGGCGTAAAATTAAACATTTAATAGAAAAACAGGCAAAAATTGAAAATATTACAATGAACCCCTAAAAAAAAGGGGGTGTTAATAAATATGTCGATTTTTTTAATATTTACCCCTAAATTTTATGTGGTATTCTCTTTAAATAATATATTTTTGACGGTCTTTTAAAACAATTTTAATCTCGGTATTATGAGCAAATCTAAACTAGAATACATATGGTTGGATGGGTATAAGCCCACCCAAAATATGCGAAGCAAAACCAAAATTGAAGATAACTTTAGCGGCAAACTGGAAGATTGTCCAGTATGGTCTTTTGATGGTAGTTCTACCAAACAGGCAGAAGGGAATTCCTCGGATTGCTTATTAAAACCTGTGGCCATATTTCCAGATCCGGCAAGGGAAAATGGATACTTAGTGATGACTGAAGTATTGAATGCAGATGGAACTCCGCATGAGAGCAACCACCGGGCACAAATTGACGACGATGACAACGATTTCTGGTTCGGTTTTGAGCAAGAATATTTTATTATGGACAAGGATACACAACTACCTCTAGGGTTTCCTGTAGGAGGGTATCCAGGACCACAGGGAATGTATTATTGTTCCGTAGGTGGTAAAAATACTCACGGGAGGGATTTCGTTGAAGAGCATGCCGATCTTTGTTTGGCCGCTGGAATAAACTTTGAAGGGATCAACCAGGAAGTAGCTAGTGGTCAGTGGGAATTTCAAATTTTTGCAAAGGGCGCCAAAACTGCTGGTGACCAGGTATGGGTTGCGAGGTATCTTTTGGATCGACTTACAGAAAAATACGGATACTATATAGAATACCATCCAAAACCTGTCAAAGGAGATTGGAACGGTTCGGGAATGCACGCTAATTTCTCTAATACCACTTTAAGAACCTGTGGTTCTAAAGAGGTATACGAGCAGATCTGTGAAGCTTTCAGGCCTGTTGCAAAAGAGCATATTGCGGTTTATGGAGAATTTAATGATCAACGTTTGACCGGATTGCACGAGACTGCTTCTATCAACGACTTCAGTTATGGAGTTTCAGACAGAGGGGCTTCAATTCGTATCCCGATCGCAACTGTAGAAAAAGGATGGAAAGGATGGTTGGAAGACAGAAGACCTGCTTCTAATGGAGATCCTTATAAAATAGCAGGTAAAATAGTACAAACCGTGAAATCTGCAAATATTACGGTAGAAGCATAGTAAATTAACTGTTGTTATATATTAAAAACGCCCTTGAATTTTCGGGGGCGTTTTTTAATTCCCAATACTTTGGAGTGGGGTATTCATCCAAAAATCCTCAAAATTATCTGGCCTTAAAACCGGTTGATCTTTAAAAATAGGCGCATACTTTTTCATTAAAAAGGTGTCTCTTGGGGCGGGCCTTCGTTCATTCACGCGTTGAACAAAAAACTCTCTAAATTGGTTATAATCTTTGGTAGTCCATTCATTAATTAAGTTGCCTTCGACATCAAATAAATTCCGGACATCAAAAGAGATCAGTTCATAGACTCTCTGTTGGTCCTCCATCGCAATATCTAACTCTTCGAATAGTTCTTCAAAATCTTTGTCCTCAAGTATAGGTTTAAGGGTAAGCTCCTTTTTGCCAAAATGGACCACTTCAAGCTGTAAAAGTTGCTTTTTAAACTTTATGATGTACTGGGCTGCATTTTCTGCGGATTCCAGATCAATAGCTCGATTAAAATTTAAAACGAAAACCCCTTGACCTGGATAGATTTCCAGATCTTCCACGACGAAAATTGGAGGTATATTCAATAAAAAGCTATTGTGAAAACTGATGTAGTTCAGAAATAATTTGGATCTAGCCCTTCGGTATTCCGTAACCAGTTCAAATACCAATTTGTTATCTTTTTGAATTGTACTTTGTTTGTTGTATTGTCTGTGAAACACGGCATACTCCAACTTGTGTATACCGTAATCTTCTTTTGAGATGTAAAAGGTTCCAAATGCCGAATATCTGCGGTAATTTCTTCTGAACTTTATTACAAATAGGGCTTCGTTCTCGAGGTAGGTGTCCTCAACTCGGTTAAAGGAATGATGGTTTAGAACATCTGTTTCCAACCTATTGATAAAATCAAAGGAGTTTACCTTATAGTTGCGGATGGCATCGTGCACTCTTAAGATGGTAAACTCGTTACCTCCATGACCACTGAGATAGGCATTATCTACTACTTTTCTCAGACTTTGGTAGTTGTATGGGTCATCCGCCAAGGTGTCTCGCTCAAATTCTAGATTCTGTTTGTACTCAAAAAGTCGAACTTTGGTGGTAGCACTATCAACGCTGCTAAAGCCGGCATCATAGACTTCAAGAATGGCCTCATTCAGATTTATGTACTGCTGTTCTTCGAGCTGATAATCCCTATAGTAGCCGATGGTGGAAAAGGGTTTTTGAGGATAGTTCTCAGGAATGGCTCTAATAGCCCTTCTCACAATCCGCCGGGCGGTTAAAGGTCTTTTTTTCTTTGCACTTACCACAGTCTCGGATAGTTTGAACAATCCCGGTTTGAGCTCCAGGACATTGATATCCACAGGAGAAAGTTTGGTAAGAAGCAATTCAATTTTAAAATAACCCATACTGGAGATGACCACAGTATCTCCCATTTGCTCGAACTTTTTGGGGATTCTAAAGCCTCCGTCCTGATTAGAAATTACACCTACGGCTCTATTCTTTAACCTTATGGTGGCAAAGGGAATAGGTTCCTGGGTCTGGGCATCTAGCAGTTTCCCTCTTAAGAATTCGGTTTCTTGAGCATGGATTGTTGAATTCACCGATAAAAGCAGGAACGCTACGAAAAAAAAAATTGTGGTGATCTTTAACATGCTCACTTAGTTTAGTTTCTACTTGAATTGAGTAGTTCTTCCAAAGATCGATCGGGGCGTTCTTGTAAAGGGGTATTCATCCAAAAGTCTTCAAAATTGTCCGGTCTAACTATTGGTTGGTCCTTAAAAAAAATAGGCTTGTTCTTATGCATAAATAAAGTATCTCCTGGAATTTCTTTAGCTGTCGGAATCTGTTGCACAAAGTATTCCCGAAACTGATCAAAAAATCTATAGGTAGGCTCATTCAAC
>JBFOMC010000369.1:0-11299 GCA_040830565.1 Flavobacteriaceae bacterium
CGGCATCATCTAGCAAAATAAGATTTTGATCAGTGCTTCCCCCACGCACGTTGTAACCGGCTGCTCCCTCACCGGCGCTCGAAATACCGGGAAGGGTTATGGCTGTTTTGAGAATGTCTCTTTCTCCCAGAACTAGCGGAATGTTTTTAATTTCGGCAATTTCAAATTCGACCACCCCGGTCACCACATTTTCTACATTTTGAGTGCGATTACTTTCCACAACAACCTCCTCCAATCGCTCCACACTTTCGCTTAAATTAAAATCGAGCCTGCCATCATTAAACATGATAACTCTTTTTTCTACACTTTCTATGCCGATAGCCTGAGTTTGAAGAATATGAGCTCCGGCCTTTAGTTCAATTTCATAAGAACCATCAGCCTTTGTGGTGGTTCCTTTATTAGATTCTTTTACGATCAAAGCAAGGTTGGGGATAGGTGTCCCTGTTTCGGCATTCCTGACAAAACCACTCAGCTTAAAGTTTTGACTGCTGAGACCTCTTTGCTCCTTGCCAATTCTAACGGTCTCTACTCTGGTTCCGGTGGTCTCCTCAGAAACGGGGTAGGGGTTAGAAACAGTTGGAGCCGGAAGTAGGTCTGTATCTTGGGTTAAGACAGAATCCTTATAGAACGAAGGGGGAAGGGTATCTCTTATGACGGTATTCCTGGTAAGCACTATAAAGCCTTCCTCGGAGATGTAGAAATTTAAGGAAGTATCTCCGAAAAGATCGTTAAAAACGGTAGACAGCGGGCTATTGGTATAGCTCCCGGAAATAGGTCCGGGAGGCAACCATTCTTCCGAAAAAAAAGTTCTATATCCGGTCAGGGTTTCAATCTGAAGCAAGACTTCCTTTCTGGTTTTTTCGGTAAAGGTCAGTGAGATGTTGGGTTCGGAGCTTTGCGCCATACTCCAATGAAGGTTGCCTAGAAGTACAATAATACAAAGGGCGTATTTCATTGTTGCCCACCTTTTAGATCATCACTGGCACTCCATAATTCCAGATATTTTAGAGAGGCCTGTAACTGCCTATAAAACTCAGATTTGCCCTTTTGGTTAGCGTGATGGGCCTTAAGCGCTTCCTTGTATTTAGGAAATAGGTTCTCGAGATCTGTTAGATCATCTAAAAGCTCGTAATTGCCATTTAACTGGAGGAGACATAATTTATCAAGATCCTCGAAGGTGTAAAAGACCGAACTGCCTTCTAGTTGCTGCTTAGGGAGCTTGCTGTGTTTTATAAGGAGATCAAAGAAGTCTCCGTCTAACACAATTTCGTAAAAACCATCGGGAACGCCATCTTTCAAATCCTTGATATGTTTAAATTGATGTCCTTGTATCTCAAAGTGTTCCACCTTGGCCTTACTCAGTTTTAGGGGATTTCCTCCCAAGTTGTTTTCAACCAACAACAGCAGTTCATCATCATAAGCATCGTATTTAAGATTGATATTAAAATAGGTTTGGCTATTGTAATGAACTGAACCCCCAGAAAAGTCCGGACTGGGAAGAAACTTAGAAGTTTTGCCTTTTACTCTGTGCTTTTCCACATAAACTTCTCCCTCGTGAATCCCCAGCTGTTCAACCCCAACAATTTGATCGAACCAATTGTAGGGGGCTTCATCAGGGGAAGTTTCCGAGATTTCCTGTTTTTCTTCAAGAGTCTTAGGCGCCCAAAGATCCAGAGCAGCTGCTCGCCTATCTTCCTGTCCTAAAAGTCCCAATGGGGCGAAAAATACTGTAAAACTTATGCTGAGAAAAGAGGATTTATATATGGGCAGGCACCGACTGAGTATGTTCAATTCTAACAGAACATTTTTTTGAACGAAAGTGAAAAACTCAGAAAGTGCAGTACGCGTCATAATACTGTTGTGTCTATGAAGCTGGGGAATTAAATGTAGTTGTTTTTAAAAGACGAGAACGAATCTTAATGTTAAAATTAGAAGGAGTTGCATGGAAAAAAGTGTTTGTCTAATCAAAATTTTGGAACTTCACTAAAAATTTTCCCACTTCTCGGTTAGGGCCCAACTGGTTATAAAACCAAGATTCTTTACACCCGAAAAGCGTAAAAACTAGAAAATTTATCAACAAAGTGGTAATTTGTGGTAATAAGTGGTAATAAATTCTATATATTTGAGTTTATTATTAGCAAGCCAACCAATTTTAGGTGATAAGTTTTATAGGAACATACGAGTGTAAAGCCGATGTTAAGGGCCGGGTGATGATTCCTGTGACCCTTAAAAATCAAATGGCCCCTGTTCTAAACAAGGGCTTTGTTATAAAGCGCTCCGTTTTCCAACCTTGCCTTGAACTATATCCCATGGAAGAGTGGAACCTGCTTATGCAGAAAATGAATAAGAAAAACAGGTTCAAGAAAAAGAACAATGATTTTATACGCAGATTTTCTGCGGGGGTCAAGCCGGTAGAAATAGATGCCACTGGAAGATTGCTAATACCTCGAAACCTGGTTGCAATAGCTGGGATAAAGAAGGAGGTTGTCCTTAGTTCAGCTATAAACATCGTTGAAATTTGGGATAAGGACAGCTACGAGAGAGTGCTAGATGAAACCGCCGAGAATTTTGCGGCACTTGCGGAAGAGGTAATGGGGGACGATGGAGATGAGCTACCATAATCCGGTATTGCTTAAGGAGTCTGTTGACGGACTTAATATAAAAGAGAATGGAATCTATGTTGATGTCACTTTTGGAGGAGGAGGGCATTCCAGAGAAATATTGAAAAGACTGGGAATTGATGGAAAGTTGGTTGCATTTGACCAGGATGAGGATGCAGTTGTCAACGCCATTGATGATGAAAGGTTTACGCTGGTAAATGAAAATTTTAGGTTCATTACACAGTTTTTGAAGTTCTATGGCATTCGGAAAGTAGATGGGATCTTGGCAGATTTTGGGGTGTCTTCTCACCAGTTCGACGAGGCTAAACGGGGATTTTCAACCCGGTTTGATGCCGCCCTGGATATGAGGATGAGTAAGAAGGCAACGGTTTCTGCCTACGAGGTGGTAAATGATTACTCCCAAGAGGATCTGAGCAGCGTGCTTTTTCGCTATGGTGACCTTAGAAATGCTAATGCTCTAGCTAAGGCCATAGTGACAGCTAGATCAAATACAGCAATAAAGACCACGGAGGAACTAAAAAAGGTGTTGAAAGGGTTCTTGCCAAAGCACAGGGAACACAAAATACTGGCGCAGATATATCAGGCAATTAGGATAGAGGTGAATGAGGAGATTAAAGTTATTGAAGAATTCTTGCTGCAGACCCCTCAATTGATGGACGCCGGAGGAAGGTTGAGTATTCTGAGTTACCATTCCCTGGAAGATAGGTTGGTAAAGCGCTTTATACGTTCCGGACAGTTTGAAGGAGAGCCAGAAAAAGATTTTTATGGTAATGTAAACGTGCCATTCAGAAAAGTCGGGAAGTTAATAGTGCCGTCTGCCGAAGAAATAGCTAAGAATAACCGCGCAAGAAGTGCCAAGCTCAGAGTAGCTGAAAGGATATAAGACAAGAAAAATGAAAATGCGAAAAGGATTATTAGACATACTAAGGGGTAAATTCCTGGTCAGCGGGGATGCTCCAAAAAATTGGATGTTCATCATTTTTGCATCTTTTTTGGCTGCTGTTATGATCGCTAGTGCACATAGTGCAGATCGGAAGGTTCACAAGGTGGCTGCACTAAATGAAGAGGTTAAAGAATTGAGGAGCGAATTTGTGGATCTCCATAAAGATTTACAACGTCTAAAGTTGGAATCTAAGATCACAGAGGTTTTAAAAGAAGATCAACTCTATCCGTCAGAGACACCGCCAAAAAAAATACGTGTTAAATCGAATAAAGAATAAGTGGCAATTGCTGAAAAAAACATACTAAGAAGATTATATGTAGTAGCAGCTTGCTTGTTCCTTTTTGCAATTGCAGTCATTGTGAAGTTGGTAAGCATTCAGATGGTGCATGGAGACAAGTACAAGGAGCTTGCCCTCCAGCGTACAGAGAAAATGTTTACCATTGCGCCAAACCGTGGTAATCTTTATTCTGATGACGGCAGCTTGTTAGCTACCTCTGTTTCTCGCTACACCATTCGTTTTGATGCAGTGACGGTGAAGAGCTTAGATTTCGAGGAGAAAGTGAGACCTCTGGCCGAAGCCTTGAGTCAACTTTTAAAGAAACCTACAGACCACTATGAAAAACTTCTGAGAAAGGCCAAAGTCAATAAAAACCGCTACGCCTTAATAGCCAGAAATCTGGACTATTCTGAATATATGGCCGCCAAGGATTTTCCGCTTTTTGATATGGGTCCCTATAAAGGAGGATTAATTATCGAACAGAAAACGGTTAGAGAGCATCCCCTGGGAAAAATAGCCGAACGTAGCATAGGTTATGAACGATTTGATGAAAATGGGTATCCCACCAGGGTTGGACTTGAGGGTGCTTTTGGTCAGTATCTAAGAGGTGTTGAAGGGAAAAGGCTTAAGCAGAAAATTGCCAAAGGACAATGGAAGCCCATTGGCTTAGATAATATTATTGAGCCTAAGGACGGCTACGATGTAATCTCTACGATAGACATTAACATACAAGACATAGCGCATCATGCCTTATTGGGCCAATTAGAAAAGTACAAGGCAGATCACGGTTGTGTTATTGTAATGGAAACCAAAACAGGGGAGATAAAGGCCATATCAAATTTAGGGCGGACAGAAGAAGGAAAATATTATGAGCGTCTTAATTATGCGATAGGGGAATCTCACGAACCTGGATCGACCTTCAAGTTGATGACCTTGGCAGCAGCTCTGGAGGATAAAGTAATAGATACCAGTAAAATAATTGACACCGAGAAGGGAAGATGGAGAGTATACGACAGAATTGTTTGGGATTCCAAACATGGGGGCTACGGAAGAATATCTGTTGCTAAGGCCTTTGAGGTGTCCTCTAATACTGCCTTTGCTAAAATCATTCATCAGAATTACAAGCAAAAACCGTCAACTTTTGTAAAAAGGTTGAGAAAAATGGGGCTGCATCAGGAATTAGGCATGCCTATTAAGGGAGAGGGACTCCCTGTCTTGAGGTCTCCTGGTAATAAGGGATGGTCCGGAGTTTCTCTGGCGTGGATGTCTCATGGCTATGAAGTATCACTTACACCTTTACAAACTTTGGCATTTTATAATGCTATCGCCAATGATGGTGAGATGCTTAGGCCTCGTCTTATAAAAGAGGTAAAGGAGTGGAACAAGACCATCCATAAGTTCGACAAAGAAGTCATCAATCCTGCCGTTTGTTCCAAGGAGACTGCACTGCAATTGCAACAACTAATGAAAAATGTGGTGGAGAAAAAACACGGCACAGGTCACAGGTTGTATTCACCTAATTTTTCTATGGCAGGCAAAACGGGAACAGCCCAGAAAAACTACGTTTCCAAGGATCCGGATAAGCTAAAATACATCTCCACTTTTGCAGGCTATTTTCCTGCCGAAGATCCCAAATACTCTTGTATTGTGGTTATTCACGAACCCGATAAGAGCGTGGGCTACTACGGGGCTGATGTCTCTGGGCCGGTATTTAAATCAGTGGCCAGAAAAATATATGCCAATAACCCATTAATAGATGAGGTGGAATCTTTAGAACCCAAGAGCCCAAAGTTGGAGACAGAGTATCAGCGGTTTTACAGCGAAGCTCAAAAAACCCATAATAAAGTTCCAAATGTCAAAGGAATGAGCGGGATGGACGCGGTTGCCATCCTGGAAAATTTGGGATTAAAGGTAGAAGTAAAAGGAAACGGAAAGGTGAAAAAGCAATCTATTTCCCAGGGAACGGATCTAAAAAAAGTAAAGAAAATTGTGCTCGAACTTTCATGAAGTCGCTTAAAGACATATTGTATGGAGTTGGGCTCACTGCGGTGAGCGGCCCTACCTCAATTGAGGTAAGGGAGATTTGCTTCGACTCCAGGAAGGTTCAGAAGAACGATGTCTTTGTGGCCATAAAAGGTACAGTTACGGACGGACATAAATTTATCAAGAAAGCGATTGAAGCCGGGGCTAATACCATAGTTTGCGAAACCCTTCCCGAAAAAATTGAAGATGGGATTACCTATGCTGAGGTGCGCGATGGTAATACGGCCCTTGCTGTTATGGCTTCCAATTTCTACGAAAACCCTTCAAAGAATTTAAAATTGGTTGGCGTTACCGGAACCAACGGAAAGACCACCATTAGCAGTCTTTTATATCAATTATTTAAGAAAGCAGGTTATAAGGTAGGCTTGTTATCTACTATAAAAATTATGGTAGATGACGAGGAACATGATACCAGTCATACAACACCAGATGCCCTGACCATAAACAGACATCTTCACCTGATGAATAAAGCCGGAGTAGAATTCTGCTTTATGGAAGTAAGTTCTCATGGAATTCATCAAAAGAGAACCGAAGGACTTGTATTTGAAGGAGCTATTTTCACTAATCTAAGTCATGATCATCTGGATTACCACAAAACCTTTGCGGAGTACAGAGATACGAAGAAAAAGCTATTCGATGATCTCCCCAGGAATGCCTTCGCGCTGTCAAATCTGGACGATAAGAATGGGTTGATCATGCTTCAGAATACCAAGGGACGAAAATTTACCTATGCTTTAAAAACATATGCCGATTACAGAGCGCGGGTATTGGAAAATCAATTTAATGGGCAGTTGCTGAAAATTGATGATAATGAACTCTGGACAAAATTAATAGGGCACTTTAACGCCTACAATATCCTGGCAATTTATGCCACTGCCGACCTGCTTGGACTGGAAAAATTAGAGATACTTAAGCTTTTAAGCGAGTTAGAAAATGTAGACGGTAGGTTTCAATATTACATATCTAAAGAAAGAATTACGGCTATAGTCGATTATGCCCATACGCCGGACGCACTAAAAAATGTACTTGATACAATCAATGCATTGAGGACTGGAAATGAAAACGTCATCACCGTAGTGGGGTGTGGTGGTGATCGTGACAAGTCTAAGCGTCCGGTAATGGGTCATATCGCCTCAAAAATGAGTAACAAGGCCATTTTTACTTCAGATAATCCGCGAACGGAACCTCCGAATGTCATTATTGAGGAAATGGAGGCGGGTGTTGAGCCACAGAATTTTAATAAGATCTTATCCATTGAGAACAGAGCGCAAGCCATAAAGACTGCCTGTCAATTGGCCTTAGCTAACGATATCATTTTGGTAGCGGGAAAAGGTCATGAAACCTATCAGGAGACCAATGGAGAACGGATAGATTTTGATGATTTTAAAATGGTCAAAGAAGTATTAACCAGCCTTAATAAATAAACAATTAGCAATAAGCAATAATCAATAACCCTTAAGACCCAAATGCTTTACTACCTGTTTGAATATTTGGAAAAACAATACCAGTTCCCCGGAGCTACCCTTTTTCAGTTTTTGACTTTCAGGGCGGCTATGGCAGTATTGCTTTCTTTGATTTTAGCAACGGCATACGGGAAAAGGATCATTCTTTTTTTAAAAAGAAGACAAATTGGGGAAACCGTAAGAGATCTTGGGCTGGAAGGCCAGGAGCAGAAGGCTGGAACGCCAACAATGGGAGGTATCATAATCATCATCTCTACCCTTATCCCGGTATTACTCTTTGCCGATATCAAGAACATCTATGTTATACTTCTGGTGGTAACCACTCTTTGGATGGGGACTATTGGCTTTATAGACGATTACATCAAAATATTTAGAAAGAATAAAAAAGGCCTCAAAGGAAGGTTCAAGGTTCTAGGACAGGTAGTATTGGGCCTAATGGTGGGGGCAACCCTGTATTTTCACTCGGAGGTCACTATGAAGGAAAAGAATAAAACCATCATCACTGAGCGATATACCGTAGAGGAGGTTGAAGGGCAAGAAATTAAATCTATCAAAACCAATGTGCCTTTCTTTAAGAATAATGAACTAGACTATACCGATCTTATCGCCTGGATTGGTCCCGGAGCTGAGAAGTATGCATGGCTACTTTTTATTCCTATTGTCATTTTTATTGTAACGGCGGTTTCCAATGGGGCAAATCTTACAGACGGCATAGACGGTCTAGCAGCGGGTACCTCGGCAATTATAGTGCTTACTCTGGGAATTTTTGCCTGGGTCTCTGGTAATATAATTTTCTCAGACTATCTGGATATTTTCTATATCCCGAGGGCAGGAGAGTTGTTGGTTTTTATCGCGGCGTTCGTTGGAGCTCTTGTAGGATTCTTATGGTATAATGCTTTCCCGGCCCAGGTGTTCATGGGGGATACGGGAAGCCTGACCATAGGAGGAGTTATTGCGGTAATTGCAATCATAGTCCGTAAAGAATTACTTATCCCTCTATTATGCGGAATCTTCTTTGCAGAATCGTTATCGGTGATGCTGCAGGTAAGTTACTTTAAGTACACAAAGAAGAGGCTTGGCGAAGGAAAGCGAATTTTCCTGATGTCCCCACTGCACCACCATTACCAGAAAAAAGGATATCACGAAAGTAAGATAGTTACAAGGTTTTGGATTATTGGGATACTCCTGGCCATTATAACCTTTGTTACGTTAAAAGTGAGATAAAATGGCCCGGCTGGTGATTTTGGGAGGAGGAGAAAGCGGTGTTGGTACGGCCATATTGGGAAAACAGAAAGGCTATGAGGTCTTTGTGTCTGATAAAGGAAAAATTAAGGAAAAGTATAAAAACGTTCTTGAACATTTTGAGATTGATTGGGAGGAAGAACAACACACCGAATCTTTGATCCTCAATGCAGATTTGGTCATGAAAAGCCCGGGAATACCTGACAAGATTCCACTGATTGAGCAATTAGTAGTTAAAGGCATTCCGGTAATTTCGGAGATAGAATTTGCATCTCGCTACACCAATGCTACAATAATTGGGATAACGGGAAGTAATGGTAAAACGACCACTACCATGCTTACCTATCACATTTTGAAAAGCGGAGGTTTAAACGTGGGAATGGCAGGCAATATTGGAGACAGTTTTGCCCGCATGATCACCGAAAAAGATCATGATTACTATGTGTTAGAGATCAGCAGCTTTCAATTAGATGGCATTATGGATTTTAGACCGAACATAGCTGTAATAACCAATATTAGTCCGGATCACCTGGACCGATATGATTACTCTTTTGAGAAGTACATAGCGTCTAAATTCAGAATAACAGAAAATCAGACAACCGACGATTTTTTCATCTATGATGCGGATGATGAAGCCCTGGCAAAGGGGCTGAAAAAACATCCCGTTCAATCCAAAAAACTACCCTTTTCATTACATAAGAAAATGATAGAGGGGGCAGAAGTACATAATGAGCATATAGCAATTAAAACAGATAATAACACTTTAGAAATGACTACAGATAATCTCGCCTTGGAAGGCAAGCACAACTTGAAGAATACCATGGCTGCGGCTACCGTTGCCAAACTGGTTGGAATTCGCAAGGAGACGATCAGAGAGAGCGTTACCAACTTTCAGGGAGCTGAGCATCGTCTGGAAAAAGTGTTAAAAATACATCATGTACAATACATCAATGACTCAAAGGCAACTAACGTAAATGCTACCTATTATGCATTGGATAGTATGAGCGCTCCAACAGTATGGATCGTTGGGGGGGTGGATAAAGGCAATGATTATAAAGAGCTAATGCCCTTGGTAAGAGAAAAAGTTAAAGCGATTATTTGTTTGGGATTGGATAATTCCAAGATTAAAGATGCTTTTGGTAATGTGGTGGATTTGATGGTAGAGACTTTTGCCATGAGCGAGGCGGTTAAGGTGGCCTATAAAATTGCAGATCGGGGAGATACGGTTTTATTGTCCCCTGCCTGTGCCAGCTTTGACCTCTTTGAGAATTATGAGGATAGAGGAAATCAGTTTAAGGAAGAAATAAAGAATCTCTAATTACAAGTGATAGGCATTTTTAAAAATATAAGTGGAGATAAGGCTATTTGGGGTGTTGTGGCACTTTTGGCCCTATTTTCCTTTTTACCTGTTTACAGTGCCAGCAGTAATTTGGTCTATGTAGTGGGCAACGGTACTACCATGGGACACCTTGTTAAACATGGTCTGCTATTGTTTTTGGGATTCGGGATAATTTATGGGATTCATAGAATACCTACCCATTTTTTCAAAGGTTTGTCCATTATAGCTATGCCAATTGTGCTCTTATTACTTGTGTATACCCTGGCACAGGGAACCACTATAGAGGGGGCCAACGCAAGCAGATGGATACAATTACCACTGGTCGGGATCACTTTTCAGACTTCTAATCTTGCCGCAGTTGTTGTGATGATCTATGTAGCGAGGTATCTGACTAAAATAAAGGACAAGACCATAACCTTCAAGGAAAGTATTTTACCCCTTTGGCTTCCGGTATTCATTGTAGTAAGTTTAATCTTGCCAGCCAATTTTTCTACCGCAGCTATACTATTTTTTATGGTGTTGGTGCTGTGCTTTTTAGGGGGATACCCCACCAAATACCTTTTAAGCATGGTGGGAGCAGGATTGCTGGGACTCACCTTTTTTGTGTTAACTGTAAAAGCCTTTCCCGATGCATTTCCCAACAGAATAGACACCTGGATGAGTAGAATTGAGAGTTTTTGGGATCCTTCAGACACCGAGGCGGACTATCAGATAGAAAAGGCCAAAATAACCATCGCTTCTGGCGGACTCGTGGGTAAAGGAGCGGGAAAGAGTATTCAAAAGAATTTTTTGCCCCAGAGTTCTTCAGATTTTATTTACGCAATAATTGTTGAGGAGTACGGGCTTCTGGGAGGCCTGGCGCTCATGTTCTTTTATCTCCTATTGTTATTTAGAATAGTGGTAGTGGCCAATAGCAGCGCTACCGTATTTGGCAAGCTGTTGACCGTTGGAGTGGGCTTGCCAATAGTCTTTCAGGCATTTATAAATATGGCAGTTGCAGTGGAGTTATTTCCAGTAACCGGCCAAACCCTCCCGCTGATTAGTAGTGGAGGAACCTCTATTTGGATGACTTGTTTGGCTATTGGAGTAGTGCTGAGTGCCAGTAGAAATGAAGGCGCACTTAACAAAAAGAAGGCGCAAATAGATGAGACAAACCCCTTAGAAGTATTGAGTGGACAATTATAGGTTTATACTCTCAGGGGGAGGTACAGGCGGACATATCTATCCGGCTATTGCCATAGCCAATGAATTGAAGGAAAGGTATCCCGCTGCAGAATTTTTGTTTGTCGGGGCTAAGGACAAGATGGAGATGGAGAAAGTACCTCAGGCAGGGTATAGAATTCAGGGTCTATGGATTAGCGGGTTGCAAAG
>JBFOMC010000370.1:0-21579 GCA_040830565.1 Flavobacteriaceae bacterium
GGAAACCCAGCCGGGATCAAGGCTATTTTTGAGATTCTCGGACTTTCAACCGCGGCGGTCAGGCTACCCTTGGTTGAAGCATCCAGGCAACTAAAATCAGAGCTTTCTACGTTTATGGGCACTTTTTCTAGGATTCACGTTTAAAACAACGCAGAAACTTTGCGTTAAATGTTCGCCAAAATCCGTGCTCACTCTAATGAAACTGACTACTTTAGCTGTATCATCTATAGTTAAAGTAGTTTTTTATTCCGTCAATTATCCCTAATTTTGCAAAATGTTTTTTAAAATGAGGCGAATTTTAGTTCTTCTGGCCCTGGGTGGCATGCTTTACTCCTGCAATGAGTACCAGAAAGTATTGAAAAGCGAGGATACCAAGAAAAAGTATGATCTTGCCGAGAAGTATTACAATGAAGGGGATTATAAGAGGGCTAATAGGTTGTTTGAACAAATTTCTCCGAAGTATATAGGGAAACCTCAGGGAGAAAGAGTGATGTTCTTTCTTTCCGACTCTTACTTCAAGATTAAGGATTATAATTTTGCAGGCTATCAGTTTGAAAGATTTTTAAAGTCGTACCCAAAAAGCGATAAAGCCGCGGAAGCAGCCTTTTTAGGGGCAAAAAGTTATTATATGTTGTCGCCAAGATATTCGCTTGATCAGACCGATACGGAAAAGGCTCTGGGCAAATTACAGCTCTTTATCAATTCGTACCCGGATTCGGAATTCTTGGCAGAAGCCAATGAAATGGCCCAGGAGCTTACTACCAAAAAGGAGCGAAAGGCTTATGAAATTGCCAAACAATTTACCAAATTAGGAAAGTCTTACATTCTGGACTACAATATTTCTGCTATTGCTGCTCTTGATAATTTTATTTCAGACAATCCAGGATCAATTTACAGGGAAGATGCACTCTATCTCAAGGTAGAAGCAACAACCAATCTTGCCTTAAACAGTACCTTTAATCGTAAAGAAGAGCGTTTAAAAACGGCCCAAACAGCTTATGCCAATCTTATGAGATACTATCCCGAGAGCAAATACTCCAAGGATGCGGCTAATCTTATAGACAAAGTAAATAAGGAATTGAAAAATTACACTGAACAAGTAAACCTTTCAAAATGAATATGAACGATTTAAAAAATTCAAATGCTCCGGTGACCACAGTTACCATTAATAGAAATGAGTTCGACGATAAGACGGACAATATATATGAGGCCATTTCTATTTCTGCCAAAAGAGCCATTCAGATCAACTCTGAGATCAAAAAAGAACTTCTTGAAAAGTTGGAAGAGTTTGCTACGTATAGCGATAGCTTAGAGGAGGTATTTGAAAATAAAGAGCAAATAGAAGTTTCAAAATTTTACGAGAAATTACCAAAACCTCATGCCCTGGCGGTAATGGAATGGCTCGAAGATAAGATTTACTACAGAAATACGGAGAAAGACGCGCAATAGCATGTTGGGCGGCAAAAATATCCTTTTAGGAATTACAGGAGGTATTGCCGCATATAAAACTACCTTTCTCGTACGATTATTGATAAAAGCCGGTGCTGAGGTTAAAGTAATTTTAACCGAAAGCGCCGGTTCTTTTGTCTCCCCACTTACCCTGGCCACACTTTCAAAAAATCCGGTTCTAAATAACTTTGTAAAGGAAGATGAGGCTGGTATAGACTGGAATAACCATGTTGAGCTCGGCCTTTGGGCAGACCTCATGATCATCGCCCCTGCTACAGCTAATACCTTATCTAAAATGGCCAACGGTACCTGTGATAATCTTTTGTTGGCCACCTATTTATCTGCAAAGTGCCCGGTCTTCTTTGCACCTGCTATGGATCTCGACATGTATAAGCATCCATCTACCAAAGCATCCTTTGAAAAGCTGAATGCCTTCGGAAATATTATGATACCGGCTACTGAAGGAGAATTAGCCAGCGGGCTACACGGCGAAGGTAGAATGGCAGAACCTGAGGAAATCGTGTCTTTTATTCAGGAATATTTGGCCAGCGGACTTCCGCTCAGTGGAAAAAAGGTATTGATAACCGCCGGGCCTACCTATGAGGCCATAGATCCTGTACGCTTTATTGGAAATCACTCCTCTGGAAAGATGGGCTTTGAATTAGCCAAAGCGGCGGCAGCGCTTGGAGCTCAGGTAGTCCTGGTCTCCGGACCTTCTCATTTGACTTTAACACACCATTTGGTACAACTCATAAAAGTAAGGTCTGCCGAAGATATGTATCATGCTGTTCATCAGCATTATGACGATACTGACATTGCCATTTGCGCGGCAGCAGTTGCAGACTACAGACCGGCAAAAGTGGCAGATCAAAAGATTAAGAAAGCCTCGGATACATTGACTATAGACCTTGTGAAAAATAAGGATATCCTGCGTTCTCTTGGTGAAAAAAAGACGACTCAATTCTTGGTTGGTTTTGCCCTGGAGACGCAAAATGAGGTGGAAAACGCCAAAGGAAAACTGAAGAAGAAGAACCTGGATGCCATCGTGTTAAACTCCCTTAATGACGACGGAGCGGGCTTTGGGAAGGACACCAATAAAATCTCTTTTATAGATAAGAATTTAGAGATAAAAACGTTTGATGTAAAGACCAAGGCAGCAGTTGCCGAGGATATTTGGAAAGAAATTCTTAAACGGGACCATGCGTAACCTTCTAATTTTACTTGTCGGCTTTTTGTTTACTGCAGTAGGCTATACTCAGGAATTGAATTGTACGGTGACCGTGAATTCGGATCAGGTAGGGCAAACCAATCAGCAAATTTTCCAGACCCTTGAGCGCTCCCTGAACGATTTTGTCAATAAAAGTGTTTGGACCAATCGAGTTTATAAGGAAAATGAACGACTTAATTGCAGAATGTTCATTACCGTTACCGCCTATGAGTCTAGCAGGTTTGAGGCTAACATTCAATTACAATCTTCAAGGCCCATTTTTAACACCTCCTATGAAAGCCCGATCTTTAATTATAAGGACAACAAATTCAATTTCGACTATATAGAGTTTCAGCCTCTGATTTACAATCGCAATAACTTTGACTCTAATCTTGTAGGAGTAATTTCCTATTACGTTTACATTATGTTAGGCCTGGATGCCGACACCTTTTCGCTTGAAGGAGGAACCGAATTTTACAAGGAGGCCCAACAAATAGTTACTCAGGCCCAGGGAACAAATTTTGCCGGGTGGAGCCAGTCTGCCACAGAAAACAGGACCCGTTTTGAACTTGTAGATAATCTGTTATCAAATACATTTAGGGAGTACAGAATTGCCATGTACAATTACCATCGAAAAGGACTAGACATCCTCGGAGATAATAACAGCACAGGGAAACAGGTAATTGCTGGTACTATGCGCTTATTTGAAACGCTTATAAAAAGGCGCCCGAATGCCTTTCTTATTCAAACCTTCTTTGATGCCAAGTCAGAAGAGATTCAGAATATTTTTTCTGATGGCCCTAAGGTCGACATTGTAAAACTTAAAGAAACCCTGAACAGGGTAGCTCCCTTCTATTCCAGCACCTGGAATGAAATAAAATATTGAACGCTTTTAAAAACCCTTTTGCCAAAAGAAGAAAGATCTTTATAATGGCTCAGTATTTCTAGTGCGCTAGTTTATAGGCTAAGAAATTTCAGTCTCTCTTTGCCTAATCTCACTGATATCGCCGGCGGTAAAAGGGGTGCTTGCGGGTTTTTATTCCTTTACCACTATTTGAGCAATACTGTCGAGTCTTACCAGGCCACGGTCAAAAACAGGGCCCATCATTCCTTCATAACCACCACTTATTGCGCTGAAGAATTTCATTGCAAAGGGAACATTTTGCGCTTTCATTCCCCAGCTCACCTTGGTTCCACCACCTTCTGGCTCAAACTTCCAATAAGCCGTAGCCTTACCCATGCTGCCAAAATCCAGCTCATCGGAGAGCGATTCATGAGGTACAGATTCCGTCCTTGTAATAGTGCCATCCCCTTCATCGCTTGTCCAGCTGTATGAAGCTCCCGGACCTTTAACCTTTTCTCCGTAGGTGATATTAATGCTGGGATCACGTTCCACCCAGGGATCCCAAAGTGCCCGCTTCTTATAGTCGTCCACATTTTCATAGAGGACCTGAGCAGGTGCATCAATTGTTCTGGAACGGGCAAAGTCGTATTCACTGGGTTGTACGGCCGTATAGATACCTAAGCCTACAACTACCGCAAGTAACAATAACAATACGTATTTTAGAATTTTCATCTCTTTTGTTTTAGTGTTCTCAGGACCACTAATTTAGAAAATTTCAATTGTATCGATGAAATATTCCTATTAAACTGGAATATCAATTATCTTTGAATTCTAAATCAAATTGAACTCGTGCTCGCCCAACTGTCCATAAAAAATTACGCCTTAATAAATGATCTTACTGTTGTTTTCGGGAATGGGTTTACTACAATTACTGGTGAGACCGGGGCTGGGAAATCAATATTACTCGGAGGTTTATCTTTGGTATTGGGCAAAAGAGCTGACCTCTCCGTGCAGCAAGACAAAAGTCGTAAATGCATTATTGAAGCCGAATTTGCCCTTGGAAAATATGGATTGCGCTCTTTTTTTAGAGAAAATGAATTGGATTATGACCCCAATACCATCATCCGCAGAGAAATTCTTCCCGGAGGTAAGTCGCGTGCCTTCATAAACGATACTCCCGTAAATTTAGATGTTCTTTCTAGCTTAGGGATTCGACTTATCGATGTGCATTCTCAGCATCAGACTTTACAGCTTACAGATCACGATTTTCAATTAAAAGTAGTAGATGCCCTGGCCGACAACAAATAAATTTTGTAGGCCTATATAGAGATCTATGAAAAACACCGGGCTACTCAAAAAGATCTGGAAGCGCTTTTAGAGACACAGCAGAACGCCATCAGAGAATATGATTACAATACCTTTTTATTTAAAGAATTAGAAACGGCACCGTTAAAAGTTGGTTTGCAAGAGGAACTGGAGGAGGAATATGAAGCATTGAATAATGTGGAGACCCTTATTGAACAATTGGGAAAGGGTCAGGGGCTCTTGATTAACGAGCCAGCCGGCATCTTGTCCCTGCTTTCAGATTTAAAACAAGCCATAGGTAAAATTGCTCCATTTGGGGCTAAATTTGAGCGACTAGATGAGCGCGTGCGGTCGATATTTATTGAAGCAAGCGATTTGTCGGAAGAGCTTCAAAACTTACACGAAACCGTTGAACCGGACCCGCAGCAATTAGAGCTAGTGAATACCAAACTGCAACAATTGTATGATCTGAGAAGAAAACATGGGGTGGAAAGTATCGAAGAACTCATAGCGATTAAAGAAAACCTGGAACAAAAAATTAACGTTACTGAGGATTTGGATGCCGAAATATTGGTCAGAAAGCAACAACTCGCTGATTATAATACTGAACTACTGCAGAAAGCAGCGCTCTTGTCCGATAGGAGCAAAAAAATACTACCTCAATTAACCCAAAGGGTAGAAGAGGCACTGGCAACTCTGGGAATGCCCAATGCAAGTTTTCAAATAAGCCTGACTGCATCCACCGACTTTGGAAACACCGGAAAGGATCGCCTGAACTTCAGGTTTTCTGCCAACAAAGGAGCAGATTATGGGGAATTAAAAAAAGTAGCTTCCGGGGGGGAATTATCACGCATTATGTTGACCATCAAGGCTATATTGGCTAAATATGAGCAATTGCCCACCATGATGTTTGATGAAATAGATACCGGAGTTTCCGGTGAAATATCGAATAGGATGGGAGAGATCATGTATCAGATGAGTAAGCATATGCAAATCTTTTCCATTACCCATTTACCCCAGGTAGCTTCTAAGGGAGATCATCATTTTAAGGTGTATAAGGAAGATGATGAAAACAACACCCAAACTAAGATCAGGGCGCTAAACGAAAATGAAAGGGTGGTAGAATTGGCCGAAATGCTTGGAGGAAAATCTATATCGGATGCAGCTTTAGCCCACGCCAGGGAGTTGCTCAATTGATATATCCAACGCACCGTGCATCGAACATCAAGCACGGTGCAGAGCACCAGACATCCAACTTTTTTAAATATCTTTGAACACCTAAAACCAAACGAAATAAACACATGGGTCATAATTTACTACAAGGAAAAAAGGGGATCATTTTTGGTGCGCTGGATGAGAAATCAATTGCCTGGAAAACGGCGGAAAGAGTACATGAAGAAGGAGGGACTTTTGTTTTAACCAATGCCCCCATCGCAATGAGAATGGGGCAAATAAAAGAATTGGCCGAGAAAACAGGCTCTGAAATTATCCCTGCTGATGCTACAAATGAAGAGGAACTGAACAATTTAGTAATCAAATCCATGGAGATTTTAGGTGGGAAATTGGATTTTGTTCTACATTCTATCGGAATGTCTGTCAATGTCCGTAAAGGAAGACATTATACAGATGAGAAATACGATTTTACGGCCAAAGGCTGGGACGTTTCTGCCTTATCCTTTCATAAGGTAATGCAAAGTCTTTACAAGAACGACGCAATGAATAGTTGGGGGAGTATAGTGGCACTGACCTACATGGCTGCCCAAAGAACCTTTCCGGATTATAATGATATGGCTGATAACAAGGCTTATTTGGAGTCTGTGGCCCGAAGTTTTGGCTACTTTTTCGGCAAGGAGAAAAAGGTTAGGGTGAACACCATTTCACAATCTCCTACGCCTACAACAGCCGGACAGGGTGTTAAAGGCTTTGACGGATTTATTAGTTATGCCGATAAAATGTCGCCGCTTGGAAATGCCACCGCACAGGATTGCGCAGACTATACAGTATCGCTTTTTTCTGATCTTACCAGGAAGGTTACCATGCAGAACCTTTTTCACGATGGAGGTTTTTCAAATACGGGGGTAAGCCAGGAAGTCATAGAGCGTTTTTCCGACTAAGGATGCAGGGCCCAACATGGGGTTAAAAACATCAAATGCCACTATTTTTTTCATTTATAATACCTGTTTATAACAGGCCTCAAGAGCTTAAAGAGCTTTTGCAAAGCCTCTCACAACTCCAATATGAAGATGCCTATGAAGTGGTAATAGTTGAAGATGGATCTCAAGAAGATGCCGAAAGTATTCTTGAAGAGTTTCGCTCTCAGCTTACAATACAATATTTAAAAAAACCGAATACTGGACCCGGAGATTCAAGGAACTACGGGATGAGAAGAGCAAAGGGCAATTATTTTATTATCCTGGATTCTGATTGTCTGCTACCGCGGGATTATCTGCTTAAAGTCGCTGCTTCTCTGGATGCGGAGTACGTAGATTGTTACGGAGGACCAGATACGGCCCATGATTCCTTCTCTGCAACCCAAAAGGCCATCAATTATGCGATGACATCCGCCTTTAGCACCGGAGGTATCAGAGGCTCTAAAAGGGCCGTCGGTAAATTTCAACCGCGAAGTTTTAATATGGGGATCTCTAAAAAGGCCTTTGAAAGCACAGAGGGTTTTGGAAGTATTCATCCTGGAGAGGACCCTGACCTTAGCATCAGACTTTGGAAAAAGGGCTTTTCGACTAAATTAATACCTGAAGCCTACGTGTTTCACAAAAGGCGTATTGCCTTTAAGCAGTTTTTTAAACAGGTTACCAAGTTTGGGAAAGTAAGACCTATACTCAATCTATGGCATCCCGGCACCGCTAAGATCACCTATTGGTTTCCGACATTATTTTGCTTAGGGTTTTTAATCTCAGTGGCATTACTATTTGTGTTGCCTTGGCCTTATAATATAGTTCCCATGGGTATTTATCTGCTGTATTTTATTTTAATCTTCTTTGATGCACTAGTAAAGACAAAGAACCTCTGGGTGGGCTTTTCTGCGAGCATAGCGGTGGCAATACAATTCGCAGGATACGGCTTAGGTTTCTTAAAGTCGACTATCTTGGTTAATTTTACCAGGCGAAAACCTCAGGAGATATTTCCGGAATTGTTTTTCTGAGCAATACATTACCGTGGTGAAAAAGGTGAAAAGCGGATTGGTAAAAAGGAAAGTAAATATTTTCCTCATATTTCTGATATGTTCTTTTTTGGCCTGGCTTGTGAGCAGGTTATCGGAGGTTTACACCCAGGGAACTTCTTTTGATTTGGTTTATACCAATGTGCCTGATAGCTTACGACTTACGAAAACGTCCAAAGAAAAGGTGGATGTGAGGCTGAGGGCCAGCGGTTTTCAATTTCTTGGATTTAATTTTAGAACAAAACAGATCGCTATTGATCTAAGTGAGGTGGATAGAAACGAAACCGACTATTATATACCTCAGCGTGTGTATCGAAAACAGATCCAGAATCAACTTTCAGGTTCCATGACTTTGCTGGAGGTAGATCGGGATACCTTGTTCTTTGAATTCTTTAGGGTGTATGAGAGAGAAGTACCCATACAGTCCAACATCACCGTAAATCTGGGACAAAATTATCTCATGGATGGTGATTTGTTGTTAGAACCAACAACCGTGGTTCTTAAGGGACCAAAAAAAGAGATTGAAAGTATTGATGCCGTGAGCACTTTAAAAATGGTGCTAACAGATCTTAATGCTGATTTTGAAAGCAGGGCCGCTTTAAATATCCCAAATGGACTTAAAAACACGGATTTCTCGGTGAACTCGGTTAAAGTATCGGGCAAGGTTTTTCGCTTTTCGGAGCGGATCATTGAAATTCCAATACAGGTTATTAATCTGCCCGAGGGTACGGCAATTAGGACCTTTCCAGAGACTGTATCCGTTCTGTGCAAGGCCAGGATTAACACTTTGAAGGAGTTAGAGGTGTCAGATTTTGTTGTTGCTGCAGACTATAGCACCGTCAAAAGAAGCAGGCAAAACCTGTCGCTTACCCTTACGCAGAAACCAGAAAGCGTTCATAGCGCTCAACTTCTTGAAAATGAGGTGGAATTTATTTTGAAGAGAGAATGATACTAGTCGGTTTAACAGGGGGAATTGGGAGTGGCAAGAGCACGGTAGCAAGCTTTTTTGCAGCACTCGGAGTGGCCGTTTATAATTCGGACAAGCAAGCAAAAAAGCTTATGAAGAATTCTAAAAAGCTGAGGAAAGCGATTATAGGTCTTCTGGGAGACAAGGCCTACAAAGGCAAAAAGTTGAATAGAAAATGGATTGCCGCGAGAGTTTTTCAGGATCAACAATTGCTTAAAGAACTCAACGAGCTGGTTCATCCTGCGGTAAAAAAACACTTTTTAAAATGGGCGGCTAAACAGGAGGGAAGTTATGTGATTCAGGAAGCTGCAGTGCTTTTTGAAAATGGCTCGGTTAAGGACTATGAGAAGGTGATTCTGGTAAGAGCACCGATAGAGACTAGAATACAGAGAATAATAGAGAGAGATGGAAGTTCTGAAGCAGATATCAGGGCCAGGATGAAAAATCAATGGGAGGATGTAAAAAAGAGTGAATTATCCGACTATATAATTGATAATATCGAGCTCGAAAGTACCAAATTAGAGGTAGCCCGAATACACCGTCAGCTATCGGAATTATCAGGCTGAGCGCGATTTTAACATTTTTGTTAAGGTTAGGTTAAACAAGAGCACCCCTAAATGTTAAATTTTTAATTTTACTGAAAAGATGAATAAACGATTATTTGTTCTTCTTGTTATTTTAATGAGCTTATCCCTCATTGGGATCATTGCAGTGCAACTGTATTGGATAAAGAGTTCTTTGGAAGATAAAGAGGAGCAATTTTCAAATGCTGTCGCAAACGTCCTCAATAAGGTCACCGATAAGATCGAGGACCAGGAAATGAAGGATTACTCAGAGAGGTTCCTAAGTGCTAAAGATAGTATTGGAGAACTTAAGAGCTCTCATTTAAGCAATATATTCTTTATAGACAGGGATTTAAATTCCAATGAGATCCTTTTTTACTCTCACGGAATCCTTGAAGAGGATTACAATATAGCATCAACGTTCTTTGACAATGGCAACGGTTCAGATACCACCACTATAAGAAACTATACAAGCAAGCGTACCAAAACCATATTCAAAGAAGAATACGGGATTGACGGGAAGGCATACAAACTTAATCCTGTTCAAAAACTGGAAAAAGTAGGGGGGCTATCTTCTATTGATAAAGCTGTTTTTGATGATGTTTACCGGGAGTACGCAGAAAAAGTTCCCATTCATGAGCGTGTTTCAAGACAGGCAATTGAACTACTTCTAGATACGGAACTGAAGAATAGAGGGATGGATATCGACTACGAATATGGCGTATACAGTAGGGGCCTGCCCACTAAGGTGAAATCTAAAAAGTTCAAATTTTCGAGCAATAGTCTGTACTCTGCTCCGATTTTTAAGAATAGCGAAGGAAACAGTAATTTTTCTTTGCTAGTGTCATTTCCTAAGGAGGGCAAGTTTATTTTGGAGACCATTCTGGGTATGGCGATCCTCTCCTTGATGTTTACGCTTATCATCGTCGTGGCGTATGCAGGAGCAATTTATCAATTGATAAGGCAGAAACAGATTTCTGAGATTAAGTCGGACTTCATAAACAACATGACCCACGAATTTAAAACTCCTCTTGCCACCATTAATTTGGCGGTAGAAGCAATAAAAAACCCAAAAACAATAGGGGATGAGGAAAAAGTAAGGCGATATCTGGGAATGATTAGGGATGAAAATAAACGTATGCATGCCCAGGTAGAGAATGTACTACGGATCTCTAAATTAGAAAAGAATCAGCTCGATATTAGTAAGGATAGAACAGATATTCACGACATAGTTAAGGATGCGATTACGCATATAGAATTAATAGTTTTAGATAGGGGAGGCTATGTAAATACGCATCTGGAAGCAGACAGGTCAGAAGTGCTGGCGAATGAAATGCACTTCGAGAATGTTATTGTAAATATCCTGGACAATGCGGTGAAATATTCGCCTGAGGCTCCAAAAATAGATGTGTATACAGAAGTTGTCAATAATTACATAATTATAAAAATAAAAGACCAGGGTGCGGGAATGAGCAAAGGAGTACTTAAGCGAGTATTTGAGAAGTTTTACAGAGAGCACACTGGAGATATTCATAACGTAAAAGGCCATGGTTTAGGACTGGCTTACGTTAAAAAGATTGTAGACGATCATCAAGGGGAAGTTTATGCAGAAAGCGAAAAAGATAAAGGAAGTACTTTTTACATTAAACTGCCTTTAATTTAAATTTTATGGAAACAGCAGAAAAGAAAATACTTTTAGTGGAGGATGATCCTAATTTTGGGATCGTGCTGAAGGATTACCTGTCAATGAATGACTTTGACGTCACATTGGCAAAGAATGGTATGGAGGGCTTTGAAAAGTTTAAGAAGGACAATTATGATGTTTGTATTCTGGATGTTATGATGCCTTATAAAGATGGTTTTACCCTCGCAAAAGAAATTAGGGAAAAGAATGAACACGTTCCTATTGTTTTCCTTACCGCCAAAACCATGAAGGAAGATGTTTTAAAAGGATATAAGGCTGGCGCCGATGATTACCTGAATAAGCCATTTGATTCCGAAGTGCTTTTAATGAAACTTAAAGCAATACTTCAGAGAAAGGCATCTAATACTTTGGCAGATAGCAAGCAGTTTGAATTTAAAGTTGGTAATTTTCACTTGAATTCTAAACTGAGATTCTTAAAATACAAGGACGAGGAAGCTATTAAATTATCTCCCAAGGAGAATGAATTATTACGACTTCTTGCACTACATGAGAACGATTTGATGCCAAGAGAATTGGCATTGACGAAGATATGGAGGGATGACAATTACTTCACTTCAAGAAGTATGGACGTATATATCGCTAAGTTGAGGAAATATCTAAAACGCGATGACACTGTAGAAATTCTTAACATTCATGGAGAAGGTTTCAGATTGGTTGTAAAGGAGGAGTAAAATAAACACACTATATGATTCAGAACCATCCGTCAACTGGCGGATGGTTTTTTATTTTGCCTCAATTATATTCATAATTTTCTTTACGATATCCGCAGGTGTAGCTGTAATAGAGACAATGATTCCTTTTTGAGGCTTCTCTAAAGTCTCAAATTGTGATCTCAGGAGACTTGCAGGCATGAAATGTCCTTTTCTTTTATTAAGCCTTGCCGAAATTTCTTCAAAGGACCCGTCAAGGAGTACCCAATCCACCTTGTCCTTAATGGCTTTGGAAAGAATTTCTCTGTAATCAGCTTTTAAAGCTGAACAGACAATGACTGCGCCTTTTTCTACATTTTCTGAGGCCAGGGCATTGAGAGACTTTAACCATCCTTTTCTATCCTGATCGTTCAAAGGCAGACCGGAACTCATCTTATGGATATTGCTTGGAGGATGATAATCGTCACCGTCGAAGAAGGGGACTGAAAGCTCCCTGGCTAATAGACTTCCTACGGTAGACTTCCCACAGCCAGATACCCCCATGACAAAATATACGGTGGCTCTCTTTGAACTCATATTACAAACGCTCTATCAATTGTTCTACCTTTTTGATTACTGCACTATGACTTTCTTTATAGTCTATCCAGCTAATATCTTTATTTTTTTTAAACCAGGTAAGCTGCCTTTTTGCAAACCTTCTTGTATTCTTTTTTATTTCGGAAATGGCAAAATTGAGCTCCCAATCGCCCTTAAGGTATTTAAATAGCTCTTTATAACCCACCGTGATCAGCGCATTGAGTTCTTGATAAGCCCTCAGTGCTTTCACTTCTTCAAGTAGTCCCTGCTGCATCATGAGGTCTACCCGCTTATTAATTCGAGAATAAATAATTTCTCTCTCCGCCGTAAGGCCAATGGTAATCACCTTAAAGGGTCTCCTGACCTTTCTTTTATTAAGAAATGAGGAATAGGGTAGTCCGGAGGATATGCTTACCTCCAAAGCCCTGATAAGCCTATGAGGATTGTCCAGATCAATTTGTTTATAATAGTCGGGGTCTAACTGCTTTAATCTACTTTGAAGCGCGCTTAGGCCCTTTTCCTTTAAAGTACTATTGAGTTGTTCTCGTATTTGAGGATCCACTGCCGGAAAATGGTCAAGGCCTTCGGTTACTGCATTCACATACAGCCCGCTTCCTCCTACCATGATCACTACCTTGTGCTTTTTAAAAAGTTGCTCAAGGGTCTTTATCGCATCCCTTTCAAAGGCCCCTACAGAGTAGTTATCCTTTATACTTATATGTTGTATGAAATGATGTGGTACCGCAGACAATTCTTCTTTTGAAGGGACCGCCGTGCCAATGTTCATTTCTTTATAGAATTGCCTGGAATCTGCCGAAATGATCTCCGTTCTAAAATGCTTAGCAAGCGCTATTGCTAATTTAGTTTTTCCGATAGCAGTAGGGCCAACTACAGAGACTAGCACTTGCCGACTCATTAGTCATCGTCTAATTTGTGACCACATTTTCTGCAATAATGTGCATCAGCCCGGAATATTTCAGCTCCGCAGTCGGAACAGGAACGACCTTCGTCCATAGGATCCTTCTTTTTACTTTTTCGTGCCGAAGCGTATTCCGCAGATACAATGCCTGTTGGAACTGCAATTACCCCATAACCTATGATCATGATCAGGGTAGCAATTATTTGCCCTAGACCGGTTTCTGGTGAAATATCACCATAACCTACTGTTGTAAGGGTAACTATGGTCCAATAGACACTGTGAGGAATGCTATTAAATCCATGTTGGGGCCCCTCAACTAAATACATGATCGTTCCCAAAAGCACAGAAATGATCAGGATAAAAAAGACAAAGACAAATATTTTGGCCCTGCTCGCTCTTAGTGCCCGCAGCAGGTTGTTAGACTCCCCTACAAAACGCACTAGTTTAAGAATTCTAAAAACACGAAGGAGCCTAAGTGCCCTGAAAGCGGTGATATATTGAGACCCGACGACGAAGAAAGACAAATACTTGGGGATAGTTGAGAGCAGATCAACAACACCAAAAAAGCTGAATATGTACTTAGAAGGACGTTTTATACATATGATCCTTAAAATATATTCGATGGTAAAAAGAATAGTGACAATCCACTCCGAGATGTTTAAAAAAGAATGAAATTGCGAGTCGTAGCGAGGAATACTCTCCAGCATTACGATAATGATACTATACACTATGACTACGAGCAACACAATGTCGAACACCTTTCCGGCAGTGGTGTGCGTACCATAGATAATCTCATGAAGTTTTGACTTCCAATGCTTATGTGTGTGGTCCTTATTCAATTTATGAGGTCAATTCAACAATTTTCAAACCCTTCTTTTTGTTCAGATAGGAAGTTATTATTTGGGTGGTATGTGCGTTACTCTCCATAGGAGTAATAATAGATTCTAAGATAGGCATATTATTTATTTGATGATTAAGGTCGTAAAACCCTAAACCCTGAAATTCACCGGCTTTTATGAAAATCGCACTACGTTCCCCGGTCTCTCGCCCCTTGTCTATGATCACGACATTCTTTCCGTAAAGTTGATGACCTTTTGGAAGTGTACCATTCGTAATATGCTTATCAAAGCTGTTATTTTCTTGGGCCAGGTTGTACTTGGGCTTGTTTCTCAATAACTCTTCATTCTCCTTTAAATGAGCAACAAGTTCGCTCCCGGTAATTTCATAAGTAACATTTTTGGTCTCTTTTTGTATGCGCCTTGCTTTTTCTCCGTCTTTGGTAAAGTGTTGATTCACCCTTTTCTTAATATTGCTACTCTTTCCAAGGAATATGATCTCACCCTCCTTATTATGCATATAGTAAACACCTGTTTCTGTTGGCATACGCTCAACTATATCCAACTGAGTAGGAGAGAGCTCACCCAGAGTTTCTTCCCTTACTACGCTTTTTAGAATGGTCTTATCGGTATCCTTCGCCAACAGTAATTTAAACAGTTTTAAGGTGGCTATGGCATCACCGTTTGCCCTATGCCGATCACTGGTAGGTATTCCCAGAGAACGCACCAGTTTTCCTAAACTGTGAGAATCTGCTTCCGGAATCAGGATTTTAGAAAGATCGACCGTACATAAAGTTTTTCGTTCGTAATTGTATCCAAGTCTTCGGAATTCTGTTCTCAGTACCCTATAGTCAAACTGGGCATTATGTGCCACCAAAACGGCATCTTGAGTTATTTCAATAATACGCTTGGCAACCTCATGGAATTTAGGGGCTGTACGCAACATCTTTTGATTAATACCGGTGAGGTTTACCACAAATGGCTGAATCTCCTTTTCAGGATTTACAAGACTTACGAAAGTATCTACCACTTTATGTCCGTCGAATTTGTGAATGGCTATTTCTGTAATGCCCTCTTCGTTGTACTTTCCTCCGGTAGTTTCTATGTCGAGTATGGCGTACATGCTAAAAGAATGTTGCTAAACGTTGTAATTTCTTGCCCCAAAGATACTACTTCCAATACGGACCATTGTGCTTCCCTCTTCAATTGCTATTTTATAATCCCCACTCATCCCCATAGACAGGATATAAATATCAGGTAATTTAGATCTTACAAAATCAAAATGGGACTTCAATTTTTTGAACTCTTTTCTAATCTGATCTGTATCAGAAGTAAAAGTAGCCATCCCCATTAAACCTACAAGCTTTACGTTTTCCAACTCCGTATTATCCAAAATTTCATTCAACTCCGCCTCATCCAAACCAAATTTTGAGGCTTCCTCTGCAATGTGCATTTGTAACAAACAGGGAATCACTCTGTTTACCTTTTTAGCCTGTTTGTCTACTTCTTTCAAGAGCCGAAGACTATCCACACCATGAATTAAGGAAACAAAAGGGGCCATATATTTTACCTTATTTCTTTGAAGATGTCCTATCATATGCCATTGAATATCTTTGGGCAGGACTTCCCATTTGGCAGTCATTTCCTGCACTTTATTCTCTCCAAAAATCTGTTGTCCGGCCTTATAGGCTTCCATAATCTCATCGCCGGTCTTGGTTTTGGATACGGCCACCAGGGTCACCTCTTTTGGGAGCTGGGATTTTATGTGCAATAAATTTTCTTTAATAGACATGTTTTTCAGTAATCAGTAATCAGTAATCAGTAAACAGTGATCAGTAAACAGTAAACAGTAAACAGTAAGTGTTGATTAGCAAGCGTAATAATTATCAATTTTCCATTTTCAACTTTCCATTTTCAACGACTTATCATCTCTTTAAACCCGGATGCTTATCTTATAATTCATAGATGACCAATCCGCTTTTGAGCTTAGGGGCAATATAGGTGCTTTTTGGAGGCATCACCAGTCCGGCATCCGCAATGTCCTTTATTTCATCTATAGTAATCGGAACCAAACCAAATCCGACCGCAAAATTACCTGTATCAATTTCATGCTTCATCCTCATGACATTGTCCTTGCCATAACCGTAACGAATTCTCTGATCCGTTTTGAGGTCTGTGATCCCCAGGATAGGACCAAGAATTGTCTTAAAAAGAATCTGTGTATCGAGTTTGCTTAAAGCATCTGTAAATGTATAGACTTTTTGTCTGAGATATAAGGCGTAAAATTCTCCGTCCAAATACATGCTAAAATGATGCTTCTCTGAAGGTCTGTATAGCGGCTCCTTTCTCTTTTCAACAAGAAAGAAATTGCTCAGCTTAGCAAGAAATTCCTCCTTGGAGAGCCCTTTAAGGTCTTTTATGAGCCTGTTAAACTCATAAATCCTGATTTCCGACTCCGGTATTAGATAACTCATAAAATAGTTATATGATTCTGTACCATTATGCTCAGGATTTTTTTCTTTGGCCATTTTAGCCCAGAGATTTGAAGAAGCACTTCTGTGATGACCGTCAGCAATAGATAGGGCGTTCTTATTTTTAAAGGCCTTTTGTAACCTTAGAATGGTTGGCGCTTCAGAAATTTTCCACAAGCGGTGTCTGGAGTTATCCGGGCTGGTAAACTGGTATTCCGGATCTTTTGATAGCGTGGTTTTAAGAATCGCAGAAGTTTCAGGATCATCTTCATAGGTCATCAACACAGGTTCGGCATTGAACTTGACAGTACCTAAGTACTTTGCAAATAGCTCTTCTCTACGGTGAATCGTGTCCTCGTGTTTCCGTATTACATTATTTCGATAATCCTCAGTGCTGGTCGCACACAAAAGACCACAACAACTATAGTCGTTCTTCTTGATCTTATAAACATAAAAACTGTTCCGCATATCTTTGGTTAGTACTTCTTCTTTCAGGAACTTCTGATACTGAGCACGTACCATCTTGAACCGAGCTTTGCCCCTGATTTTCTCAGGAGAAGCAAAGCCAGGATTTATGATATGCAAAAAGGAAAAAGGATTTGATCTCAAAACCGATTCCAGCATCGACTTTGAATAGGTTTCATAAGACTTAGTGACAACATGAGCTACCTTGTCCTTTACGGGTCTGACTGCCCTAAAAGGTTGTATTATAACCATACGGAGTTTAACTGAATTGGGCCGAGACCTTTTCGGCCTTTTTAGAGCTTGTATAATCGTAAAAACCTTCTCCCGATTTTACCCCCAACTTCCCGGCCATCACCATATTTACCAAGAGGGGACAAGGGGCATACTTTGGGTTTTTAAAGCCGTCGTACATCACATTCAAAATAGAAAGACACACATCCAGTCCGATAAAATCAGCAAGTTGTAAAGGTCCCATAGGGTGGGCCATCCCTAGCTTCATTACGGTATCTATTTCCTCAACTCCCGCAACCCCGTTGTACAAAGTTTCAATGGCTTCATTGATCATGGGCATTAAGATCCTGTTGGCTACAAAACCGGGATAATCATTTACTTCGGTAGGTGTTTTGCCTAATTTCTGGCAAAGTTCCATTATGGTAGCTGTCACCTCATCAGAAGTGTTATAGCCTCTGATAATCTCAACCAATCTCATAATGGGGACGGGATTCATAAAATGCATTCCGATTACTTTCTCGGGTCTTTTTGTAGCCGCGGCTATCTGCGTAATGGAAATGGAAGAAGTGTTGGTGGCCAGAATGGTATTTTCAGGACAGGCCTCATCTAAGGCCTTAAAAATATCGAGCTTAAGTGCAACATGCTCTGTCGCTGCCTCCACAACAACATCGGCCTGTGATACTCCTTCGCTTAGTTCGGTGAATGTAGTAATGTTTTTGAGTGTTGCGGTAACCTCTTCCTGGGTGATGCGTTCTTTGGCGAGCATCCGGTCCAGATTTTTTGAAATGATGGCAAGACCTTTTTCCAACGAGGCTTGAGAAATATCAATTAGATGTACTTTGAATCCACTTTGTGCAAAAACATGGGCTATTCCGTTACCCATAGTTCCGGCACCTACTACGGCAATATTTTTCATTTTAGTTTTTTTCGAATGATTGTATAACACCCAGAGCTACCTTTAGTGCATTGCATCCCTGTTGAAGCGTAACAATAGGTTGCAGGTCTTTATCAATGGCATCTGCAAAGGTTTCTAATTCATCTTTTATGGCATTGTTGGTACTAATCTCAGGATTTTCAAAGTAGATCTGCTTTCTTTCTCCCTCTGCGTTTTGTAACACCATATCAAATTCTCCCGGAGTTTCGGGAGCGTCTTTCATTTTTACCACTTCTACCTTTTTTTCAAGAAAATCTACAGAAATGTAGGCATCTCTCTGAAAGAACCTGGACTTGCGCATATTCTTTAATGATATTCTGCTGGCCGTAAGGTTGGCAACACAACCATTCTCAAATTCGATCCTGGCATTAGCAATATCAGGAGATTTACTAATTACGGCCACCCCACTGGCGTTGATTTCCTTTACTTCAGAATTTACAACGCTTAGAATAGCGTCAATATCGTGAATCATAAGATCCAGAACCACGGGGACATCTGTGCCACGAGGGTTAAACTCGGCAAGCCTATGGGCCTCAATGAACATGGGTTGTTGAATGCTTTCTTTGACGGCCGTGAAGGCAGGGTTGAACCGTTCAACGTGCCCTACCTGCCCTTTGACATTGAATTCTTTTTCTAAAAGCAGTAATTCCTCTGCTTCTTCAAGGGTGTTGGTAATGGGCTTCTCAATAAAGACATGCTTTCCACTCTCCATGGCCTTTTTGGCGCAATCATAATGCGAAAGGGTAGGGGTTACAATATCTACAACCTCAACTGCCTCGATAAGTGTGTTGATATTATCAAAGTAGGTGTAACCAAATTCTTCTGCAACATTTTTCCCGTTAATCGCATCCGGATCAAAAAAGCCAACCAGTTCGTATTTATCAGATTCTTTAAGTAGGCGCAAGTGAATTTTACCTAAATGACCAGCTCCTAAAACTCCAACTTTGAGCATGTATAATTTTTTTTCAAAAATAGGGAGTTTAATCTGAAAATGAATTTGTATCGATTTGAAAATGTTCGAATTTTTCGTTTTGAATTTTCTAATTTCGTAGTTAAAACCAAACCATTGAGAGATACACTAAAACATAAGGGCATGCGAAACCAGTTGGCCGAGGTGGTTTCGGCCAAGGGAATTACTGATAAAAAGGTATTAGACGCCATCAGAACCATCCCCAGGCATCTTTTTATGGATAGTAGTTTTGAGGGTCATGCTTACCAGGACAAGGCATTCCCTATAGCTGCAGGGCAAACAATCTCTCAGCCTTATACCGTGGCGTTTCAGACTGCCTTACTGCAGGTGAAACCTGGCCATAAGATCTTGGAAATAGGTACTGGAAGTGGCTATCAAACAGCAGTTTTATTGCATCTAAGGGCACAGGTATATACCATTGAACGACAATTAGAGCTCTTTAAAAAGACCAATCTCTTTTTTACAAAGATGGGCTATAGGCCCAAGAAGTTTGTATTTGGAGATGGTTATAAAGGACTACCTGAGGCAGCACCTTTTGACGGCATCATTGTAACAGCCGGTGCTCCAGAAATTCCACAAGCTTTATTGGCTCAGTTAAAAATTGGGGGCCGTTTGGTTATTCCGGTAGGAGAAGAAGACCAGGTGATGACCCTAATGATAAGGAAATCAGAGAAGAAGTTTGAGCGAAAGGAACTGGGGATTTTCCGTTTTGTCCCACTTTTAGAGGACAAAAACTAGGGTGTTATCGTTTAAAGTTCTTTTTAATTCGGTCCAAATTTCTCTTGTTATCCCGATCTTTAATAGTCTCTCGCTTGTCGTATAGTTTTTTCCCCCTCGCCAGGGCGATCTTTAATTTTGCTAACCCCTTTTCATTGATGAAAAGATTCAGCGGAACAATGGTGAGGCCGCTTGCCTGAACTTCCTTTTTTAGTTTTTTTAGTTCCTGCTTATTCAATAGGAGCTTCCTTTCTGCCTTTGGCTTATGATTAAAGTGATAGGCATGTGAATATTCGTCAACCTGCATATTAATCACAAATAATTCTCCTGCCTCGTTAAACTCGCAGAAACTTTCTGTAATGGAAGCTTTCCCCAGTCGGATAGATTTGATCTCAGTACCGGAGAGCACAATTCCGGCCACAAAAGTATCCAGTAGCTCATAGGAAAACCGCGCCTTTTTATTTTTTATGTTGATGTTTTTCTGCATTGGAGCACAAAAGTAAGTACAAATCTATAAGGGAAGTTCTTAAAATTACTTTAAATACACGATGGATTGTAAAGATTGATGCATTTTTGCGATAAACTAAAAAACCTCAGATGAAAGCTTGTTTCTTATTTCTTTTCTTAGCGCTGTTAAGTTGTGGGGGAGAGGCCACCAAATCTCTTAACGCCCAACAAATCATTGATAAGGCCATAGAAGCCTCAGGTGGTAGTCTGTACGCTTCAAGTGACTTTAGTTTCGACTTCAGAAATAAGACCTATACACTAAGCAAAGAAGGAAATAGAAAAGTACTCCAAAGAATTGAAAGATCAGATTCTACCACTGTGGTGGACATTAGGAAAATAGACGGATTTCAACGTCTGGTAAACGACAGTGTTGTTACGGTAGTGGACTCCATGGCTCGTAAATACTCCAATTCCATTAATTCTGTGCATTATTTTGCCTATTTACCCTACGGTCTTAATGATAGGGCAGTAAATAAAAAACTACTTGGTGAAACGCTAATCAAGGATCAGGAATACTATAAGATCCAGGTAACTTTTGATCAGGAAAATGGGGGAGAGGACTTTGAAGATGTCTATGTATACTGGTTCAATAAGAAAACCTTTAAGCCAGATTATCTCGCTTATGAATTTCATGTAGATGGCGGGGGCATGCGATTTAGGGAGGCTTATAACGAACGTTTCGTCAACGGTGTTCGATTTGTCGACTACAAGAATTTTAAACCTAAGGATGCCGTCTCGATTTTAGAAATAGAGCGATCTTATGAAAACGATCAATTAGAATTGCTCTCCAAAATAGAGTTGACCAATATAGAAGTTACTCCGGGCAGTTACAATTAAAATGAAGTCGAGTATCTGTGGTCTGTTCCCCAACTAGTTGTACGATAAACAAACTTCCGTTGTCATAGTCGTCCATGGGAGGGTATTTTTCTTCCCCGATCATTTTATTTACAAAATCCGGAGTGGTATTACTATGCCCTACGACCAAGACATTTTTTCCTAAATTATCTGCTTTGAATTGCGCAATATTGACATCTCCCGGGCTGTAGTATTGTACAGTGATATCCTGCTTTACGGCGGTAGGAGCA
>JBFOMC010000371.1:0-14906 GCA_040830565.1 Flavobacteriaceae bacterium
TATAGTATTCTGGCATGAATCACTTAAAATAATAAACAAAGTTCTTGAAAAATATTGGCTCCACCGCAATTCTACCTTAAAACAATATACTCCCAAATTGAGGAGGTCTCGACTCCGCTCGACCCGACAGTAAGAGCTAATTAATGCGATTCAACTCTACCCAAAAGGGAAATATTCGTTGTCCGTTTAGAGCATAAAAGGGTATCAGGTCGCAGTCGCAAGAAGAGAGACTAATATTATTCATTTCAATCAAATCTGTATCTCCTGGTGATATTTTCATTTGGTTTATGGCCGTTCCGGTTTCTAAGAACATTCTTCCTCCTCCTTTGACAGGTTTGATAAACTTGAATCTTATATTATATGTCCCCTTTTTTATCTGCACCTTCCATTTTCCATAAACATCTTCCTGATCCCAAATACCTCTATCTCCACCTGCATCATTTCTATTTAATATTATGGGGTTTTCCTCTGGGTTGCCAACCTCGATTTTTGGCGGATGAATTAGATTTTCAGATTGAATCAGTTCTTGGTATATTTTATCCATTTCAGCTTTAAGCGTTTCGCCTAATAAAGGATTTTCGTTCACCCGGTTATACTCTTCGAATGGGTCTTGAACTACATCAAACAATTCAAATTCAGATATGGCAGCATCACTGTTGGTATAAGCCACCAGCTTATCTCTTCCTTTCTGAATGGCCATCCCAAAATACTTTTCAGGATACCTTCGCGTCCAATACGAAAATAATGGTCGATGCTCCCAGTCAACCTGCTGCCCTTTGAGCAATGGCACAAGACTTTTGCCATCAATCTTTCTGTCTGAAGGCAAATCAATGCCACATATTTCAGCTATAGTAGGCAAAATATCCAGATGGGCCGCCATAGTCTCCACTTCCCTATTCATTTTGTACCCTTTGGGGTACTTAAAATAAAAAGGCACTCGCACTCCTCCTCTATATACACTCCCTTTTCTCCCCCTCATCCCAGCAACAAACCTCAGCTGCTGCGGACCGTTGTCTGTCATAAAGATTACCAGGGTATCTTCTGCTAATTGCAACTCCTCTAACTTCTTAAGCAACTTTCCAACATTATCATCAATGTTGCTGACCATGGCGTAGACTCTTCTGGCATCTTCCTTGTCTTTTTCAGTCATGCTGTCTTGCAGCTTCATATCTCGGCCATAACCCAAAGTCGGATCAAGATCTTTATACATCTGATAGTATTTATCGGGCACCTGTAAAGGGGTATGAGGAGCATTAAAGGATAGATAACAAAAAAAAGGGGCTTCTTTGTTTGCTTCAATAAACGCTATGGCATTCTCAGCAAAGATGTCACTGCAGTATCCCGTATATGATTGTTGTTTTCCATTATGCCAAAGTACCGGATCAAAATAGCTTTTCTCCTTCTTAAACCAGGTGGTAAAATCACCCACCTGACCCATACCTCCCGAAAGATGTATTAAAGATTCATCAAAGCCCTGGTCATTCGGCCTGGAAGGATAGTTATCTCCTAGATGCCATTTACCAAAAATCCCTGTTTTATAATCGGCCTGTTTTAACAGCTCAGCTATGGTAATCTCAGAGTCTGCCATAATCGCCCCTCCATTGTAAGTATCACGAATCCCTGTCCTTAGCGAATATCTTCCGGTCATTAAACTAGCCCGAGTTGGGGCGCAAACCGGAGAAACATAGAAGTTGTTAAATCTGATACTTTGCTGTGCAAATTTGTCGAGCACTGGAGTTTTGATATTTGGATTCCCCGTATATCCAAGATCTCCATAACCTTGATCGTCTGTAATGATGACTATCACATTTGGCCGCTCTCTGCCTTGTCCTATAAAAACACAAGGAAATATCAAAAGTAGTGCCAGTACAAACGATCTCATTTCTCGTCTATTTAGCCTAAATGTATTACTTTTTAAACGGTAATGCTATTCCTTAATTCGTACAGCCCCAATACCTGCCTCCCATAAAACTTTATTAAAACCTGGTATTGCCTTTTTAATAAAATCATCTGCTTGTCTTTCTAATGCATCCCATTGGGCGTCAAGTTCCTGTTTTCTGTCTAAGGAAGACCGGGTTATCCTTGGAATAGCACTATTGGCATGGTTAATCATGAAGAGATATTCTGCCGTAAACTTATTTGGAAAATTCTCAACATCGTCATATGCCTGGGATTTACGCTGCACCATCGCCTTGTCCCACTTACCTAAAGCTTTAACCAGATCATTGCCCGTTAACTTCAGAGCAGGATCTTCTAACCCGCTTAAGATGGCCTTTAATTGTTGTTGCGCATCGTACAATTTGTTAACCGTCTTGTGCATTTGAGTAAGTGTACTTTCTGCCGAAGTCATGTAATTATGATACTCCTGATACTGTTCTTCAGAAGTAGTAAAACCTGGCATTCTCACAATCTCGCCCTTCACCTCACTAACCTTATCATTAGCGGTCAACCGAAGGGAATAAGTGCCGGGAGGTACTAAATGGCCTCTAAAATTTGCTTCGATGTACACATAGGGGATTCCAGGCATTATTTCGGTTTGCATATCCCAAACAAACCTATTCAGTCCGGCTTTCTTGGAAAGCACCGGAGCCGGGGGAGGTCCACCACCATTATGTTTTTTATAGTCCGGATCTTTTTCGGAACTGATTGTCCTGATCAGGGCTCCCTTACTATTTCTTATCTCTAAGCTTAAGATCATAGAGTCTAAAACTTTAGGAACATTATAATATAAGACCATTCCATTTGCCGGATTTACTCCACTAAAGGGGTCTGTACCTTTAAACCCTTTTGAATTTCTGCTTAGTTGACTTCTCCAGGAGCCGTCATAAGCGGGTTCCGGGCTAAAAAGTTTCAAACTTTCCTGCTCGGGCTCATATTGCTGTACTGCAGCAAGATCATCCAATATCCAAAAAGAACGGCCCGAAGTAGCCACTATCAAATCTCCCTGGTGAACCATAAGATCGGTAATAGGGGTTATAGGTAAATTTAGTTGAAAGGGTTCCCACAGTTTCCCTCCATTCCAGGAAATATATATCCCTTTCTCCGTTCCTGCGTAAAGCAAATCCGCCTTAGTAGCGTCTTCCCTTACTACTCTGGTAAACGCTCCATAGGGAATTCCGCTGCTGATATTCACCCAACTTGATCCATAATTGGTGGTCTTGTACAGTGCCGGGGTATAGTCATTGAATTTATAACGAGTAGTAGCAATATAAGCTGTTCCCGGGTCATGAGGGGATATTTCAACGGCGTTGATGAGGCATTCTTGCAATCCTTTTGGAGTAACATTGGTCCAACTTTCCCCACCATTTCTTGTGATATGCACCAGGCCATCATCACTCCCGGTCCAAAAGACCCCTTTTTCATGTGGAGATTCTATCATATAGGCAATTGTTCCGTAATTTTCTGCTCCCACAGCCTCATTGGTATAAGGTCCCCCACCGTTACCTTGCTTGTCATCCATATCCCTGGTGAGATCAGGTGAAATTTCCTCCCAATTCATCCCTCCATCCCTGGTTCTTAATACCATCTGGGCACAATGATAAAAGGTTCCGGGTTCATGCTCGGACCAAAGGATTGGTGCATTCCAGTTGTAGAGATACTTCATGTTTCTTGCTTCCCGCCCAAGATATTGAATTGGAGCTGCCATGACCTTCGTTTCTGATTTGGTATCCATGTCTAACAACTCAATAGTACCCAAATAACTTCCTCCCATAACGTACCTGGGATTGTCGGGATCAAAACCTAGAAAAGCGCTTTCGCCTCCTGCCGAGTAGGTCCAATCCTGTGTGGTAATGCCTGGTCTTCCCAAAGAAAGACTTGCGATTTTAACCGAGGTATTGTCTTGCTGTCCTCCATAAATGTTATAAGGAAATAAATTATCTGCGTTGATCCTGTAGATCTGGGCCGTGGGCATATTGCTTTGAGTAGACCAGGTCTTTCCATAGTTAAAACTTATTGCCGCTCCCCCGTCATTCGCGATAACCATATTTTTTGAATTGTTTGGATTGATCCACAAATCATGGAAGTCTCCATGCGTTCCGGTGATTCTTTCCCAGCTTTTTCCTCCGTCCTCGGATCGCAAGGCCGGAGCACTCATGACATAAACTACGTCTTCATTATTAGGATCCGGAAAAACTTCAATATAGTACCAGGCTCTTTGCACTAATCTGTTATCTCCACTGACCATATTCCAACTTAATCCAGCATCTTCAGAAACAAAAAGTCCACCTTTATCCGCATTGGAATCACTTTCTATAAGCGCAAATACCTTTTGCGGATTAGCCCTACTCACCGCTATCGCCATTTTTCCTTTTTCCACAGGCAGCCCTTCTTTGAGTTCCTGCCAACTTTCTCCCCCATCAACAGACTTATAAAGTCCGCTTCCTTCACCACCACTTATAACAATGTTAGGTTTTCTTTGATGATGCCACATAGCGGCATACAAAATCTGAGGGTTATGAACATCAATAGACAATTCTGAACAACCCGTTAGATCATTGACAAAGAGTACTTTTTTCCAGTTCTGTCCTCCATCAACGGATTTAAAGATTCCTCTTTCTTTATTGGGGCCGTACAAGGCTCCCTGTGCTGCGACAAAAACTGTGTTCGGATCATTTGGGTGAATAATGATCCTGGAAATGTGCTGGGTTTTTTCAAGACCGATCTTTTTCCAGGTCTTTCCGGCATTCGTAGACTTATAAACTCCATCGCCATAAGACGTCATCACCCCTCTTGGTGCATGTTCCCCCATACCGCAATAGACAATATTGGGATCCGAGGCTGATACCGCAACGGCTCCAACAGAACCCGTTTCAAAAAAGCCATCAGAAATGTTATCCCAGCGCTGTCCTGCATCTGTGGTTTTCCACAACCCTCCGCCTGTGATTCCCATATAATAAGTAAGGGGATCCCCGACGACTCCAGCCGCGGAAACAGATCTCCCTCCCCTAAAAGGTCCGATATTCCGGTACTTCATTGGTTCATAGTAGCGGTCTGCGTTTTGCCCGACTATAGTGCTTGTCAAAAGAGATAGGATGACTAAAAGAAGTTGTTTATGTAAAGACATAGTAAGTTTATTACTGAGTTTGCAACAATCAAGGTTTAATCTTCAATGAATAGGTAATCCAGATCTAAAGCATTAAATGCCTCATTAAACTCCTTGATCTCTTTAGTAACCATAGTATCAAAAATCTGAAGTTGGTTATTGATCTTCCCCGAAAGCTCATTTTTGACGGCGATATCCTGATCTGTTGGCGGAAAATCATCAATCGCAACCAGACTGTTTAAATGCCCTAGCTTATTAGTTAGTTTTATCGGAAAGTTAAGCGGGTCTTGATTACTTCTATTTTTCGTTTGATATAAGGCCTTTTCCACTTCACCAAACTCCTTTTTCATTTTCTTCGCTTTTTCAACCAAATCCTTTGTTGCCTCATTGTCCTTATATTGTTTGGTAAAGGCGTCTAGATCTGCAGAGATCTTCCTAATTTTTTTGATCGACTTATGCGCTTTATCAATAGTAGTATTGATTTCGGTAATGAAATCGTATTGTTTTTGCATATCTGCCACCGTAACCTCGGCCCTGGGGTCAGCTACTATTTTAAAGGTTTGTTCGCTAGAATTTCCATTGACATTCAGATGAACTTTGTAATTTCCCGGCACAGCTTTGGGCCCTGCCAAACTTGCCCACCAAAGAATCATTCCTTTGAGCTTTTCGGCTTCCTTACCCCTGGTATTCCAGACATGGGTATTTCCGCCTTTTTTAACCTTTAGCTTTTTGTCTTTTTCTTTGGCCACATTGCTAAAACTGCTCAAGGTATCGCCAGACATCGTGGTATAGGTTAGGCTAATGCTATCCTTTTCACTTAAATCTTTTAAGTAAAAATGGGTAATGACTCCATTCGGATGATTTGCCCCGGCAGTTTTAGAAGGCTTGCTGGCTGCTTGCCCTTTGGTCCTGTATGAATCTTTAGGTTTATATAAAATGGCGGCGGCACTTTTCTCTATGTCGGCCTGCTGATGTAAGACCGTTAGATCATCAATAATCCAAACACTTCTGCCTTGGGTGGCAACAATTAGATTGTTGTCTTTTATCGTCAGATCTGTAATAGGAACAATGGGCAAGTTTAACTGGAAAGGTTTGAAATTTGCGCCATCATCAAACGAAATATACATCCCGGTTTCGGTCCCGGCATACAGCAACCCTTTTTGTTTAGGATCTTCGCGCAGGGCTCTGGTAAAGTGTTCTTCGTTTATACCATTCGTTATTTTTTTCCATGTCTTCCCATAATCAGAGGTTTTATACAGGTATGGTTTAAAATCCCCCAGCTTGTATCTGGTAGCAGCAACATAACAGCTGCCTTCATCAAATGCAGAGGGTTCAATACTATTGATCATACTCCATTCTGGCATATTGGCTGGAGTAACATTGTCCCAGCTCTGACCACCATCCCTGCTTACATGAATAAGTCCGTCATCACTCCCCACCCAGAGTAATCCCTCCTTTAGCGGGCTTTCATTTGCGGCAAATATGGTGCAATAGTATTCTACTGAGGTATTATCCTGGGTAATTGGTCCTCCACTGGAAACCAATTTCGTAGGATCGTTCCTGGTAAGGTCTCCGCTTAACAATTTCCAGCTCTGCCCCTCATTTTCTGTCATATGGACATGATTGGAAAAAGTGTAGAGCTTCTTCGGATTATGCCTGCTAAAAATGATTGGGAAATTCCATTGAAATCTGTATTTCATCCCTTCTGCGCCATGACCCATAGGATTATCTGGCCAAACATTAATCCCGCGTACGGTATTTTTCTTATGATTTACCCGGGTTAAAAAGCCGTCATAACTACCTCCGTAAACAATATCGTTATCCGTGGGGTCTACGGCAATATGGGCCGATTCTCCCCCTGCCGTGGATTCCCAATCATCTTCATCAATACGGCTCCCATCAGAACGATGTTTAATACGAATAGTAGAATTGTCTTGCTGGGCGACATAAATACGGTACGGAAAGGCGTTATCCGTGGTCACCCGATAAAATTGCGCAGTAGGCTGATTGTAATAGGTACTCCAGGTCTCCCCGCCATCATAAGACACCTGGGCACCCCCGTCATCACCGATGATCATGCGCTTAGAGTTCTCGGGTGAAATCCAAAGATCATGATGATCGCCATGAGGCGCGTTAAAGGTGCTAAAAGTCTTTCCGCCATCGGTAGATTTATGATAGCGTACATTAAGCACATAAACAATATTCTCATCTTCGGTATCGGCATATACCCTCGTGTAATACCAGGCTCTTTGCCTTAGTTTTCTCTCGCTGTTTACCTGGGTCCACTTTTTGCCTCCGTCATCTGAACGATAAAGTCCTCCCTTTTCTTTGTTTTCTACTATGGCCCAAACCCTTTCTGAATTCTTAGGCGAAACGGTTACCCCAATAATTCCCAGGGTATCCTTAGGGAAACCCTCATTTTTTGAAATCTCCGTCCAACTTTCTCCACTATCGGTACTTTTCCAAAGGGCAGAACCTTTACCCCCACTACTCAGGCTGTAAGGGGTACGTTTGGCCCTCCAGGTGGAAGCATACATAATTCTAGGATTGTTCGGATCTAGCACCAGGTCTACTGCGCCGGCCTGATCGTTTACAAAAAGCGTTTTGCGCCAGCTTTTTCCTCCATCAGTACTTTTATAAATTCCCCGATCTTGAGTAGGTTTATAAATATTCCCAAGCACGGCGGCATAAACAATGTTGTGGTCCTTAGGGTGAATGCGTATTCTGGGCACATGCCTACTGTTTTTCAATCCTACGGAGGTCCAGGTTTTCCCGGCATTGACGGTCTTCCATATCCCATAACCGGAAGACACATTCCCTCTTAAAGTCTTTTCTCCTCCTCCCACGTAAATCACGTTAGGATCGCTTTGGGCCACCTCAACGGCCCCTATACTTCCTCCAAAATAGCCATCGGATATATTCTCCCAACTTCGGCCCCCGTCCATGGTTTTCCAAACACCCCCACCGGTAGCACCAAAGTAATAGAGATTGGGAGCGCCGGGCACCCCAGTAACCGCCGCCGATCTTCCTCCACGGAAAGGTCCGACCAATCTGTATTCAAGGCTAGAATAAAGGGCTTCCGGATAAGGATCAACGGGGGTTGTTCTTCTTTTTTGTGCCTCATTTTTTTCAGGTAAGAGCATCAGGGTAAGCAACAACAGCATCCCTTTTAAGTAGAATTTTTTCATTTTTTAAGTGTTGGAATTAGTCAAGCTTAAATGTAAGGATTCTTTTAAGATTAGTATAGGGCTAAAATTTTTACCTTTAAGCATGCAGCCTTAGTTTTCCGTTATAGCGGCAGTTATTCCAATCAACCTGGGAAAAAACCAATATCTAAAATTATGAGGTTGCACCTCGGATCAGTCCCGACGGGAAATTTTTGTTTTTGGACAGACCCATAGGCGGTACTCAGGACATCTATTGGGTTTCCAGTGAGCTTATTTATCGATTAGGACCAAATTGATAGCTTCTTTCCCTTCGCTATTAGGAAACAAAATTCCATCATTTTGTGAAGGGATGAAATAAACTTTTCAATTTGCATTGCTTATCTTTAGCATTCGCACTTTTTTAATGAAACCCATTCAATTGATCATAGCATGCCTGGCTGTTGCTGCTTGTATTTCGTGCAAATCGGAGCCGCAGAAACTAGGAAACTTCAAATTACTTCCTGGTACCAAGCAATTTGATATCACAGGAGTATCAGATTTAGCCCCAGGAGATCTTCAACACTTCTATCTTTCGGATAAAATCGATTTTAGCCTTTCCAAAGACATGCTGGAAGATATTGTTTCAGTAAACGATAAGGCCAAAGCGCAACTGATACTAAAGCTAGATACTTTGGCTTCTCTAAAGGCCGAAGGCTACATGCTTGAAATAGCAGAGGAAACAATTGCTTTAACGGGAAAGGATGAGGCTGGCATTCTATACGGTATCATGAGCTTAAAACAACTGCTTGAAGATGCAACAGAACAATCCGTAAATCTTCCTCTTTGTAAGATTTCAGATTACCCTCTTTTATCTTACAGGGCAATACAGCTCGATGTTAAACACCATAGAGAAAAGAAGGACTATTACTATAAGATTGTAGACAAACTAGCCAGGTACAAGATAAACGCAATTATTCTGGAGTTCGAAGACAAGATTAAATATGAACGTCAACCGCTAATTGGCTCGGAAGATGCATTAACTATCGCAGAATGGAAAGATCTTAGCGATTATGCTCAAAAAAGAAATATAGAGATTAGCCCACTAGTACAAGGATTAGGACATGCGTCCTTTATTCTTAAGCACGATAAATACAAGGGCTTGCGAGACGATCCTTCAAGTGATTGGGCATTTAACCCCTTAGATCCGAGAACTTATGAGGTACAATACGACCTTTACAGAGATGCTATGGCCGCCACTCCCCACGGAAGATACCTACACGTGGGTGGTGATGAAGTGCATACCACCGGACGCGGGAGCGGTAAATCTGCCCTGGAATTACAACTGAATTGGCTGAACAAGGTGTGTAAATTTGCCGAAGAACACCATCGTGTCCCAATTTTTTGGGACGATATGCCTCTTAAGCATGCCGGAGTATATAGTGCCATGTTTCAACCAGAATTGAGCTCCTCCGAAGTTGAGGCAATTTGGGAAGAAAATGAACACAAACTTGCAGAGTTTCTAGACCTTTTTCCGAAGAATTGCGTGTATATGCGATGGAATTATGCCTCCCCTCAGGCCATTGGAAATACTAAAGCTATGGACTGGTTCCAAAAAAACGGGATGCAGGTGATGGGCGCAACGGCCGGACAGCGAAGATGGGTCCTTATGCCACAAGATGGGGGCAATCTTGAAAATATTAAGACTTTCGCCCGTGCTTCAATTGAGCAAAACCTCAATGGCTTATTGTTAACTTTATGGGACGATGATTCGCCGCATTTTGAACTGTATTGGCGAGGTATTATCGCCTTTGCAGAATATACTTGGGCGGGCACCACAGAGGCTGATGAAGAGCTGTTGGCTAAATACAGACATCGTGAATTTTCCAATACACTTGGTGACGAGATGTTTGCCTTTGTAGACCAATTGGAAACTCCAGTTGTGTTTTTTAAAGATGCTTTGTTAGATGGGGTAAGTCGAAACCACCTTAAGAAAAATGAGGAATCCCTAACACATGGAATAGTCGGTTTTCCAGATCGAAATCTTCCCGGCAAGTGGGCAGACCAATACAGTGCCCGGATCGAAAAAGCAGCACAATTGTTAAAAACCTCTGATAGTGTTTCTTCAAAAATTGTGGCTATGAAGTCGCAAGCTATCCGAAATCAATATACTTTAGAAGTGTATGAGCAGGTTAACAAATTAAGCCGCTTTGCTCCCAAAGCACTAATGGCCCTTCAAAAATACGATTTAGCCCAGAGTCAGGAACAGGAATTGGAAGCGCTGGGGGAGCTTCGCAGTCTAGAAACTGAATTCCTTAGAATTAGAGAAGAGCTGGAAGAAGTATATGCAAAAACCAGAATTTTAGAAAAACCTGAGGATTATATTTTGGATCAGGATCATCATGTACACCTGGCCAATCAAAGTACCAATTTCGATTGGCAATTTTATGCCGAGCTACAGTTTTTAGAGCAGTTGGAAGAAAAATTGCTTAGTGCCCGTTCGGATTAAATTAGTATCACAAAAAACTGAAAAACAATAAAATGAACAAACTCGATAGACGAAATTTCATTAGGAAGACCACCCTTGCCGGTGCCGCCATCGGCATGTCTCCTATGTTGTCTAAAGCATCGTATAGAACTGAAAGACCTTTTACCGCTGAGTATATGGGCGACTTTGCCGCACCGAAATTAGAAACCATCAGAGCCGCATTTATTGGTGTTGGCGCCAGGGGGCCAGGGCATATGAAGTTTTTTGCCAACCTACCCGGAACAGAGGTAGTAGCGATCTCTGACCTTTATGAAGATCTGGCCAAAAAATGGGGTGCCGTGGCAAATGAAATTGGAGGCGGGCAGCGCCATAAAGATGTAGCACTGTATTATGGTGACGAAGAGCGATGGAAAGTCATGCTCAAAGAGGTTAAACCCGATGTTGTCTTCATTGCAACTAATTGGGTTAACCACGCTCCAATGGCTATCGAGGCGATGAAGAATGGCGCTCATGCCTTTGTTGAGGTTCCGATTGCAATTACACTGCAAGAAATGTGGGATATCGTAGACACCTCTGAAGCCACCCGAAAGCATTGCATGATGATGGAGAATGTAAATTATGACCGGGATGAATTGATGTTTCTAAATATGTGTAGGAAGGGGGTTGTTGGTGAGCTTTTGCATGCAGAAGCAGCTTATATACATGAATTGCGTTTCCAGATGGAAGAGCAAAAGCGTGGAACTGGTTCCTGGAGAACACCACATTATGCACATAGGAACGGAAATTTATATCCTACTCACGGCCTGGGTCCTGTGGCCCAGTATATGAATTTAGGCCGAAAAGACGACAACTTTGAAAGCCTGGTTTCATTTTCAACACCCGCGCTTGGAAGAAAAGCCTACGCAGAAAAAAATTATGCTCCAGATCACAAGTGGAATCAGTTAGATTATAAAGGAGGCGATTTAAATACCTCTATCATTAAAACTAATCTGGGCCGTACGGTGCTGGTGCAGTGGGATGAGACAAGCCCTCGCCCATATTCCCGACTTAATTTAATTCAAGGCACCAAAGGCACTTTGGCAGGATTCCCTACCAGAGTGGCACTGGAAGGTGGGGTAGCTGGGGTAACCAAAGATCATCATAGTTGGGTCCAGGGAGAACAACTAGAGGTTCTTTATGAAAAATACGACCATCCTTTATACAAGCGTCTGAATGAAAAAACTAAGGACAGTGGCCACGGAGGAATGGATGGAATGATGATGTATAGGATAGTAGAATGCTTGCAAAAAGGCTTACCTATCGATCAAAATGTCTATGAAGGATGTTTCTGGAGTGCTGTAAGTCCCTTGAGTGAGCAGTCTGTGGCCAACGGAGGAGCTCCGCAGGCCTTCCCCGATTTTACGCGAGGAAATTGGAAAACAACAGCACCTTTGGGAATAATTAGTTAAATCTTATAACAATTCAAATGACAAAAAAGACCATCATTCTGGCCGTTGCTCTGGCCATTTTTTCCTGCAAGACGGAACAAAAGAAACAGGAGCAGGACACTGACAATGAAAGTGAAATTGTAAAATCTGATGAATGGATCGTCCTATTTGATGGTAATAGCACTGAAGGATGGAGGGCCTATAATGGTGATGCACTCCCCCCTGGATGGATTGCCAGAGACGGCGCCCTGACCTTTGATACGGACTTAGGCCTGGAACAGGATTATGAAGGAGGTAAGGATATCATCTACGGAGCCGAAGAATTTGACAATTTTGAATTATATCTTGAGTGGAAACTTCCCGAAGGAGGGAACAGTGGTATTTTTTACCATGTAAAAGAAGGTTATGGAGGTCCTCCCGAAGTTGCCCCGGAATATCAATTAATAGATGATGTCAACTATGCCAGCATTCACGACTTAACCGCCTACAATACCAGTTTGGGTTATGAGGAAAATCCAGGTGAACTAAAGCCATTACAGCAAACTGCCTCGGACTATGCCATGCATGCTGCAGATCCTGCACAAAAAGTATTGCATCCCATAGGGGAATGGAATTCTTCTAAAATTGTATTTACCCCCCAAAAGGTGGAACACTGGCTTAACGGAAAAAAAGTGCTAACTTTTGTTCCCTGGTCCGAAGAATGGTACGCCAAAAAGAACTCTGACAAGTGGAAAAATAGCCCCGATTACGGGAAATTCAAAAAAGGCTATATAGGTTTACAAGACCACGCTAGCCCGATATGGTTTAAGAATATCAAAATCAAAAAATTATAATTTAAAGCACCAGAAAATGAACAAAAGGGAATTTATTAAAAAGAGTAGTTTAGGCGCATTGGGAGTGGCTCTAGCACCGTCTTTAATTGGTAAAATGGGACCACATAATAGATTGAGAACTGCTCATATTGGCGTTGGGAACATGGGAGCAGAAGATTTAAAAGCTATTTCATCCCATCCCCTTGTTGATGTTACTGCACTGGTAGATGTGGACTCTAAAAATCTGGCTGCAGCACACAAGCTGCATCCAAAGGCAAAAACCTTTTCAGATTACCGGGTGATGCTTAAGGAAATGGCGGATGATATTGATGCCGTAATTGTTTCGACACCAGACCATACTCATGCACCTGCTTCCATGATGGCTATGAATATGAACAAGCCGGTATATTGCCAAAAACCCTTAACGCATCATGTATCCGAAGCCAGAGCCATGAAAAAGTTAGCGGCCGAAAAGAATCTGGTTACCCAAATGGGGATACAGGTACACTCATTTTATGATTATAAATTAGCTACACTGCTAATCCAGTCAGGGATTATCGGAAAGGTTCATACAGTGCGCGCCTGGTCTCCTAAGAATTGGGGGTATGACGGCAAAACACCCAAAGGCAGTGATCCCGTTCCTGAGACCCTGGATTGGAACCTTTGGCTGGGTACTTCGGCGGAACGACCTTATAAAGAAGGCGTTTATCATCCCGGAAATTGGAGAAAATTAATGGACTACGGATGTGGTACATTAGGGGATATGGGTGTACATATTTTTGATACCCCCTATAATGCCCTGGCATTAGACGTTCCCAGAACGATAAAAAATGAATGTCGCAAACCTACCGGATTTGGATATCCGGAAAACAACCATGTTACCTATGAATTCCCAGGGACAGAATACACAACAGAGTCCTTAAAATGGGTTTGGTATGATGGTCCAGGGGCACCTAAAGACCACGAGGATTTGATACTTCCTGGCGCCAACAAAAAAGATGCTTCGAAGAAATCTAAAAAGAAAGAGAGTATCGAGGATAAAATGTCTCTGGATGCTAAAGTAGCGGCTGAAAGCCAACTCCCAGACCAGGGGGCCATGTTCCTGGGCGAAAAAGGACGACTTTTATTGCCGCACTTTATGCAACTGCCCAGAAAGATAGTTGATGGGGAATATGTGGATATCTCTGAGGAAATACGGGAGGTGGAAAAGGCACATAATATGGGTAAACCTATAAGGAATTATGAGTCGGAGGGACCAAAACACTACCATCAATTTGTTGAAGCCTGTCTGGGAAGGGGAGAATGTACAGCGCCCTTTTCCTATGCCTCCAGATTAACAGAGACCATCCTCCTAGGGGTAATAGCAGGCCGTTTCCCGGGTCAAACCTTGCACTGGGATGCAGCTAACGCCAAGTTTTCAGAAGAGGAAGCAAATCAATACCTGGAATCTCCTTACAGGGATTTCTAGAAATCCTCAAATGGGTCGCCTTGTATTTCTGCTGTTTTTCCTCTTTGGCCTGGTCCTCCATGGCCAAGAGGCAAAGGAAATAACATGGTGGAATCCTGTCAAAGATGGCGAAAGTTACGTAGAAGGTCAGGGATGGACCGATGAGATAGCCGCTCCTTATGATCGTCTGCCAAAAAAGGCAGAAGCTTTGGTACGCACTGAAGTTTGGAACCTTTCAAAACACAGTGCTGGCCTAAGTATAAGATTCATATCTAACGCTTCCGAACTAACCGTCCGCTATGGAGTTACGGCTAGCCATGCTTTAAATCATATGCCTGCTACAGGGGTGAGTGGGGTGGACCTTTACGCCGTTGACAGCGAAGGGAAACAGCTTTGGTGCAGAGGTGCGCGCAGTTTTAAAGACACTATTACTTATCGTTTTAAAGATTTAAACCCCAACGATTCGTTTCATAAGCTTGGCAGAGAATACCGTCTTAACCTTCCACTGTATAACCAGGTTAAATGGATGGAAATTGGTGTTCCCA
>JBFOMC010000372.1:0-6499 GCA_040830565.1 Flavobacteriaceae bacterium
CTACATACGTCAATTGTTACTTAGGTGTACAGTCGTTTTATTTTGAAACAACTATCAATCTGATTAGCGGTAGTAAACCTTATCTGTATAAGCTTTTGAAAAAAAATAGTATTCTTTTTTTAGTTTCAACAATCGTTACGCTGTGTTTTTGCGAGGTGATCATTCGCATGTTTTATCCACAAATCACTGAGCACGATAAAATGTTTACCTATGATAATGAGTTGGGCTGGAAGTTTATCTCAAATAAGAAAGGAATTATCATATATCCCGGGGAGGCTTATCACTATATAAGGACCAATGAGGAAGGTTTTCGTGAAGGTCCTTTTCCCAACAATACAGATAGTACTAAGAAGATTATGGTACTCGGAGATTCATTTGTAAGCAACGTTTCTGTGAGGGACGAAGAGGTTTTTACCGAGGTGTTAGAGACCCTGTTGCCCGATTATGCGGTTCTAAATTTTGGAGTTAATGCGTATGGTCAGGTTCAGGAGTATATACTACAGCAGAAGTGGGTGCCTCTTTTAAAGCCAGATATATTGGTAGTGATGATATACCTTAAGAATGATTTCACTGATAATACCGGGGAAAAAGATTGGCTCTATTCCCGGCCCTATGCTTCTTTAACTGAAAATGGAGTGCTACGGCTTAATCCAGCCAAAGATCATAGCATAAGGCCATCGCCGAAAAAAGGTCTATTAAACAAATCACACCTATATCAATTCGTAATTACCAGAACAAGAAATATTCGTGCAAAGTATTCTGAAAGTAATGATCAGGGAAGGCTGAAAAGATTTAGGGCCCCGGAACTTTCTTTTTGCAGAAGGGAACCCACCGCCGAGGTCAAGGAAAAATTTGTTATAATGAAAAAGCTGCTGATGAAAATTTCAAATCATGCAAAAGACAATAATGTACCCATTGTTTTTGCCCTTGCACCTTCAATAGTCCAGGTAGAAAATGATCTGTGGAAACAATGGGTTTTAGATAAGACTGAGGAAGATGAAAAATATGATCGCGCAATTCCAAATAAAATTTTGATGGATTTTGCCGCAGAGAAGGGTTTGAATATGTTAGACTTATTACCGGTGTTGCATTCTGAGACCAAGAAGGGAAAAAAGCTCTATAATCCCATAGAGCAACACTGGACCGCCGAGGGGAACAGAGTAGTGGCCCACAAAATTATGGAATACCTCAAATCTCAAAATTTTGTGTCTTATTCTGGGGATAAATAGAAATTCACCAGAGTTTTTCAAAAGAAGCTGAGTCAAAAGTAGCATCCCTTCTTTTGAACATACTTTGCTCTTTGTCCTTTAATTGAAGAGGATCTCTATTTCCAAAAATTCGAGAAAGTAGCGCTATGGGGAATAAAATAAAATAGAATATAAAAGACAAAAGGATATTGGGAACAATAAGGCTTAACAACCAGCTTAACCAACCCCAGATCAATGTGATTTTTTTAGCTACAAATGATGATATCAATCCAAGAACTCCAATAGCCGTACTTGCATAAACGAACACCTCTAGTTTAGTTATAAAGTATAGGATTAATAAACCGACGGTAATGGTCAAAATTGTCTTAACCGGATCCAATTCAGGGATTTTCATATTTTCCTTAAAATAAACTGTAGATAAAAGGAGCTGCAGCACTATTGGCTCCAAAGATTAATAACAACCCCAACAATACCAATATGATAATAATTGGTGCAAGCCAGAACTTCTTGCGTTCCTTCATAAAGAACCATAAATCTCTAATTACTTCCATCTAATTGGCCAATCTTTATCGTTCTACATAGTTCTATTCTATCCAAAATTAAGATTTTATCTTAGTCCAAAGAGTTATTTAATTGCCATTTTTCTTTAAGTTGCCAATCTAGCTGTTCTTTTTTGTCATAAACAAAATCCCCTATCACCAAATAATCCATGGCGGTAGCCATAAAACACTGATATGCATCCAGAGGTGAGCATACAATTGGTGCTCCCCTCACATTAAAGCTTGTGTTTATTAATATTCCATGTCCGCTCTTTTCTTTATAAGCATTAATAAGTTTCCAGTATCTGGGATTTGAGCTTTTGGCAACAGTTTGTGTTCTTGCTGAAAAATCAATATGAGTGATAGCCGGAAAATCACTGCGCACTACCGCAAGTCGCTCTTTTAGAGGGAGTTCATGATAATCAATTGGGAGGGTCTTTTTGAAATCGTCTTTAATATTGGTGGTAAATAGCATATAGGGTAAGGGTCCTTCATTTTCAAAATAAAGATTGGAATCTTCTTCTAACACCGAAGGTGCAAAAGGCCTGAAACTTTCTCGATTTTTAATTTTAAGATTTAGTTTTTGCTGCATTTTCTGCTGAGATGGGTCCGCAAGGATACTTCGGTTTCCGAGAGCTCTTGGCCCATATTCCATACGTCCCTGGAACCAACCTATGATCTTGCCATCTGCTAACTTAGAAGCAATATGCTTACAAAGGATGTCAAAATCTTCTATTTTCTTAGCAATGGCCTTGGTTTTGCGATTCATCTGCAAAACTTCCTTTTCCGTGTATTCTGGACCAAGAAGGCATCCTTGCATAATATCGGTTTCTAATCCGTATTTCCTGGTTTCATTGAAATACATATATTGAGCGGCCATAGCTGCACCAAGAGCGCCACCGGCATCACCGGCGGCTGGTTGTATAAATATATCTTTAAAAATGTTTGCCGCTAAGAGCTTGCCGTTGGCAACGCAGTTTAAGGCCACCCCACCAGCCATGCACAAATACTCTGCTCCCGTAACTTTTTTAGTTTCTACGGCCATTTTTAGGACAATCTCTTCTGTTATCTTTTGAATCGCCATTGCCAGGTTGCAGTGCTGTTGCCTTAACTCAGATTCAGGAACTCTTCTGGCAAAACCAAATAATTTTTCCCATTTACTGTTTTTAGTCATTTTCAGGCCTGTGGGGTAACTAAAGAAAGCCTGATTTAGCCAAATTGATCCATCTGGCTTCACCGAAACAATATTGCTTTTTATTTTGGAGATGAAATCGGCAACCTCCTTGCTATCTTCCTGTCCATATGGCGCCAGACCCATTACCTTATATTCCCCAGAATTGACCTTAAAGCCCAAATAATAGGTGAACGCACTGTACAGAAGTCCAACAGAGTGCGGGAAATGTAGTTCCTTAAGAATCTCAATCTTTTCCTTTTTACCAAATCCAATCGTTGCGGTAGACCATTCACCGACCCCATCTATAGTTAATATTGCGGCTTCCTTAAACCGGCTACAGTAAAAAGCACTTGCTCCGTGTGATAAATGATGTTCAGAAAACAATAATTTTATCTTCTTTTTATCCATTGGTCCGACCTGTTTTAGGCCATCAATGATTCTTCGTTTTAAAAATAATTTGTCGCCCAACCATATCGGTATGGCCTTAAGGAAAGAAAATATGCCTCTCGGGGCAAAGGTGTAGTAGGTTTGTAAAAGACGTTCAAATTTTAAAAAAGGTTTATCATAAAACACAACCGCATCCAGATCATCAATATTTAAGCCGGCTTCTTTTAAACAGTAGGTTATGGCATTGACTGGAAAATCTGAAGTGTGCTTTATCCGCGTAAATCTCTCTTCCTGAGCCGCAGCTATCAGGTTTCCATCGGAAATTACTGCTGCAGCTCCATCATGATAGAAAGCGGATATGCCTAAAATAATTTTCATCGTGCGTTAAAATGCCAATATCAATTTAATAAGAACTCTAAATATCGGGTTTGTGTTTTTTTAATAAAAATAATGCAAGAACAACCGCACATTGTCCAAGTATTTTCACTAGCAGTGCTCCATCCACCGAGTGATCTCGGATTAAAAAGTAACCCAAAAAGATTTGTATTATGGCCACCGTGAATATTATTTTGACCACAGCCACCTGACGATGCTGTTTATAGTATTCGTTCACCAACAGAATATGAATGAAAAGAGTGCTGATAAACAAAAAGGCATAGGCATAAATATGCGTGGAAAAAGTGAACCCGTAAATGGTTTGAAAAACAAAATAAAGTAGAGGTACTCCAACTATGGCGGTAAGAACACCAATCCAAACATATTGCTTTGTAATTTTCTTGACGGTATTCTCGCTAATTCGATAAAAATTTTTTAGAAATGGATTGACAGCGAATGAGGCACCTAACTGAATCATACCCAGAATACCAATGAAAATTTGGTATTTGCTCAAAAGCGTTTTGGAGAAAAAAATTGTTCCGTAATAGGCATCGACCTTTGTCCTGATAGTTCCCAAAAGCACAGGTAAAAAAAAAGGTAAGGAATTGCCCAATTCCTGAAAAGAGATTCTGAATTGAAGACTTCTGTAATTTATAGGATAAAATAGGCAATAGCCTATCGCCATAATCATATTCTTGGCTATGATCAGATAAAGTAAATGTTCTAAGGATAGACCTTTAACGAATGTCAAAACTCCAAGAATAAGGACGATGTTCGCAGATAATGCCAAAGAAATTTTAAACCTAAATAATTTGTTATAAAGCACTAAAACATCGAAAGATTGGTTGAAAAACAGCAATACTAACCACAGCACTAGGGGATACTTATAGGCACTAAAAAAAGGAATGCTTAATATTAGTATTGAAGCGGCTATCAAGAATAAACCTCTACTAATCAGACTAGTAAACCATAGCTGTTCACTGTCGGCAGGAGCTAAACTGAATTTCTTTAACAAGTAGTTCTTATTCCCAAAATAGGAAAATATGGCAATAGCATTTACCCACAAAAACAATTCTACATACTCGCCCCATAGATCGACAGAATTTTGTTTTATGATGACATAAGAAATGAGGAGTTGTGTTATGGGTTCAACAGATTTGCTAACCCCATATAAAGAAACCAGTTCAAGTCTTCGGATTAGTTTGGTTATTTCAAATTTCATCTACAGTGGTTAATACCCAGAAACGATTCTATAGCGGCTTAAAAAGTTTCGATTTCCGGATTTTAGAGTGATGCAAAAAATACTTAATTGAGACTCCAATGACTCCGAATCCATAAACAACGCTCCTTTTGAAATTTATGGACGAAGCTTCAGGGAAATAGCTGGTAGGGCAAGAAACTTCACCGATTCTCATCTTTGAACTGCACAATTGTGCCAACATTTCATTGTCAAAAATAAAGTCGTCCGAGTTGTTTTGATACGAAATGGACTTAAGGGCTACATTACTAAAACAGCGGTATCCCGTGTGGTACTCCGATAACTTTTGGTTCATCAGTATGTTTTGGAGAAGGGTCAAAATTCTGTTGGCAACGTATTTGTACCAGGGCATACCTCCTTCAATTGCTCCTTTCCCTAAAATTCTCGAACCCAGAACCACGTCATATATATCATTTGCAACTAAATACAGCATTGAAGGGATTAATTTGGGAGTATATTGATAATCTGGGTGTAGCATTACAACTATATCTGCACCTAAATCAAGAGCCTTGGCATAGCATGACTTCTGATTTGCGCCATATCCTTTGTTCTGCTCATGAGTAATAATATGTTCTATCCCCAGCTCTTCTGCCTTTTTCACTGTATTGTCATCACTGTAATCATCTGTTAAGATCACTTCATCTACTAAGGAGAAAGGGATTTCCTTATATGTAGGTTCTAATGTATTCTCCGCCCGATACGCCGGCAACACAACTACTACTTTTTTTTTGTTTACCATATATTGCTGCGGGAATAAGATAACCCAGGTACTCAAAGATAGCATTAATCGAAGTTTTGCAAAGTACTGGGTTTGAATTACCGGTTCATAAACATATTTTTGTTTATGATGCTCAACTTTTCAAATAAGCGCTTTCAGAGAATTGTTTATTTACTACCTACGCTATTACTGTGTTGTTACTTCTGGAATGTTGCAATATCATTTCATTTACACGATTTTGGGAATAGCTATTTTGCTGCCCAATTGATTCAAGACAAAACGCCTTCAGAGTTAATACTCTTTGATATTTATGATTTTAATCAATATGTATGGGAAAGCGGATATGATAATGAACTTCTGGATTATTACCTGAATAGCCCTTTTACAGGGACTTTTTTTTACCCATTTACGATCCTTGGGGATGCATTATTAGCTAAAACTACTTTTAATGGATTGAGTATTGCGCTGTTTCTCCTTGCCATATATTTATTAGCGACTCGATTTCTGGTTAAGGAGAATTGTCTGTTACTTTTTTTGCCAGTTCTTTTTTTTATTCCCAGTAGGAACAACATCTTATTCGGGCAGTCTTATTTTTTGGTATTCTCCTTAATAATTATAGGGTATGAGCTTATTTCTAAAAAAAGGAACTTTGTTGGAGTGGGCCTACTAAGTTTGGCAGTTTTACTGAAGTTTTTTCCAGCTTTTTACGGGATACCGTTACTTGTAAAAAGGAAATGGAAGACCATTTTGATAGGGTTTTTAATCACCTTAGGATTATCAGTCAGTTCTATATTATTAAGTGGTTCTTCTTTTTGGCAGAGTTATTTTTTGGACGTCTTA
>JBFOMC010000373.1:0-12670 GCA_040830565.1 Flavobacteriaceae bacterium
ACAATTTTTGTCATCAAGGAAGAACTATTTTGGTAATCACAAAAAGAGTTACATACTGGATTTTTCTGAAGAGATAGATATAAAACAATAATTGTATGAATTTATTTGTAAACATGAGTAGGGGCACAAGGATTTTTCGGTTTGAACTTGGATAAAGGCGGGTTTTTCCCCCGCCGTTTTTATATGAAGTCTGTCTAAGATATCATTGACATCCAATTCTAATTGATTACTTCCCGTTTTAGGTGTCTGCTCTGAACTTTTTAAACTGAGTTGGGTCCTGTTAGAATAGATCGTGATTCGAAGAAAAAGAGGGGCCATTCCGTGCTTGTCACAATCACTGGTTTTTGGGCAAAAAAGGATGGAAAATGTGTTTTTTGCCTCCAGAACTGTGCTTTTTGGATTATTAATATCGATTGCAAATCCGAACAAAGAATTGACTGTCAATTCTTTAATATAGTTTGGGCGGTATTTTTACGAATAAAAAAGTACTCACCGAATCACTTGCCAGAACGGTTGATTTCATATGGTTTTATATGAAATCAATAAAAATGAAAAAGCCCCAGCTTTTGCTGAGGCTTTTGGTACCACTTCGCGGTTCCACCTGGGTTGCTTCCTCCTAAGTCGGAAGCGACAAGAGAAGTCCCGCGGCTGCAAATAGAAAACCATCAGCCACGGTCGTGACTGATGCGTCTTTCATTTCCTTCCAAAGCCCAAGCAAGCTTGGCTTTTCCAGAAAATGAAAAACCTGCACCATTTTGGTGCAGGTTTTCTGCTTGATGTGGTCCCACCTGGGCTCGAACCAGGGACCCCCTGATTATGAGTCAGGTGCTCTAACCAACTGAGCTATAGGACCGGTGTATTGTTTATTTTAATCTAAGCCGAAAACCTTAAATTTTCGGACTGCAATATTAGTACTTATTTTACTTGTTCACAAGCCTTAAGCCACTTCCTTTTATCGCACACGCACCCATTTACTGCCGACTGCTTACTGTTTACTGTTTACTGCCTACTGAATCTCCTGGCACAGCTCTACCAGCACTCCATTAGCTGTTTTAGGGTGCAAAAATGCTACCCATTTGTTGTCTGCCCCCCTTTTGGGTTCTTCATTTAGTACGTAAAACCCCTCTTCTTTGAGTCGGGCTATTTCGGCTCTAATATCATCTACTTCAAAGGCTATGTGGTGAATGCCCTCCCCTTTCTTTTCAATGAACTTGGCAATAGGGCTATCTTTACTACTGGCTTCGAGCAATTCTATTTTGTTGGGCCCAGTCTTAAAAAAAGAGGTCTTTACCCCCTCTGAAGCCACTTCTTCAATTTTATAATGTGCCTTTCCCAAGAGCTTTTCAAACAATGCATTGGAAGCCTCAAGGTCCTTTACGGCTATACCGATATGTTCTATTTTGTTCATGCTATTTTACCTAAGAAATGTTCTTTATTGCTAAGTAGTTCAAAAGTACGATTTTAACATGGCTTCTTTCATTTCTACTACGAGTTTGAGTCTTATGGGAGCAAGCGTTTTCTATTACCGATGAAATATCCATAGTGTTTATAACTATTTTCTTTTTTCCATTGATGAAAAAAGAAACAAAAAAATCTAGGCTGATTTTAGGTTTCTTGAAATACTACAAAAAGCCTGCAGCCGCACTGTCCAGGCGCAGCCGCATCTACTTGCGCCTCTGTCAGAATACAAATCGTTGTATTCTTCTTTCGCCCATGCTGCACAAAATGCTCTTTGGACAGCTTCCTTCTTCCCTCGCAGCCTTTTTTTGATTTCTTACCAAACCTAAAATAGGCCGAGATTCGTCAAAATAGGGCTTCTGCAGAATGAGGGTCCGCCTTTTTCCGTAGTGTAGTGATTATGGGCGTTAAGAATTATTGAAGCCTTGGAAATAATTTAGCCCATAAGAACGGTTTTTAAATCTTGCGATTTAAAAAACACATAGCGAAAAAGTGTACTTTCTTTGCTTCGTTTCTTTGTACAAGCAAAGAAATGAAGAATAAATAGTCGTACTTTTGCCCCATGGAAACACAGCGACAGCGAAAGATAGCCGGTGTTATACAAAAAGACCTCGCAGATATCCTGCAAAGGGCTGCTACAGATGGCGGGCTAAGGGGTACCCTGATCTCTGTCTCCAAGGTTTCAGTTACCACAGACCTTTCGATCGCCAAGGTTTACGTGAGCATTTTTCCCACCAAAAACGCCCAAGAACTCTTAGAAGGCATAAAAGGAAATCAATCCATCATAAAACACGAACTGGCTTCCAGGACCAGGCATCAACTAAGGCGTATGCCCGAACTCAATTTTTACTTGGACGATTCTCTGGACTATATAGACAAAATTGAACGATCCCTGGAAGGGGGTGAGAATCCTATCAAAAACCCTGATCTTTTAGCCAAAAGAAAAAAATCCTAACGCCGTCTGCCGTTGAACTTTCCCTTCTACATCGCCAAGCGATACGTTAGGTCTAAAAGCAGTCAGAATGCCGTAAACATCATCAACTTTATCACCTTTTTGGTGATCGTCATAGGGGCTGCTGCACTGTTTATTGTACTCTCTGCCTTCGCCGGACTAAAATCTTTTAGCCTTTCATTTAGTAACACCTTCGATCCGGACCTAAAGGCAGTGGCTGCGATTGGAAAGTTTTATTCCATTTCGCCCCAAGAGGAAGAAAAACTGCAAGCCTTACCTAATGTCGCGTCCTACTCAAAAGAATTAGAGGAGCGGGTATATCTTACGCATCAACAAAAGAGTCACATCGCCTATATCAAAGGAGTAGATGAAAACTACATTACTACAACAGGCATAGACAGTACCCTTTATATGGGAGGCTGGGATATTGATGCTCAGCGGGCCGTTGCAGGAATAGGCATTGCCAATTTGCTCAGCATCTCTATTGACAATTTTAGAAGTCCTCTTATCATTCTCGCTCCGAAACCTGGCACAGCTTCGATCTCTCAGGAAACTCAACCCTATAATCAACTTTCCGTCGTGGTCTCTGGGGTCTATGCCATAGAAACCAATCTGGATGAAAAGTACGTCTTTACGGAACTGCCGCTTGTACAGGCTTTATTGGAAAAGGATAGTACCCAGATTTCCGGAATAGATTTTAGATTAGAAGAAGGAGCAGATGAAGGGGTAGTCGCCAAAGAAATAAGAGAGATTTTAGGAGATAAGGTATTGGTAAAGAACCGCCAGCAATTAAACAGCACCCTACACCGGATGCTGAATACTGAAAACCTGGCCACCTATCTCATTTTTACCCTTGTGCTTATCATCGCCCTTTTCAATGTAGTAGGCGCTATCATTATGATGATCCTGGACAAACAACTAAATTCTAAAACACTATTTAGCCTGGGGTCAACAATCAAAGAAATCAGGCGTATCTATTTTATTCAAGGAATGATTGTCACCGGTACGGGCGGTATTATCGGTTTGCTTATTGGATCTTTACTTATTTGGTCTCAGCTTATTTTCGGCTGGTTGAAAATTACACCTTCGCTCGCCTATCCCGTAGAGTACCGAATAATTAATGTGTTTATCGTTCTGGCTACAATCTTAGTGCTGGGGCTTATCGCTTCAAAAATTGCGAGCAGTAGGGTAAGTAAAAAGCTCCTGGCCTAAACAAATACGTGATCACCAAACTTTTCCAAAACCTCATCAAAGGTGGCAAAAACGTCTGCTGCGTCGTCGCTGGTTACCATTCTCATTCGGTAAGGCTTAAAATCAGGAATACCTTTAAAGTAGTTGGTATAATGCCTCCTGGTTTCAAAGACCCCAAGCTTTTCCCCTTTCCAATCAATAGACATTTGCAAATGCCTTCTCGCGGCCTGCACTCTTTCTTCCATGGTTGGAGGAGTAAGATGTTCCCCTGTGGCAAAGAAGTGTTTTACCTGTTTAAAAAACCAGGGATTGCCAATACTGGCTCTTCCGATCATCCCACCGTCCAGGCCATACTCATCTCGCATTCTTACAGCGGCCTCCGGAGAATCAAGATCCCCATTCCCAAAGACCGGGATATGCATTCTTGGGTTATTTTTTACCTCTGCTATAGGCTTCCAATCTGCCTCTCCTTTGTACATCTGTACACGGGTACGGCCGTGAATAGCAATAGCTTTACACCCTACATCTTGTAAGCGCTCTGCAACCTCCACAATCTTGATAGAATTGTGATCCCAGCCCAGGCGGGTTTTTACGGTAACCGGAAGTTTTGTGTGCTCTACCATGGCCTTAGTAAGGGAAACCATGAGGTCTATGTTCTTCAGAATTCCGGCACCGGCTCCTTTGCTTACCACCTTTTTTACAGGACACCCAAAATTGATGTCGATAATATCTGGTCCTGTTTTTTCTACAATCTCTACGGAACGAAGCATAGAATCGAGATTGGCTCCAAAGATCTGTATCCCCACCGGGCGCTCTTTCTCATAGATGTCTAGCTTCATGACACTTTTGGCAGCGTCTCGTATTAAGCCTTCGGAGGAAATAAACTCGGTATACACCACATCTGCCCCCTGTTCTTTGCAAAGTGCTCGAAAAGGCGGATCGCTCACATCCTCCATAGGGGCAAGCAATAAGGGAAAATCCGGAAGCTGTATGTCTCCTATCTTGGCCATTCGGCAAATTTACAACTAATCCGGAAGCTGTAAAACCGAAAATCCGCCTATCTTAGTCGCCTATGCACTCTTTTATTTCCCCTCCTTTTGAGCCCATACTGTTCGGTATACAAGTTAATTTGCATCTGGTGCTGGCATATGCGGCCTTTATCATTGGGTTCCGTTATTATGTAGTACTAAGAAGGAAAAGTGCAGATCCCATTTCATCTAACAATCGTCTTTCCATTATCATCGGTGCAATCTTTGGTGCCCTTTTATTTTCCAGGGTTTTTGCTTTTTTGGAAGACCCCTTGATACATTCCACCCAGGGATGGCTGGCCCTCCTGAACAACAAAACCATCATGGGCGGACTTTTTGGAGGTCTCTTAGGGGTTGAACTAATGAAAAAGTTCATTGGCGAAAAACAGTCCTCTGGCGACCTGTTTACCCTGCCCATCATTCTTGGAATTATCATAGGCAGGATAGGTTGCTTTTTAGCCGGTGTCAAAGAATTTACTTTTGGTACGGTAACAAACATGATCTTCGGTATGGATCTCGGCGACGGAATGTTAAGACACCCCATAACCCTTTATGAAGTGGTATTTCTAGTTATCCTATTTGTGATAATTTGGCGCCTGAACAAAAAACCTCATCGATTTTCTAGCGGCACCTACTTCAAGATCTTTATGGTGAGTTATTTTGCCTTCCGTTTTCTAATCGAATTTATTAAACCCAATACCTTTTTGATATTGGGTCTCAGTAGCATTCAATATTTATGTGTACTTTGTCTGTTATATTACCACAAAACCATCCGTAAAGGAATCGCTTATGCCTACCAGAAACTACACCTATTATGATTTTACCCTAAGTCTTTGCCCCGATTGTCTTAGGCGGGTAGATGCCAAGATCATTTTTGAGGACGATAAGGTTTATATGCTTAAGCATTGCAAGGAACATGGCAGATCTAAGGTCTTGATAGCCGATGACATAGAATACTACAAAAACATTCGCAACTACAATAAGGCCTCAGAGTACCCCAAAACCTTTAATACAAAAACGCATTACGGCTGCCCGTACGACTGTGGCCTTTGTCCGGATCATGAGCAACATTCTTGTTTAACGGTGGTTGAAGTTACGGACCGCTGCAACCTGACCTGCCCAACCTGTTATGCCTCTTCCTCCCCAAACTATGGCCGGCACAGAACTTTGGAGGAAATAAAAAAGATGCTCGATGCCGTGGTACGCAATGAGGGAGAACCAGACGTAGTACAAATTAGCGGGGGAGAACCTACTATACATCCGCAATTCTTCGAAATCCTGGATTACGCCAAAACGTTACCCATCCGTCATCTTATGGTGAATACCAACGGGATTAAAATTGCCAAAGACCAGGAATTTGCTAAACGCCTCGCTGGTTATATGCCAGATTTTGAGATCTACCTGCAGTTCGATTCTCTTGATAACCAGGTCTTGCAAACTCTAAGAGGGGCAGATCTTGCCGAAGTAAGACTACAAGCCCTAAACCATTTAAATGCTTTAAATCTCTCTACCACCCTGGTGGTTACGCTACAAAAAGGACTAAACGACCATGAGATGGGGAAGACCATAGATTTTGCCCTTAAGCAGAAATGTGTGCGCGGAGTTACTTTTCAGCCGACACAAATTGCCGGGAGACTTGAAAATTTTGAAGCTGATGACCATAGAATTACCCTTACCGAGGTAAGGCGAAAAATACTTGAGCAATCTCCGATCTTTGAAGCAGACGATCTTATTCCTGTTCCGTGTAACCCGGATGCCCTGGTAATGGGCTACGCACTTAAATTGGGGAACGAGGTCTCTCCCTTAACGCGCTATATTAATCCTGAAGATTTGCTCAATGAAGGGAAAAACACCATCATCTATGAGCAAGATGAGGCGCTACACGGAAAAATGATAGAACTTTTCAGCACAGGTAACTCGGTTGAGGTAGCCTCGGAACATCTAAAAAGTATTATGTGTTGTTTGCCCGAGATTGATGCTCCTAATTTGGGATATGAAAATCTGTTCCGTATCATTATCATGCAATTTATTGACGCCCATAACTTTGACGTCAGAGCGATAAAAAAATCCTGTGTACATATTGTAAATAAGGACTATATGATTATTCCTTTTGAAACCATGAACTTGTTTTACCGAGATGAAAAAGAGCAGTATTTGAAGGAATTGCAAAAAGAATTGATATGATCATGATTCTGGGTTTAATGTTTGGCCCGGCACTGATCTTATTAGTGCTCGGGATAGTATTTAGAAATAATGATAAACGGAAAACGGCTAAAATTTTCTTCATTCTGGCCGGAGTATATCTTTTGGTAAGTCTGGGAACCTGTGGGTATATGTTGGCCACATTTAGCTTGCATTAGTAGTAAAGGCGAGTTTTTTCCTTAACTTTATTTTCAATGAAAGCCATTTTGTTTTTACAGTCAGATCTGGAAAACTTCATTCTATTGATGATCTTTTTGATGATCGTTCTTCCTGTTTTATTGCTGCTTACAGGCGCAGTGTTGTATTTTAGGAAGAAGAAAAAAGCCGGCAAGATTTTCTTGATTATTGGGGGTATATGGGCCCTTATATGCATGGGGATTTGTGGTGTTGGTGCCATTTAAAACTACGATCTAATAACGAATAAAAATGACACAGGTTTTAAACGTGCTGCCTTTGGAAGTTGGAAACCTCGACGGCCTGTTTATTCTGATTCTTCTCGTCATGTTTGGCCCGGCACTACTCTTTGTTGGGATAGGTCTGCTTATTCGATCTAAGAACAAAAAGGCGGCTAAAGTCTTTTTTATTCTTGCCGGGGTGTATTTGCTTGTAAGCCTTGGTGTCTGTGGCACTATGCTCGGTGGATTTTAAACGGGCTACATGCCCTAGAAGGCCCAAAATAGTGTATCTTTGCAGCCTTAATTTGAGCAGTTCCTTCATATGAAGCATATTCGTAATTTCTGTATCATCGCTCATATTGACCATGGTAAAAGTACCTTGGCCGATCGCTTATTAGACTATACGGGCGCTGTGAGCGAGCGCGAAATGAAGGACCAGCTTCTGGATAATATGGACCTGGAACGAGAGCGCGGCATCACTATTAAGAGCCACGCCATCCAAATGGAGTATGAATATGAGGGAGATACTTATGTCTTAAATCTTATTGATACCCCGGGTCATGTAGACTTTTCATATGAAGTGTCCAGATCTATTGCGGCATGCGAAGGGGCCCTGCTGGTAGTCGATGCTGCCCAAAGTATTCAGGCGCAAACCATTTCAAATTTGTACCTGGCCTTAGAGAACGACCTGGAGATCATTCCCGTACTAAACAAGGTTGATCTTCCGAGTGCTAATCCGGAGGAAGTTACAGATGATATTGTTGATCTTCTTGGATGTAAACCGGAGGAGGTAATTCCTGCCAGCGCCAAAACAGGAATTGGAATTGAAGACATTCTTGCCGCAATTATTGAACGTATCCCCGCTCCTGAAGGCGACGTTGATGAACCTTTGCAGGCATTGGTGTTCGATTCTGTCTACAATCCTTTCCGGGGGGTTGAGACCTACTTTAGAGTGGTAAACGGAGAGATCAAAAAAGGACAAAAAATAAAATTCGTTGCTACGGGCAAAGACTATTTCGCAGACGAGGTAGGTACCTTAAAACTGACACAACAGATCAAACCCAGCATAAAAGCCGGAGATGTAGGGTACCTTATTACCGGGATCAAGGATGCCAGGGAGGTAAAGGTTGGAGACACCATTACGGATGCCGCTAACCCCACACAAAATGCCATTGAAGGTTTTGAGGACGTTAAACCCATGGTTTTCGCTGGCATCTATCCGGTGGATACCGAGGATTTTGAAGAATTGAGGTCTTCTATGGAAAAGTTGCAGTTGAATGATGCCTCGTTGGTTTTTACCCCCGAAAGCAGTGCTGCACTGGGTTTTGGCTTTCGTTGCGGTTTCTTGGGCATGTTGCATATGGAAATTATACAGGAGCGGCTTGAACGAGAGTTTGATATGACGGTGATTACTACCGTCCCCAACGTGAGCTATCATGCATTCACCACAAAAGACAAAGAGACTCCGGTAATTGTAAATAATCCTTCGGATCTTCCGGACCCGTCGACCGTAGATCGTGTGGAAGAGCCCTTCATTAAAGCGACCATCATTACAAAGGCTGATTTTGTCGGCAACGTGATGTCGCTCTGCATAGAAAAGCGAGGGCAGATCACCAATCAAACCTATTTGACTACCGAAAGGGTAGAACTAACTTTTGATATGCCGCTGGCCGAGATTGTCTTTGATTTTTATGATCGGTTAAAGACCGTTTCAAAAGGGTATGCCTCTTTTGATTATTCCCCAATTGGCATGAGAGTATCAAAATTGGTAAGAGTAGACATTCTGTTGAACAGTCAGCCCGTAGATGCACTATCTGCACTTATACACTTTGACAACGCCCAGAGCATTGGGAAGAAGATGTGTGAGAAACTAAAAGAGCTTATTCCAAGGCAACAATTTGACATTCCAATTCAGGCCGCCATCGGATCAAAAATAATTTCAAGGGAAACCATCAAAGCCCTAAGAAAAGACGTTACGGCCAAATGTTATGGGGGAGATATTTCAAGAAAAAGAAAGTTACTGGAAAAGCAAAAGAAGGGGAAAAAGCGGATGCGCCAAGTTGGTAATGTAGAGATCCCACAACAGGCTTTTATGGCCGTTTTAAAGCTGAATGATTAAGCCTTTTTCATTAATCCGAAAAAAAGATACTTTCATCTGATCGATTTTTTCGTTTTGATCATCCTAATTTAACCGTAATATTAGCCCGAAAACTGAATTATTCCCTATATTCGGAGGCCCCAGACCTATAACTTGCCTCCATATTACGTTATTATGACAAAAAATTACTCCACAAGGTCTAAAAGATGGCATTTATTCACATTTTTTTGCGCGCTCACTATTTCGATAGCGACTGCTTCTGACAAACTAAGTACAACATCTGCGCCTCTAACTTTACAGCAGGCGGCCCCTTATGAATTACGCATTAACAGCGGTGGGGGTGAACTCACTTTTGGGTCTGATGTATTTGAAGCCGACATGCATTTTATTGGCAGTGGTAAGAGTTATTCCAATGCGAACATTACCGACATCTTTGATACCAATAGAGATGATTTATACACTACCGAACGAAGTGCACAACAAAATTTGGGAAGTTTTGGCTATGCCATTCCGGTACCAGATGGAGAATATACCGTAAATCTGCACTTTGCAGAGATCTATTGGGGAGCCACCGGTGGAGGTCCGGGGGGTCAAAACAGAAGAATTTTCAGTGTAGCCATGGAAGGGACAGCTATCTTAAGTGATTATGATATCAACCAGGAAGTGGGCAGCATGACCGCTGTGGTTAAATCGTACACCGTTACCGTTCAGGATGGCGTCCTGAACCTGGATTTTTCGGCTTCAAAAGATCAACCGAAAATTTCGGCCATAGAAGTTTTGGAGGTGCTGCCTCCACCTCCAACCAACTTTGTAAAACGAATAAACACCGGTGGTGGAGAAATCACCTATGGTTCCGAAGTTTTTGAAGCCGACATGCATTTTACAGGCAATGGCAAAAGTTATTCCAATACGAACATTACAGACATCCTTAATACAAATAGGGACGACCTCTATATAACTGAGCGAAGCGCGAGGCAGAATTTAGGAAGTTTTGGCTATGCCATTCCGGTACCGGATGGAGAATATACCGTAAACCTGCACTTTGCAGAGATCTATTGGGGAGCCACCGGTGGAGGCCCGGGGGGTGAAAACAGAAGGATCTTTAGTGTAGCAATGGAGGGGACAGATATCTTAAGTGATTATGATATCAACCAGGAAGTGGGCAGCATGACCGCTGTTGTCAAATCATACACTGTTACTGTTCAGGATGGCGTCCTCAACCTGGATTTTTCGGCCTCAAAAGATCAACCAAAAATTTCGGCCATAGAAGTTTTGGAAGTGCAACCTCCACCTCCTAACGACTTTGTAAAACGGATAAACAGCGGAGGTGCAGAACTCACCTTTGGCCAAATCACTTTTGAGGCGGACACAGATTTCAATGGTACCGGAAAGAGCTACGTTAACAATAGTATCGCAAATATTAGCGGAACTGACATGGATGAGCTATACACTTCTGAACGTACCAGCAGAAGAAGGAATGAAAGCTTTGAGTATTCAATCCCTGTTGAAACCGGAAGCTATACCTTAAAATTACACTTTGCAGAGATCTACTGGGGGGCAACCAATGGGGGTCAAAATGGTGTTGGAAAGCGAATTTTTGATGTAGAAATAGAGGGCCAGCCGGTCTTGGTTAATTATGATATCATTGAAGAAGTAGGCACCATGACGGCCACCGTAAAATCATTTGATGTAAACGTCTCAGATGACGTACTGAATATCTTTTTTACAGCTAGTAAGGATCAACCCAAAATATCAGCAATTGAAGTCTTTGGAGAAGGGGCAGAACCCCCTCCGGGAAGTTGTGAGTGGAATTCTTTAAGTAGTTCTTCTCATGAACGCCTAGAGGCGCAAAGCGCAAAAGTTAATGATAAGATGTACGTCTTCGCGGGTTTTGAACATGGTCTAAAAATCTCCAATGCTACGGAAGTTTATGATCCTGCTACGGACAGTTGGACGGATGGAGCTCCTATGCCTCTTGCTGTTACCCATCAGGGAATAGCCGTCGCAGGTAATGATATATGGATCCTGGCAGGTTTTGTAGGTGATCATCCCGGAACGGCAACGAACAGAGTACAGATTTACAATACGGTCACCGACAGCTGGAGAGATGGTCCGGATCTGCCTAACTCCAGGGGTTCCGGAGCTGCAACTTTCAATGATGGGAAAATTCATTTTTTTGGTGGTCTTATGCCGGACCGTACTACAGATGTGGGAGAACATTTTATTCTGGATCTCAGCAACATAAATTCTGGATGGCAGGCTGCTGCTCCCATGCCAAATCCCAGAAATCACCTCAGCGCAGCTAGTGTTAATGGTATTGTCTATGCTATCGGCGGGCAATATGGCCATGACAGTGGGGTATTAGATGTGAATTTGCTTCATGCCTACAATCCTCAAACCAATAGCTGGACGGAAATGGCTAATCTGCCTTCAGATCGATCTCATTTTGAACCAGGTACTTTGGTACATAACGAGAGGATCCTAATTGTTGGGGGTAGAGATGGATTTTTATTCTATGATGATATCCTTGAGTATGATCCGGCCTCAAACAGTTGGGCAGAAGTCTGTAAGCTTAGCAAGAGACTCCTTGCCCCGGCAGCCAAAGTTATCGGCGATAAGCTCATTGTAGCCAATGGAGGAGTAGATGGTACTTGTTGCCCAATAAATACGGTAGAATGGATTCCCGTTATTCCGGATTTTAGTGCTCAGAACACCCAGTCTGTAGCATCTAAATCTGCTTTCCCTGAAATAAAAATCTATCCGAATCCTTCAACTGATGAGGTTCGTATAGACTTGCAGGATCAGCCTCAGGACATAAAGGTGGTAGTAAGATCCTTATCTGCTCAAAAGGTAGAGGAAATGGAATTCAGGGCCACAGAGGAACCCCGTTTCACTTTAGACGAGGCTCCTGGGATCTACCTATTTAAAATCACCTTGCAATCCGGACAAGAGATCATTAAGAAGGTGATTAAGAAATAAGGGGTCAACATTGTCCCTTACCGCTTGCTGTTGTGGTTTATGTAACAACGCATCAAGCCGCTTTTGTAAAATGGGCTATAGCTTGTCCACAGCTTTAACATCCTTTACACACATATTTTTGATTTTTCCTACATTTAAGGAAAGTAATTACAATTTTTGCGACTTATTTGCTGTTTAACATTATTGAATCGTATTTTAAGACAATGACAACCTATATTGCTCAATTTTGTGCCCACCACAAATTGATCCAAGTAAAACAAAATTCTATTTTCACCTGGCGACAGGAAGGAGGGGATATCGATGAAGAATTGCTTATTGGAAAAATAAAGCGGGAGTCTTCCTTACATTTCTATAAGCTACTTGCCGG
>JBFOMC010000374.1:0-10688 GCA_040830565.1 Flavobacteriaceae bacterium
CAACGGGTCGTCTTATTCTTGAGAGCATTTAAGCTGTCCGGACTAAATTGTTGTTTAAGATAGGTATAATAATTAGGCGCCCCATTGATCATTTGCCCATACATATTATCGAGATTGTTATAACGCACCACATAGAAATCCCGTAGTTCCCTGGGCCCTTTGAAAATAAATTCTTTAAAAATATCCTTAGCATTAGCAGTATCTTCCTTAGCTCTTTCAAAGTAATCCCAGAACTGAGTCATAGATTCCATTTCCATGCTAAAATGCGATACCTTTCGCAATTTTTCCTGAATAGAATCTAGCCGTTTATAGAGCCTTTTAACTTCCTCAGAATCCTGATCCAATGTTAAGTTCTGAAATTTTAAAAGGATCTTCGGATTGGCCATACCATTGTCAATTGCCTTGTTCAAAAGACCTGGCACCATATTGTCTTCTCCGCTTTGATGGTACAATGAAGCCGCCTCTATGTATATTTCGGAAGACCTCAAATCCTGGTTGGCATCTATCAATTTGTCCGCAAAATGAGAATAGGCCTTGGTACTGTCCAATTTTTCATAACCATCAAACAAAACGTTTAGGTCTGGGAGGAAAAGGTCTTCAATAGCTCTTTCTTTATCCTTACAAGAGCTTGCAATGATCATAATGACGATTAGCAGGGGGAAATACGATTTCATCGTCCTAAAAATTTAAGGTTATTCTCTAAAAATTCCGTTTGGAAAGACGACTAAACTCTCGTGTCCGTCCTCACCAATTGCCGCTACCCCAAAAAAGAAATTATCTATGACGATACCTTCCAGGGTATGTTCTGTAACGTTGCCAACATACCTGCTATTGTCCCAGGTTGGTGAAGTGGTGTCTCTCCAATAGATCTTATACCCCTTGGCTTTGTCTACCTTATCCCACTTTAATTTGGCGGCTGGCCTTACGATTCCTCCGATTTTTACATTTTCCGGAGCTGGAGGAGCCCAGGCTATTGAAGCCAAATTAATGGCATTGACTGCAGTAAGTTTCTTGGCGTAGTCAAAATTCACATGTTCCAAAACGTCACCATATGCAATACCATTCTCAACTCGGATATCCTGGTGCTGTTGGGTGTAATTCTCGTGAGCTTCCATAATTCTGATACCTGCAAAGCCTGCATCGTTAAAGGGTCTGTGATGCCCACCCCTTCCAAAACGATCTAATCTGTAGATCATCATAGGGTTCATTTCGGGCATGTAGGTCTTGGTGGTCTTGTGTACATAACGTGCCAATTGCCTTGATATGCCGTCTACTTCACCTCCAAAAAACCTACGAGACCTTCTTTGATCTTCTGTCTCTGTGGGTGGCACAGGTTCTGAGAATATTCTGAAATCTTTGTTGCTCACCACCCCATCTACACCAGTTATATTTCCAATCATATCGTTATTAAGGATACCAATAATCTCCCACCCCTTTTCCTTAGCATAGGCGGCAAGTCCTTTTCCTCCAAAAAGCCCTTGCTCTTCCCCGGATAAACCGACGTACATGATACTGCTGTCAAACTGGTATTTAGAAAGTACTCTTGCAGCCTCAATGGTGCCAGCCATTCCACTGGCATTGTCATTGGCACCCGGAGAATCTGAAGTAAAATTATTAGGATCACTGACTCGAGAATCTATATCACCACTCATGATGATAAACTTATTAGGGTATTTTGTTCCTCTTTGAATAGCCACAACATTGACGACCCAAACATCATGCCCAATGCGCTGATTGGTTCCTTTTTTCACCAGATCTTTTTGGAAGAAGATTTCAAGGCAGTTATTGCACTCCGCCGAAGTCTTTTCAAATTCACTTTTGATCCATCTCCTTGCGGCACCTATACCTCTGGTTTGGGAAACCGTATCACTTAAGGTATGTCTGGTCCCAAAATTGGCTAATGTGGTGACATCAGCAGCAATTCGATCTGCAGAAACGGCGTCAATGATATTGTACAGACGGCTGTCTGCCTGTGGAAAGATTTGTGTTGTTAGGACAAGTAGGAGGAAGGTGTAGATTTTTCTCATTCGCTTAAGGTTTTGAATTTTTTCTTAAAATGTAAGCCATGCCAGTAGCAAAGTGGTCCTAAAAGGGCATAAATTATTCCGGGGAGGACAAATTTAAGACCAATTTGGAACTTGGCAACCAATACCGAAGCACAGGCTACCAGTACATAAATAGCAAAATGCCTGGAGTAAAATAACAGATCAATACTGCTCTCAATATCCTTAGTTTTTCTATAGGCACGGTAATACATCAGAGATAAAAAAAGGAAGATAAGGGCAAACCCAAGACTGTAGAGTTCAAAGAGCAGCACAAACCCATCAATACTTAGTCTTTCTTTGCCAAACCAGGTAGTGATCAAGGATTTTAGCGGGAAAACGTAATATAAAATGACGAACAAAAGCATAGCATTGAAGGCAATTATCCAATTATCCATATAATCTGTCCGTCTGAAAAAATTATAATGTACCCACCAAAGACCTACAAGTACAAAAAAGCTTATCCCAAAGGTCGCAAAGTTCAAAATATTTGATTCATGAAGGATAATGGTCTCATCCATATCAAAAGAGACCACCATAAGGGTTGCAGCTACCGCAAAAACCGCATCGCTAAAGGCTTCAATCCGACTTATGTTGTGCTTTAATTTCACTTTGAAAAGTTATCTTAAAAAAGTGACTTTGACAATTTTGCCGTTTTCTACTTCATAGATAGCTACCGCACTAAAGTTTCCGCCATTTACGGTAAGGTATTCCTCATCAATCACTTTATTTCCTATAACGATCCTATTCTTAATCTCACAATGTAGGTCTGGGGTGTTCTGAAAAAATTTCCCATACCCTTCCCGCATACCTTCTTTCCCCTCCTGGCTAAGCTGATTAGGAAAATTGAAGAGTTTAATATCATCAGAATAGGTCTCCATAAATGCGTCAATATCTCTGGCGTTATAGGCATCAAGCTGTTTCTGGACTACGGCTACAGGAGATACCTCAGACACGAGGGCCAAGTACCGTTGTTTTGGATCTACGGCCATTCTGCTTAGCTTGCCTAAAGACAGGTCCTTGAATTGATGTATGGTAACCCAACTTTGATCTGTTTTTGGATCAAACCTGGCGAGGGTGTTTCCAGAGGCGGTCAGGAGTGTTCCGCCAGGCAACCAAAGCACATCTTCGCTATCGTTGGGCAAGGCAATGATATCTGAGGTAGCTCCAGTGACGGGATTTAGGGATCTTAGAACCCAGGGCTTAGATTCTTTACTTATATAACTGATAAGTTCAGTACCCGGGATCTTGAGCAGAGACCTTCCTACATTTTTTTGGTAGGTGTTTGTGCTGCCATCACTAAGATTGGCTATTACAAGATCCATCCTGTTCTCTATCAATACAGTGGTTACAAGTACATTGCTGTTGTACCAAACATGATATCCTACCTTTAAGTCTTCAAGTAGTATTTCACTATCCCCTGATTCCAGATCGTATTGGTAAAGAAGTTGTGTGCCGTCCTTATCAAGGCGAATGGCCGATATTCCATTTTTGCCAGGTATTTTTAATGGGGAGTACTCACTACCATTAGGGGTTGAAGTAAGCCATTTTTTTTCTGCTGTGTTGAGGTCATATACCATAATATCTGTTTGCCCGTCTCTGGTCGAGGAGTACAAAAGCAAGTTGCTATCTATAAAAGAGGGCTGATTGTCATAACCCGCATTGTCTGATATATTTTTGACATTTTCAAATTGTAGTTTGCCAGCAGTATCTTTAATGCTAAGGAGATAGACATCTGTTTCTGGTTGGGCAAAAACCTGAAAGGAAATAAGAAAACAAAAGTGGTACGCTAATTTTCGCATGGTTGGTGACTTGTGATACACTTTAAAAGTACCGAAATTTCAATAAAGAACAGCCTGGAAATTTAAATCTCAGTAGAACCGGAGTTCAACGATTTAAATGACTGTATTGACTTTATTTTCGAACGTATTGCGGATAGCAATCCTTCCATATGACTTTCAGTAGTAAAGGGGTTCATAAAAGTTACTCTGAGATAATGCAAGTTGTTCAATTTGGTTTGAACGATATAGTACTTGCCTTCCTCCAGAATTTGTTGTCTGATTTTCCTATTGAGCTGGTTTTGTTCTTCTGTACTTTCAATTGCGCCTACGTACCTGAAGCAAACAATGTTAGACATAGGTGATACGGCCAGGTCAAAATCAGGATCTTTGGTTATCAGATCAGCAAATTGATGACCCAGATCGTATAAGACGGTTACAAAGTCATCAAAAAGCTCAGAACCGTATTGCTTAAAAAGTGTGAACCAATGCAAACTCATCATGTATTTAGTGCATTCGAAGGTGCGCTTTGCCAGGTTGTACCAATCTTCCTCCTCTGACGCCTGAAGGAGATAATCCGCCTTTTGCATAAAGGTCTCATGAGAGTCTTGTCCGTTCTTAAAAAGTAGTGCGGTGGTAATACTTGGCATCATCATCATTTTATGTCCATCAATCACCACTGAGTCAGCCTGCTGGATACCTTTAACAAGGGATCTATACTTTTTTGAAAAGATAGCCGCGCCGCCATGGGCACCATCTACATGGAACCAAATTCCGTTTTCTTTGGCGAAGGCCGATAGCTTAGTCAGGGGATCATAAATACCTGTTGCCGTGGAAGGCGCACTACCAACCACTGCAAATATTTCTATCCCCTTCTCAACGGCATCGTCATAATACTGTTGAAGCAGCTCTGTTTTAAGTTCAAAGTTTTGATCGACCGGGACCTTTATGATACCTTCCTGGCCCAGTCCCATAATCCTTGCAGCTCTGTCAACACAGTAGTGCGCTTCCTCAGAGACCATAATAGCCAATTTACTTAGATTACCCTTCTGCCAGACATCCTCCTTTGCAATTTTCCTTCTTGCGCTAAGAAGGGCAGTCAGGTTTGCCAGAGTGCCACCAGAGGTTAGAAAACCATTGGCGTTATCATGATAACCAATTTCCGCACAAAGCAGGTCGGTTACAATACGTTCCATCGCTGTTGGCGCCGCACCCATTTCATACACTCCCATGCCATTATTAAGTTGAGCGCTTAATACGCTGGTCAGCGCAGTAATAGGGACGGTCGGACTAATTTGATGCCCCATATAGTTAGGATGATGAATATGAATACTTCTATTGATAATTTCATTGAAGAGCTCGGAGCTATCTCCACCTTTCAGGAATTGGGTCCAGAAGGCTCGTTCATCCTCAGGGCTACTCCAGTTAATCACCTTATCGGAGTTGCCCTTTAAGGTGTTATCCAGATGGTCTGCCAGGATATCGATTAACTGATGGCCTTGAGTTCTAAAATTATCAGTAGAATAAGCCGCTTTAAGAAGTGATTTGCTCATTGCATAAATTTACGGCCTGCCAATTTACAAACCAAAAAACCGCCTACCAGATGGTAAGCGGTTTACTTCTGTCTCAACAAAAGTTCTGATTTGAATTAGTCAAAGGTATAACTTTTATCAGCCGTAATCTTATCTGCAATCTGAATTCTTAGTGATGCTACATTGGGTTGATTAGTATATTTTGTAAAGCGTTTTAAGCCCATAAGCATCATGCGTTGTTCATCACCCTCTGCAAAGGAAACTATAGCTTCTTTCCCCTTTCTTTGAATGATGTCTACCGCGTCATAAAGATATAATTTAGACATCGCAATTTGAGCTGCCTGAGCATCTTCGCCAAACCGCTTTGCATTTTTCTCTGTCCTAAGCAAAGTAGATTCTGCCATATAGATTTCAATAAGGATATCTGAAGCAGCCATCAACACCTGTTGATGTTTTTCCAGATCGGTTCCATATTTCTGAACTGCACTTCCGGCGATCATTAAAAATACCTTTTTTAAGCGTGCAAGAAGATCTTTTTCCTCTGAAAACAATGCTGAAAAATCCGGGGCGTCAAATGAAGGGATCCCCATCAATTCTTCACCTACTTTGGTGGCTGGTCCAAGGAGATCGACATGACCTCTCATAGCCTTTTTTACTAACATCCCAACGGCTAGCATGCGGTTTATCTCATTGGTACCTTCATAGATTCTCGAAATACGGGCGTCTCTCCAGGCTTTTTCCATAGGCGCCTCCGCACTAAAGCCCATTCCTCCAAAAATCTGAACTCCTTCATCTGTAGTGAATTGTACATCCTCGGATACCGCCACTTTAAGTATGGAACATTCTATGGCGTATTCCTCAACACCTTTAAGCTCAGCTTCCTGATGTGGGTTACCATCCGCAACCCTAATAGCAATTCTGTCCTCAATGTCTTTAGCCGCCCTATAGCAGGCAGATTCTCCGGCATAAGCATTGGTAGCCATCTGTGCTATCTTGGCTTTTATCGCCCCAAAGTTGCTAATAGGAGTTTTAAATTGTACGCGTTCACTGGCATAGGTAACAGCCTCATTTACAACTCTTCTTTGAGCCTCCAGGCAAGCTGCTGCCAGTTTAATTCTTCCAATATTTAAAGCGTTCATGGCGATCTTGAAGCCATTACCCCGCTCTGATAACATATTTTCTACCGGCACCTTGGTGTCACTAAAGAATACCTGTCTGGTGGAGGAGGAGTGTATCCCCAATTTCTTTTCTTCGTCTCCAAGAGTAATGCCATTTTCCGGATCGTTTTCTACAATAAATCCGGTGATATTCTTATCATCCTCAATCCTTGCAAAAACGATAAAGAGGTTACAAAAGCCGGCATTGGAGATCCACATTTTCTGTCCGCTAATACTGTAGTGCTTTCCGTCTTTGGAAAGTACGGCTTTGGTCTTACCCGAATTGGCGTCTGACCCTGCTCCTGGTTCTGTTAAGCAATAAGCGCCAAACCATTCTCCTGATGCCAGTTTTGGAACATATTTATTCTTTTGTTCTTCGGTACCATATAGGGTAATTGGCATTGTACCAATACCAGTATGTGCTCCGAAAGCTGTACTGAATGAACCTGTAGCCCCTGAAATATAATCACAAACCAACATGGTGGAGACAAATCCCATACCCATTCCGCCATAAGCTTCTGGTACGGCTACGCTTAGAAGGCCCAGCTCACCTGCTTTGCGCATACATTCTTCTGTATAAGCATAATCTTTGCTTTCAAATCGCTCCCAGTGCGCCCAAAGTTCCCGATCTACAAATTCTTTGGTGCTGTCTCGCATCATTTTTTGCTCCTCGGACAGGTCTTCCAGGGTAAATACGTCTTCACATTTAGTTTCTTTTACAAGGAATTGTCCTCCTCGCAGTAGGTCTTTATTGATGGTATCTGTGCTCATATTCTAAAATTTTATAGCTAAACTTTTTAATTCAAAAACTCGTATATACCGGCTGCGCCCTGCCCCGTTCCTACGCACATGGTAACCATACCGTATTTTCCCTTCATGTCTCTTTTGCGCATTTCATCAAATAATTGTACAGAGAGCTTTGCACCAGTACAGCCCAGAGGGTGGCCCAGGGCTATAGCCCCACCATTTACGTTAACAATCTCATTGTTGAGGTCAAGTTCTCTGATGACCGCCAGGGATTGAGAAGCAAAAGCCTCGTTTAATTCTATAAGTTCAATATCCTCTTGTTTTAGGCCAGCTTGTTTAAGCGCCTTGGGTACGGCCTTAACCGGGCCAATACCCATTATTCTGGGTTCCACACCGGCTGCCGCATAGTTTACCAATCTCGCTATGGGCTCAAGATTTAATTCTTTAACCATTTCCTCACTCATTACCATGACGAAGGCGGCACCATCACTCATTTGAGAGGAGTTCCCGGCCGTTACACTACCTCCTGCCGCAAAGACAGGTCTGAGTTTGTTTAAAACCTCCACCGAGGTACCTTTTCTGGGTCCTTCATCCTTGGTGACGGTATATTTCTTTGTCGCTCTCTTTCCATCTTCGCCCACAAATGTCTGTTCTACTTCAATAGGTACAATCTGACTCTGAAAACGATCTTCTGCCTGGGCTTTAAGCGCCTTCATATGGGAATTGTAGGCAAACTCATCCTGATCTTCCCGGGATACTTTAAATTCCTGGGCGACGGCCTCCGCGGTATTACCCATACCCCAATAATAATCTTCATGCCCGGCATTTACCAAGTCATAGTTGAGCTCAGTTTTATATCCCGTCATGGGAACGGCACTCATACTTTCGGCCCCACCGGCAATAATACAATCGGCCATTCCGGCTTGGATTTTGGCAGTTGCAATACCAATGGTCTCTATTCCTGAAGAACAGAATCTATTGACCGTTACTCCGGGAACATCAATAATATCGAGACCCATAAGTGAGATTAGTCGTGCCATATTCAGACCTTGAGAGCCTTCCGGCATGGCGTTTCCAACGATTACATCATCAATACGTTTTTTGTCTAACTCTGGCATTGCTTCCATCATATATTGAATGGTCTCTGCTGCCAATTCATCTGTTCTTTTAAAGCGGAATACACCTCTGGGAGCTTTACCCACTGCAGTTCTGTATCCTTTTACTATGTAAGCCGTTCTACTCATTTATTTTTTTTTGATAAAAGATGAAAAGAATAAGGACAAAAGACTAAACGTCTAAACCGCCTTGAAATTTCGGTATCATCTTTTGCAATGTTTGAATTTTTTCTTCTAACTTTTTGAACCTTATCTCTGGTAAATAACCTTCATTAAAGGCTATATTAATTTGTGTTTCCCATTCGAAAGCCGAGCCCAGACTATTTTCAAGAAATCTGTTAAAATGTTTGTCGGAATTCTTACTGCTTCCTTCTGCTATATTTGACGGAATTGAAACCGCACACCTTATTAATTGACTCGAAAGATTGTATTTCTCGAAGTCGGGAAAGGTTCTTACCGATTTATATGTTTCCTGAACAAGTGACATTCCGTCTTTCCAAATGTTTAATTTTCTAAAATTGTGGTTCATTAAGAGGTCTTTTTGTCCTTTGTCATTCAGTCCTTCCTAATTCCTCAGTGGTTTACCCGTTTTCAACATATGCTGAATACGTTCTAAAGTTTTTCGTTCTGTACAGAGCGACAGGAATGCTTCGCGTTCGAGATCGAGCAAGTATTGTTCGTTAACGTAGGTGGGTTCGGAAAGGTCTCCACCCGCCATCACATAGGCCAGCTTATTGGCAATTTTTTTATCGTGCTCACTGATATAATGACTTGCTTCCATGGCATCTGTACCTACCAGGAACATCCCTAGAGCCTGCTTACCTAACACTTTAATGTCCTTTCTTTTAGGAGGTTTAGTGTAACCGGCTTCAGCCATCAATTTAGCATAGGCCTTCGCGGTAGCAATCTGCCTGTCTTTATTTACAACAACAATGTCTTTGCCTTTCTGAAGAATACCTAGGTCGTAGGCTTCATAGGCAGAAGTGGATACCTTTGCCATTCCAATGGTCAGGAAGTACTCTTGTAATACATTGAGTTCAACGTCGTTCTTTTTAAAAGTATCCTGGGCACGCAAGGCAAACTCTTTAGATCCACCACCTCCGGGAATTACTCCAACACCAAATTCTACTAAACCTATATAAGTTTCGGCTGCAGCAACCACCTTGTCTGCATGGAGCGATAGTTCACACCCTCCACCCAGGCACATGCCGTGGGGCGCAGCTATAGTCGGAATAGAAGAATATCTCATCCGCATTACGGTATCCTGGAATAATTTGATGGCCATGTTTAATTCGTCATATTCCTGTTCTACGGCCATCATAAATATCATACCGATATTGGCCCCAACAGAGAAGTTCGCGGCCTGGTTTCCGACTACAAGGCCTTGAAAATCCTTTTCTGCAAGATCTATTCCCTTGTTGAGTCCGGCAATAACATCACCTCCAATGGTATTCATCTTAGACTGGAACTCTACATTTAGTATTCCATCTCCAAGGTCTTCAATTACTACGCCGCTATTCTTGAAAACTTCCTTGGATTTTCGAATATTATCTAGAATAATAAAAGCATCCTGACCGGGAACTTTCTCCATAGACCTCTTAGGAATATCATAGAAATAAGTAGCCCCCTCCTTTACAGAGTAGAAGCTATCAATTTTGGCTTCCTGCATTTCGGCAATCCAGTTTGCCGGGCTTTGGTTTACTTCTGCAATTAGTGCCAATCCTTTTTCAAACCCTATGGCATCCCAAATTTGGAAGGGTCCGTGTTCCCATCCAAAACCGGCTTTCATAGCATCATCAATCTTGTAGAGCTCATCGGTTATTTCGGGAATTCTGTGTGAAACATAGGCAAAAAGGGCTCCAAAACTCTTTCTGTAAAAATCCCCAGCTTTATCTTTTCCCCCAACCAAGATTGGAAAGCGATCAATGACCTTATCTACTGTTTTGGTTAATTCTAAAGTGGCAAATTTTGCACTCTTTTTGGCCCTATAGTCCATGGTGTCGAGGTCCAAGGTGAGAATCTCGCTTTTTCCCGAATCCCCTTTCACTTTCTTGTAAAAGCCTTGCCCGGTTTTGCTTCCTAACCATTTATTGTCTACCATAGTTCCAATGAATTCAGGCAAACTAAATAGCTCATGGCGCTCATCTTCTTTGCAATTTTCAGAAATTCCATTAGCTACATGAACCAAGGTATCCAAACCAACAACATCAACAGTTCTGAAGGTTGCAGACTTTGGTCTTCCAATTACCGGTCCGGTTAATTTATCGACCTCTTCTACGGTCATCCTCATTTCCTTGACCATATGAAAGAGGCTCTG